>JARULB010000001.1:315610-631221 GCA_029688905.1 Balneolales bacterium ANBcel1 | reverse complement strand
ATATAAAAGAGATTAAGGAAGTGGTTGGCCCGAAGGTCACGAGTCATAGAGTTTGACACCCTGCACAACCCGGTTATATGTCGGTTTATGAGCAGAGGGGTCGTCTACATTAATACCGCGTCGGACAGCCTGGAACATTCCGAATAGTTGAGCGAACAGTACGGCAAGATTGACCTGAAAATACTTTTCGATTCGCCATTTTGAATTCGGGTCATATGAGTAATATTGGACATTGGTTTGAGTGAAAAGCTGTTGGTGATTGGAGCCAACGACAATGGTTTTCGCACCCATTTCATGAAAAATACCTTCGTATTGCTTGATAACATCCACTTCATATCGTTGTGTCAGAGGGTCTTCCGACAAATAGAAACAAATGATGGAGGAAGAATCCACTGCGGAGATCGGGCCGTGACGGAAACTCATCGAGTCGTCATTCTTGGAGAGTAATTGTCCGGCGGTTAGTTCCTGAACCTTTAAAGCCGACTCGGTGGCTGCTCCAAGCAAATCTTTGTTGCCCAGGAAAAAAGCTCTTTCAATGACAGGGTCGGCCAGGTTGTAAATGGAGTCGGTGTGACTGTCTATAAAAAGCTCAGCAGCAGAAGCGATGCGATCTACAGTCTCCAGGAAACGGTCCATCTCATCGATGTGCGCGATACTCTGTCCGGCAACTACCATGGAGCTGAAAGAACTGGTCATTGCCAGTCCCTTGTCGTTGGAATCTTCGTGAAGAACGATCATGTAGACATTGCCGGAATGGGAGTGAGCAATTCTGGAAATTTCACCGTTTTGATTACATGTAATGATGATGTGTCGTACATTATCCGGATATTTGGATAAAACCAGGTTGAGTACCGCTTTGCTTTCCGGGCTGTTACCCGATCGTGCGAAATGTATGAGGATATAGTTGTGATTCCTTTCAAAGTAGTCGTCCGGGTTCGCGGTGATTCGCGGTGTGGCCCAATGAGATGCATTGGTTTGAAATTTCGAACGAAAAAGATCAACAAGAGACTGGCCAACGAAGTCAGAGGTGCCCGCGCCAGTGAAAACGATATGCGGTCGACAAGTGGTGCTGAAAAGGCCGGCATCAGTCAGAAAGGCTTTAATATTTGCTGATTGCTCTTTAATGAGATGAGCAGTGTGCCTCCACAGAAATGGTTGCTGAGCGATTTCAACTGGGGTGTGAACCAATCCCTTCTCAGGGTCAGGATTGTTGATAATCCTTGCAAGTTGATGCTGCTTATTGGCATACCGGTTCAGGTAATTCTTTGTAAGTAGAATAGAGTCTTTCATTTAAGATGCTGCTGTTAGTCGTTTATTTTATAGTAAATGAATCAGATTGGAGTCGATATTTCTCATGCTGATACCAGGGGAGAGCCTCATGATTGGCACTGAGAATAGCGTCAAAAAAAGCGGAGGCCGTTTGTGATAAATAAGATTCCATAGCCTGGGTATCAGGGAAATACCGGGTTATGTCTTTCCAGATTGCCCGGCCACAAAGAAATCCGCTGGCTCCGGCGTTGTTGCAGATCCTGATATTTTCAATAAATTCCTCCGGCTCAACACCGGCACTTAATATCACCCATGGAATGGTGGAAGCCATATTCACCTGGTGACAAAAGTCCTGTATTTCCGACAGATCGTGGATGATGTCACCACCGGCAAACGAAGCACTTTGATACTCTTTGACATATTTAAGGTTTCCCGGAAACTCCAGTTTCAATACATCGACACGGTATTCAGGACGGGAAAAAGTTCTTGCAGCATCGATCACCCACATCGCTTTTTGATGAGCGAATTCAGGGCGGGTAACGAGAGCATCGTCCAATGGATAACAAACCACTTCCAGTATAAATGGGATCGAGTGCCGCTCGCAGGCTTCCCCCATGGCTCGAACGATGCTGGTTTGATGTTCCAGAGTTGCATCCGAGGCATCTTTGTTGTACCAGATCAGTAACTTGACTCCATCGGCTCCAGCCGCTAATGCCTTTTGGACATCCCACTCCGGCAACAGACGTGTAAGCCTCTCGCGCTGATTTACTGTAGCGTATCCGGTTTGTTCCATCGAAAGTAATACGCCTGTTCCAGCAGGAATGAATTGCCAGGCAGAGGCATATCCGATACGGGGATCGATCAGCAATGCACTCGCCTTATATGCTAACCGGCTGGTTACTACCCTTTTTACCAGTTTCAGGCTGGCAACAGCAACCTTTTCCGGAGTCTCCTTTGTCTGTTCGGCAATCATTTTCCGCAGAGATTGCCGCTGATCAATGGCCAGCATGGAAAAACGTCCAGATGAATCGCTGAGCATGTTAAGCCTGCGTTTTTTTCCCAGATGTTCCATTTTTAATGGCTATTACATGGATGGAGTTTTAGTACCTGAAAGACAAAAAAGCTGACATCCCATTGTGAATGAGCGCCGTGTGAACGTTACACCTTTGTGACTGTAAGCAGTGGATTCGTTTTTTCTGCGAACTCCCGAAATCGGTCCATATCCTGGAAGGCTGTGGTTCCGCCTGCTCTGGTGATCGAAAAAGAAGCGGTGATCACACCGAAAGAGAGGCAAGCTTCTATGCTGTTTCCGTTTATGTATTTACTCAGGAATCCGGCATTGAAGCTGTCACCGGCACCTACTGCATCAACCCGTGTCACATCAACAGGAGCAACATGGTAGTGCTGGTATTTGTCTCTGGCAATAATTCCCCTGGCGCCACATGTTGCTACCACAGTACAGCCAAAAGAGGACAGAAACGCTATGGCATCCTCCAGATTCTGTTTCTTGCTGATCAGCCTGGCTTCATCGTCATTCGGCAGAAAAACATCTACATGCTTGAGGACCTCAAATAGTTCATCTCCCCATTTTTCATCGGGATCCCAATTGGTATCAAGGGAAGTAGTGAGTCCCATGGACTTTGCTTTTTGGAACATTTCAGCACACCCTGATTGCATGCCTTTTTGAAGGTAATACGAAGACATATGCAAATGACGCGACTGTGCCACTCGTTCCCATTTGATATCGGCAATGGTTTGTTCTTCCATCGCACCAGGATAAGTCACCATTCCGCGGTCATTTTGAAAGGTGTAGATGAAAGTAAGACCTGTTTGCTCAGTTTTTGAAATAGTAATGTCTGCTGTATCCAGCTTTCTGCTTTTCAGTATTTCCAGTATTTGTCTGCCAAAAAGATCATCGCCAACGCGGCCGGTGAATGCAATACTCATTCCCAGTGAAGCAGCGTTGGATGCGAAAATAGCTGAGGAACTGCCAAGGGTTGTCACCATTCTTTGAGCAATACGCTCTTTGCCTATAGCTGGAAGGTTGTTGACATGATCCATGATCAGATCCATATTCAACTCGCCAATAACCGTAATGTCGATCGGCGCCATCCGAGAGGTTGCTCTTGTTTGTAATTCGGATGACCCGGAAGTGGGATAAGAATCCATATGCTGGTTAGAATGAGGATATTTGTTTAGTATGAAAATGTACCACAATCAATAAATTTCGAAATTATTACGTAAGGCACACCCCTATTATAATACAAAAAATAAGAATTTGAAACCCCATTCGTAAATTATCGTAATATCCGAAAGATTTGCTCTTTCTGTTTCGCGATATCAGGGAAAATTTATACCTTTTGACTGTATTCTGGTTACGAAACCCAAAAGGGAAAGAAATGAACCACTGTTTGCCACAAAATGGTTCGTAAATGTAAAAAATGAGTACTGAATAATCACAAAAGTAGTATAGGAGCAGAAATATGGGAGCATATAGCGTAGCTGAACGCCGAAACAAGACGATAAAACTATTGAATGATGAAGGTCAGGTTTCAGTGACAAAATTGAGCAAAATGCTCGGTGTTTCAGAGGTAACCATCAGAAAAGACCTTTTGTTTTTGGAGGAGAAGAATTTTCTGGTTCGAACCCATGGCGGAGCCATGAAGAACGATTACCTGGTTCATGATCAGCATATCGAGGACAAAGGAAAGAAGTATGCTGATGAGAAACGAAGAATAGGAGAATGTGCCGCCAAAATGGTGGAGGATGGAGAATCTTTAATTCTGGATGCAGGAACGACAGTACTTCAGGTGGCAAGAAATCTGCAGAATAAACGAAACCTGACTGTCCTGACACCTGCGGTAAATATTGCACTGGAACTGATCAGAGTACCTGAAATTCAGATCATGGTGATGGGGGGGGTTCTTCGAAACACTTCTGCTGCAGTAATTGGCTCTTATGCCGAAACGATGGTCAGGGAGCATTTTTGCAGTAAGCTTTTTCTTGCGGCCGATGGGTTTGACCTTGTTACAGGTTTGACAACTACGAATGCACTTGAAGCAAATTTGAATCGATTGATGATCGAATCTGCGAACGAAACGATTGTTGTGATGGACTCATCTAAGTTTGGAAGCAGAGGCCTTAGCAGAATATGTGGTATGGATCAGATAGATGTAATTATTACTGATGAGGGTATATCCGAAAACATGAGAAAAACTTTGGAAGCGAATAATATTCAGGTAGTTATAGCATAAATCGAGACCCTGCACTTCTTTTCCCGGCGAACAAAAGCTTACGGAAAGTTACTAATTGTTGCTATTATGCCCTGCAATTGATATAATAAGCAACAAATCGTAACTCATAGGTTAGGTCTGCCGTTATAAACAGGCAGACTTATCAGATTATCCGGGAGTATTTATATGAAATCAAAAATGCATTCTAAGCTTTGGCTGCTCTTCGCCGGCGTCACAACAATTTTTTGGGGTATTTGGGGAGCGTTGATAGAAATACCCGAACTTGCTGGTTTTCCACCCACACTAAGTTATGTTGTCTGGTCTCTAACCATGATTCCGCCGGCGCTGGTTGCTCTTTGGCTAATTGGGTGGAAGCTTGATTTTCGTCTTAAACCGGCTCTTATGGGGCTTACGGTTGGGTTTACTGGTGCTGGTGGACAACTTGTGTTGTTTCATGCCGTATCTGAAGGCCCAGCATACCTTGTGTTTCCTTTTGTCTCGCTTTCTCCGGTTGTGACTATTCTGCTTTCTTTTATTCTGTTGCGAGAACGTGCGCGAATTTTAGGTTGGATTGGTATTGCTATTGCGCTGGTGGCCATCCCGCTGCTTTCCTACACACCCCCGGGAAATGCAATCGTCGACGGCTATGGCTGGGTTATTCTCGCTCTTTTTGTATTTCTGGCATGGGGCTTTCAGGCATATGTGATCAAGTTCGCCAATCAATCCATGAAAGCCGAGAATATCTTCTTCTATATGATGCTTACCGGCTTGTTGTTGGCACCTGTTGCTATATTCATGACCGATTTTAATCAACCCATAAACTGGGGATTTGCCGGTCCCGGAGCTGCCGCCTTGATTCAGGTTATGAATGCAATTGGGGCCCTGTTCCTGGTTTATGCATTCCGATATGGAAAGGCTATGGTTGTTTCACCCCTCTGTAATGCTGTTGCGCCCGTAATTACTGTGGTATTGTCTCTGGTTATTTATGCTGTCATACCCCATTTCATTACCATATTGGGAATGATTATGGCCATTATCGCCACTTTCTTTCTTTCTATGGAAGAAGATGATCCCGATCCGGTTGTACAGCAGCAGAAGAGCGAAGAACTGCTGGAACATGCGAGCGGAAACCAATAATTGTCAGGCTACTCCTCCCTCTTTTTTTTAATCATACAGGAATGTACGGCTGCTTGCTCAAGGCAAACCGTAATAGTATGATAAAATTTCAAGCCGCAAACTTACGATATCTTTTAAAATATTTCACTTTGTTGTTGATTGCTTGTTTTTTATTTGTTAATGTTTCGTATTGGCGTCATACTATACAAGATTAACAGCCAATCAATAGTGCCGATTGTATTGTTCACCTCAAATACTATAACCCACATGTTATGAGATTTACTAATGCTTCTAACCATTCGGCGGGTATTGCCAAAGCTGCAGCCTGTTTCATACTCATGTTGCTGTTGGGAGCCAGTGATATGTATGCCCAGACTACAGGACGGGTTACGGGAAGGGTCCTTGAAGAGGGTACCGGCGAACCGCTTACCGGCGTAAACATCCATTTACAGGGAACTACCATTGGGGCAGTAACAGACCTGGAGGGATACTATACCATTATAAACATTGCTCCTGATGAATACACCGTAGTGGCATCCATGATTGGATTTACCACACAACGGGTCGAGGAAGTACGTGTGCATATGAATCAGACAGAGCACATCGATTTCACTATGTCTATGTCTGCTTATGAAGGCGAAGAAGTCGTACTCACAGCCCAGAGACAGCGTGTGCAAATGGAACTCTCGCAGAGCCGGACACTGGTGGATGCCCGGGCAATCAGCGATTCTCCCGTCTCTAATCTTGAAGAGATGCTTTCAACGTTTCCGGGAATTTCTTTGACATCAGGTGCCGACGGAAGTGGTCTGGTGATTCGGGGTGGAAATATAAATGAAACCAATATATTTGTCGACGGCCTCTCGACAAGGGATATGCGAACCCAGCAGCCCAACACCACGCTCAACCTCACTGCGGTTAACGAACTTGAAGTCATGAGCGGTGGATTTACTGCCGATCATGGCGGCATCAGATCTGGCATGGTTACCATTGTTACCCGTGATGGCCGTCTTGATAAGTACGACCTGATTGTTGATTACCGGATTTCACCCCCGCAAAAAAAGCATTTTGGCCCTAGCCCGTATCATCTGGATGGCCCTTTCTGGCAAGTGTATGCCGGCCCTGATGCCATGACCGGTGTCACAAGAGAGATGGTTGACACCGGTGAATATCCGTTTACGTTTGTTGGCTGGAACGAAGTTTCAAGATCACGACTGGCCGACGGCAATCCGGAAACAGATGTGAACCCCCAGGAAGCACTGGAAATCTGGAAATGGCAGCACCGACATCGTGAGTATGCCAATAAACCGGACCATGTTCTGGATATGACGCTGACAGGCCCGGTCCCATTTCTTGGAAATACCACATTTATGGCTTCACAGCGTTACGATGACTTGCAGCTGGCATACCCTTTGAGCCGAAACAATTCCATCTCTTCATCCACGCTTTTTAAACTGACTTCCCACCTGGGTGGTGGAAAACGATTGAGTTGGAATCATGGCTATCTACTCAACAAAGGGGTCAGTGCTGGTCAGTATGGGTATAGTGTCGGTATGGTAAACGGAACCAGGCAAGGGACTTCCTTCGCAAGAAATGCATTGGAGGAGCATGGCCTTTGGCATGACGCAACGCTTAACCCCATCGAAACCCGTCATTACAGAACCGGACTGGAACTGAATCATGCCATTAGTTCTAACACTTTTTATCAGGTGTCGGTCGATTTCACAACGTATAGTACCAGGCAGGAACCGATTGGTGTCCGGAATACCGACTGCATTAAACAGATTGGAACCCGGTGCTACGATGAAGGCCCGTTCGGTTATGTTTCCAGCGACATAGGGAGAATCGGAGAACAGTACGATATACTGGATCAGTTTTTAATGTCAGGTGGAGGTCGCGGACGTGATAACTCAAATTACTGGACAATTGGAACAAGTTTTGATTATACGTCCCAAATCGATCGCAGAAATCAACTTAAATTCGGTTTTGCTATTGAATACGCTGATTACAGGGAGCGCCGGGAGGTAAACCACGGACTTTCCACACAGCCCTATGAGGAGGCTCCTCAAAACTGGACTCGTTTTGACGCCACACCTGTTAATGCATCGGCTTATATCACGAATCGTTTTGAACTTGGGGGGATGATCGCCAATGTCGGTGTTCGTGCTGATTATATGTGGTATGGAGATGAATCGTATAATCTGGATCCCGACTTCATCTTCAACAACCTTCCTTACAGTACGGGCAGTTTTCAGGATAATGAACTCTCATTTTCTCATCTGCAAACCGGGAATGTCGTTTCGAAACTTTATCTGAGTCCGCGTATCGGTGTATCTCATCCGATAACAACTACCAGCAAAGTGTTTTTTAACTACGGGCACTTTTATCAGCCTCCTGTGCTCGATCAGATATACCGGGTTCAGCCGCAAACCAGAGGAGCAATCATACCCAATATGGAAGCCGACTGGCCCCGTACCATTTCTTATGAGTTAGGGTTCGAGGTAGAGGTAGCACGTCGTTATCTGGCAACGTTCACCACCTATTACAAGGATGTCAGCAACCAGTTGAGCCTTCAGAATATCGTATCATGGGATGAGGAAAATAACGTCCAGACCCATGAAAATAACAGCTATGCAGATATTCGAGGTGTCGAGCTGAGGCTTCAGAAAGTGGAAGGAGAATGGTTCCGCGGTTGGGCGGCTTTTGAATATAGCGGAAGCTCTTCAGGTTTTACCGGGTTCCGTTATGTTTACGAAGACCCGCTCAGAGCCAGAGAACAAAGAGAAACAATTCAGGATGCACGATCCACACCTACACCATCAATTACGGCCAATCTGACTTTCAGTATTCCGCCCGATGTAGGCCCGACCGTGCTGGGGAATAAAATTCTGGGTGGATGGCGCCTCAACGTGAATCAAAGCTGGAGCGATGGTGGAGAATATCTGTTGAACCCTGAAGCACGCGTTGGTCAACGAAGGTATGTCGATGTTATTGATTACTGGAATACCGACGTGCAGCTGAGCAAGGATTTCAACATAACCGGCCAAACAGTCAGCTTCTATGCACAGGTAACAAATCTTACCAATTACAGAGGCTTTCCAAATCCCCGAAATATGACCCAGTATCGGGAATCACTTCGCTTTCCCTGGTATTCGGGTGAACGCCAGGGCAATGACAAATGGGGTGAATGGGACAAAGACCATATCGTGCTCGGCTATAACACCTGGGAACAGTTTATTAATCCGAGACACTTTTCCTTTGGCTTCAGAATACATCTATAAATGTTTGAATTTCATACAATTAAATGGTCAAATATGTATAAATCAAATTTCTTTCAAATGCCTGTTCGGTCGCTGTTGACGCTGGTGGCTTCCGTGTTAATGCTGCTTTTTATGATTTCGCAGACAGATGCACAGAGAAGAACACATACCCTTGGAAACTTCGAGTATACCGTAGCAGATGAGGATATGTATAACACCAGTAATCAGCCGGATTTTACATTTACAGGAACCTGGCCGAGAGATTATTACCGGTATGGTACCATTTCCTTCCACTGGAATCCTCATACAGTTGGCAGGTATGTAAATGCCGATGGTGAAGTAATACAGAATGAGATGATGGCGTGGCCGGCAGGGTTTCGCGAACCCCCCGAATATGGAGTAAAATCATTTTACCGGCAACGTCCGCCGGTTACCCTGCTGCAAAAATCGGATGGGTCGATCAGTGAAATTACACCACCCTTTAACGGAACCGTCGATCCGAATCTTCCATCTGATCAAATGATCGAATTGAAGTATAAAACAACACCCGGAATTGAAGTAACCAAGCGGTCCTATTCTTTTGCAAATGAACACCATGCCGATTACATCATCCAGCATAATCAGTATGTAGTGACATTCGATGCCGATGAGTATCCCGGGCCGGATGAAGATATGGATACTACACAGACATTACAGGATGTCTATTTCTCCATTGCTTACGGCTTTTCAAACATTGCCGGGACCAATATGAACCAAACCCGATGGTATAGTGAATCCGCCGGTGAATGGTCCGACTATATGAAAGTTCCGTCTTCGCTAGTGCCGGCTGGCCGCGACCTTCTCATCGGGTATCTATTTGACGGCCAACATCCGGATATCTCGGAATTTGAAGACGGTGGCCAGTTCTTCGATAACTTCGGCAATCCAAGACATGCTCTGGGTATCATGCCTACCACCCAGGCGATGCCAACGGCGGAGTTTACTTCCTCCACTTACCCGGGATATGCAACTCTCCATGTTGATACAGCTCCCAATGATCGGACTGATGACCGGTCTCAGCCAGCGACCGTCAGAACCAGCGGGCATATTACCAATATTTGGGATCGTACAATGGAAGGGTTTTCAACTTTCTGGGACTGGGCCAGTTCCGGTCTGAGAGAAGGAGCTGAACAAACAGTCGGCTGGCCAAACGATCCAAGTCGCCATCGGGGGAATATGATATATAAAGCCTACGGCCCGTATAATCTGCAAATGGGAGACACAATAAATATCGTGTATGCGGTTGGGGCCGGAGGTATTTCTCGTGAAGTTGCCGAACAAAAAGGTAAAGAGTGGCTGAACTGGTACCGTGGTGTCCAGGGAGCCGATTTCAATGATCAAAGGAAACGCGAACTCATCGAAACCGGAAGAGACTCACTCATTCAAACTCTTGAACGGGCACAATGGGCCTGGAATAATGGTCTGGATGTCTCTAATCCTCTAACTTCACCTGACCTGACTATCACCGAGGGACCAGGCTATATCGAACTGAATTGGACCGACCTCCTTGGCAGATACGGAAGCGCCGACTACTACAGGGTTTACAGAAAACGAGGGACGTTTCAAATGGATACCGAACAGGAGATCGAAGCAATTCTTCGACAGCGAAACGGTATGTACTGGCCCGATGGTGAGCGACGCAAGTGGGAAGTTATTGCAGAAGTTCCTGCCAATCAGAATTATTTTGTTGACCATGACGTCATTCGGGGCGAACCATACTATTATGGCGTAACTGTTGTCGATGACGGATCAACCAACACCGGTTTGATATCCGGCCCTCTGGAGAGCTCAAAATTTGCCAATCGCGGTCAGACACCGGCGATCCCCTTTGAGCCGGGAGAGGGCTCCACCGATAACATCCGGGTCGTACCCAACCCCTATTTTGCTTCAGCCGGAGATTTTAACTTTTCGGATGACTCCAATAATCTTTTGTTCGTCAATCTGCCCCCCTTTGCTACTTTGCGAATTTTTACAGCCAGAGGTGACCTGGTTAAAGTGATCCATCATACTAGTGGAAGTGGCGATGAAATCTGGGATCAGGTAACAGATTATAACCAGCTCGCGTCCAGCGGTGTCTATATCCTGCATGTTTCAGATGCCAGGGACGGCGATATGAACCCCCTCCCGGACGCAATTGTAAAATTCGTAATCGTGAGATAATTATGAAAAAAACAGATTTATCTACCAACATTATGAGCAAATTTAGCACGAGGGGATTTCGATTCGCCTACTCCCTGTTGTTCACCGTCTGTCTGATTGTTTCACAGATGACCCTTTCAACAGAATCAGCCGCACAGACAGCAAAAGTGGCTCAATCAGGTATGACCTGGCTCAACATGCCGGTTGGAGCCCGTGCCGCCGGTATGGGTAGTGCCCATGTTGCTGTTGCTAATGACGCCGGTTCATTTTTCTGGAACCCGGCCGGGTATGCTTTTACCGAAGGTACTTCCGTGTTTGCCAATAGAACTCAGTGGATTGCCGACATTAATGTGAGTTCCGGCGCTGTTTCTCATAACCTGGGTAATTGGGGGGTCGTCGGACTCAATATGACCAGCCTGGACTGGGGGACATTTCATGGTACTATCCGTTCTGACCACGCCGATCAGGGATATGAGGATACCGGAACCTTTTCGGTTAGCAGTCTTGCCGCCGGTGCCAGTTATGGTTTCCGGATATCCAATCAGTTTGGCGTTGGCTTGAATGTCAAATACCTCTATGAAAATCTAGGTTCAACCTATGTCGGCAATTTTGACAGCCCGGAAAGAGCAAGTGCCAAAATGCACCTGATCGCACTGGATTTTGGAACGATTTATTACATCGGATACAGAGACCTCAGACTCGGTGTCTCCATTCGTAACTTTTCCAACGAACAGGCTTACAGGGCAGATGAGTTCGCCCTGCCCATGACGTTCAGAATGGGCCTTGCCATGGATGTTCTGTCCATTTTTTCGGAGAATGAAAATCACACGCTTACGGTAGCATCAGATTTTATTCACTCCAGAGATTATACCGAGCGCCTCGATAGCGGCCTCGAGTATGGCTTTCGTAATCAATTCTTCCTGAGGGGTGGCTACAAAATAAATTATGATATCGAAAGCTTCTCATTAGGCGCCGGCGTAAATGTCGATGCCATGGGTGTGCGAACAAAAGTTGATTACGCCTACTTGCATATGGAATTCTTTGATAGTGTCCACATGCTTACCGTCAACTTTGATTTTTGATGATCATTAATAACGCACCAAGTATCCAAATCATAAGTGCCATGAAGCCAAACTCACCATTCAAAAGACAGGCCGTCTACGTATTGATTATTCCGATGTTGTTGTTGATGTCGTGTGACGGACCAGATATGCCTACCTATAACGGCAAGAATGATCCTTTTCCAGTGGACCAGGAGCCGCCACAGTTGCAACAGGTTGTGCCCGAAGCCGGTTTCCCGGGTGATCGTGTAACTATTACTGGCAGCGGGTTTCGGCCACACAAAGATGAGACAATCATAAATGTCGGGGAGGGAGTAGCCGATATTGAGGAAATATCGAATAGCGAAATTATTGCGTATGTACCTCAAAATGAAAGTGGTGTTACGCATGTGCGTGCCGCAGTATGGGGATCCGACCTGTGGAGCAATAATCTCACCTTCGAGTATCTTGCCGATTTTGCTGATCTTGAATTAACTATCTTCAGTCCGACAGGAATTGCCGTAGATAATTCAGGGAACCTGTTTATCGGTTCTGAAGATGACCAGGCGGTGTACCGTATTGATGGCCTTGACAGTGTCCAAACCGTCTATGCCAACCTCCCGGTAACCGGGCCGATGGAGTTTGGCCCCAATGGTCAACTCTTTGTAGTGACTGATGAGGGGCTCGCCGCTATCCCCGATGGTGGTGGAAGCCATTCCGTTATCGTACAAATGAATGCCCTGGCAGATTTCGACTGGAATGCCAATGGGGATATTTACCTGCTTCAGGGGAGTTCAATTAGCCGCTTTGCCGGCGGCCAATTGGAAGAAGGCTTGGGTAGAGTGAGCATGGCATCCAAAATGCGGGTGTTCGACGGACATATTTACGTAACCGAACTGTTTCGCTCTCGTGTTGTTCGCTTTGAAATTCAGGGTGGATCACTTGGTGATATGGAGATATTTGCAAATATCGGTACACCTCTGGCCGGACTTGACGTGGACGCTAACGGAAATGTCTATGCGTCGGCATACATCCGGGACTATGTCTACAAAATCCCCCCCAATTATGGGCAGGAAGGTGTGGAAACTGAGGAAATCCCAAATGAAACACAACGAACCATTCGGGCTACCTCTATTGATGATCAGGTGGTAGATATATACCTGCACAATACGGTAATGTATCTCGTGCAAAGCCTGGACTCACCTGGAGAGATCGGCCGCATATGGCGAATATTTATTGGTGAACCGGCAGCCCCTAAACCAGGACGTAATTGAAAACCACCTCTCTTAAAAATTACTTCATATGAAATCCATTGTAACCTTTTTTGTTCTGCTGTTTCTGTTATCCTCCTGCACTGCTGTTGGCAATACCCGATCTGATACGGAAAATCTGGACCTGGATGTTTTCTTCCCCCGGGGCTTTGGGATAACAGTCAATCAGGTTGGTTATATGCAGGGGTCGAACCTGGATCATGAAGACGGTCCCTGGCGTGCTGGTATCAGACGAAATTTTGATGTCCGTGACTACCGGCCAATAGCAGAAATCGGCAAGGAAGCCGGAGTCAGGCTGGTAAGCCTGTTTGCTCTCGCCGAAATGGATCGTCTTAATATTGTTGCTACACTTCCCCACGCAACCCAGGCGGGATATAATTTTGACAATCATCAGAATATTGGTCCGAAGCAGCTGGAAATCATGGATTTTGTCAAGAATAATGCGGCTCATATTGAAATGGGTGTTACCGGTATTGGACATGAATGGTGGGAAGACGGGAAAAAGGTTCGCTCAGAATGGTATGACGTCGAGAACAGTAGGCCGCGTGATGAAACAATGATGCGCCGCCACATGGATGTGATAAAAAACATTCTTTGGCAGTATGGTATTTCTGAAGAGAACGGCCACTCTTTTCCTGAGTCGTTCAGCGCCTATGGCTACTACTGGAACCCTTACGGAGATTACAGTACCGGAGGTTTGTTCCATGAGTACGGCGCTCGATACGGTAGTACCCGGTTTGGCGGTATCCAGGAGCTGAACCCTCCGGATATTAATCACGGTGGCATAGATCAGGGATCCTTGATCTTGCACAGGGGCGTTTTCGGGAATTTCTGGCATAATTACGCCGATTTGCCGAGCGAGGACATATCAGAGTATGAATCGGATATCATAGATGGGCATTGGGCCAACTTTCTGGCAACAGATGATTTTCTTCAGCCGGATGTGAACCAACAGTTTGTAGATCATTTTCGAAAGGTACAGCGATACCCTTATCGATATCTGGCAAAGAATACAGAGCAGCTTTATTCACAGTGGCTTTATAAAGAGTATACCCGTGTTGGTTTCAAGGGAACAGGCCTCGCCGGCATCGATAATACACATATGCCTGATGAAGTCTATGGCTATGACCTGCTCGGTAACATGGTCGTCAGTATCCCCCTCCAGAGCGGACAACATGTTTCTGAGGCCCGCCTGAACGGCAATCCGGTTCCTGCAATTTTTGAAGAGGAAGGCTATGGTTTTGTCTATCTGCCCATCCTGGACCAGCAAGAATACGAACTGAAATGGTCTGTAGGCACAAGTCCCATGCCCTACACAATTAATAATACCGGAACGTACAACGTGTACGGTTTTGATAGTGATGACCTTTTTTGGACAATTCGCATGTATGGTACCCAGGAGGTACGTTTTCGTGTACCTGATAACTACATTGC
The DNA here is from genome assembly GCA_029688905.1 of Balneolales bacterium ANBcel1. NCBI lineage: Bacteria > Pseudomonadati > Balneolota > Balneolia > Balneolales > Balneolales bacterium ANBcel1. The sequence goes on along the minus strand of JARULB010000001.1, from coordinate 616,423 downwards.
ACGGTCAGATCACCCCCGAATGAAGATTCTGGATCAATTCTATGATACTGCCGTCAATGAGCTTGTCGTGACCATAAAGGCACATGACATCCAGGGAGAGACGGGAAAAATCCGATTGGAATCACGGTAACAGATACTCTAAATGAGTAATGCGGTCTTCTGTACGGAAAATCGCATTGCTCCTCTCTTCACATTGCCGACCATTTGGTTCGCAGAGTCAAAAAGGGAGTATGAATGCGTTTTGTCTCCTCCCGCTCACAGCATTTACTTATGAAACCTGAAGAATATGAAAAAGGCCTTCAGTTTGAACATACTCATAGTGACACTCGTCGTATCGGCAATGTTTGCAACGGTTGCAAATGCTCAAAACGCAGACGAAATCTACCTGAAGGATTATCGGCCACAGTCAATTTATAATACCCCTCAAACCTATATAGAGAAAGCCGCTTTTCCTGTTATTGACGTGCATTCTCACCCGTATGCGAATTCTCCGGATGAAGTGGCGCGCTGGACTCATATCATGGATGAACTGAATATCCGGAAGACGGTGATTCTGACGAATGCGATTCATGAAGAATTCGATTCTCTGTTCCATGTTTACAATGCTTACCCGGAACACTTTGAAGTGTGGTGCGGGTTAGATGTACGTGATTTTGACAGCCCGGATTATGCCGATCGAGCAATTGCAGAACTGGAACGTTGTCATTCCATGGGAGGTAAAGGAATCGGAGAATTGTCCGATAAAGGATGGGGTGTGCGAAGTGGCCCAATGACTGGAGATAATGACCACCTTCCTCATGTAAATGATCCGGCACTGCGACCGGTATTTCGAAGAGCAGCCGAACTGGGTATGCCCGTAAATATCCATGTAGCCGACCCTTTGTGGATGTATCAACCCATGGATGAAACCAACGACGGCCTCATGGTTGCCTGGAGGTGGAGGTTGGATAATCGTGAGAATATCATTGACCATTCCGGAATGATGGATGTTCTGGAAGATGCCGTTCGAAACAATCCGGAAACCATCTTTATCGCCTGCCATTATGCCAATCTTTCCTACGATTTAAATAGACTTGGCGAAATGCTTGATAACTATCCAAATCTGTATGCCGACATCTCTGCGAGATTCTCGGAAATCGCGAATATCCCACGCTTCGTGAAAAAGTTCTTTATTCAATACCAGGATCGTTTACTGTATGGGACAGATCTTGGCTACAATTCGGGAATGTATCGTACGACCTTTCGAATACTCGAGTCGGCAGATGAACATTTTTATGATCATGACGTCTTTCAGCGCCATTGGAGTCTGAATGGATTGAATCTTCCCGACGAAGTTTTAGAAAAAGTCTATTATAAAAACGCAAAAAAACTTTTCGAAAGGTTGCGGCAAGAATAGCTATGACCTGTAACCGCAGCTAATTGAATCAAATCGCCGCATGTGTGCTGCGAAAAAGAAACCACACGGGCATATCGAAACACAATAATAAAAAAACAAAATATTATTTTGCCCATTATCTTTCGTTTTATTACTTTATTTGCAGGATCGGGTGTTTGTTCGTTGGTTTCTCTCCCGAATTATTATAATAGCTTTCGGTTTGGCTATAATTACAACAATAAATGAAAATAGGTGATCATATGTTATCAAAAGCTACATCCTTGGCTGCCATGACGACATTGTTGGTATGCATGTTCAGTTTTACGGCAACCGCGCAAACAACCATTACGATTGATGGCGATCTGAGTGAATGGACGGATGACATGAGACTTGACGTGCCCCCCAACCGTCCCATTATTACCTGGGATGATGGAGCCGACGGCCGCGACAATTCTCCGGCAGATCCGGAAGATCTCGATTATTTGATTGATCTGAACTTTGCCGGTTTATACGCTACAGATGATGAAGACTGGCTGTACCTCCGTATCGATATGAATGAGCGTGCGGATGTTCGAAGAATTCTGACCGACACAGTACCGGACGGCATGTATGACGGTGGGGCTATTTCCATTCGCATCTCAACCGATCCGAATCCGATGGAGGATTTTCAGGACACGACCGGTATGACCTGGGGCTGGTATGAAAACGGTTATGATTTTGTTACTACAATTTGGCCGTTTGATGAGGATTATCAAGACAGCACCGGTTTTCAGGCACCCATTTCCGAGCATTCCCAGGAGGGCAACGGATATGCGTTTTCTATATATGAGCGCAATCCGGAACTCGGTATTAAGGTAGCCTGGAACGAAGACTACAACAAAGCTGAAATTGCAATTCCCAAATCGGTCATTCTTCAGCCGCAGCATCTTGCCGAAGAGTTTCACAACAGTCCGTTTGTTGCCTTTATGCTGGCATCTTCAGCGTTCAATCACCGGACGGGTGATCAGTGGTGGTCACAGGATATCGCTAATAATGATGGCCAAAAGGGGTACACATATACGTACGAAGCGGATTGGTCAGGTGAGGATCCATCAGGCGGAGAACCGACCAGTACCTTCAATGACGGTATAACCGAGGTCCCTGTATCATTAACACTCTACCAAAACTATCCAAACCCGTTTAACCCTTCAACACAAATTCGGTTTGCAGTTCCCGAAGCACAGAATGTTGTAGTCGATGTCTATGATATGCTGGGGCGCAAGGTTGAAACGCTGTTGAACCAACAGGTTAGCGCTGGTGCTCACTCCGTTACATTTGATGCTGCCGGATTCAGCTCAGGTATGTATCTCTATACCGTCACCGCAGGCAGCCAGGTGGCAACCGGAAAAATGATGCTGATCAAATAAATATCAGTACGTTGATGGTTCGGTGGTTTCCAGTCACATGTTTTCATAGCTCTTGGGTCTGGAAACCATTTTTCTAAAGGCACCTGTGGGAGTATGACTGCTGCAGGTGCCTTTATTGATTAATGTTATAATAAGCTCTATCCCCATTATGCTCGTACGTTTCGTTATTTATCTTGCTTCGATATTCACATGTTTTCTTTTTATGGTAGCATCAGCATCCGAAGCGGCTGCTCAGGAAAAATTCAGGGTGCAGTATGAACCAACAGACAAAATCTTCCTGAACCCCGAGAGAGGTTTTTACTTCTTTACCGATCATGGTCCGGATGGTTCGCTGTTATCAGCATCTGTCATCGAAAGCCAGAAAATGCAATATCGTTCTCTGGTGATGAGAAATTATACGCTTTCCGATTTTCGGGACAGCGATATCAGTGATCATTGGCTGGATCGCATGGACCGGGATTTTCAAACAATACGCGATTCGGGAATTAAAGCGGTTCTGAGGTTTCGTTATACCACCAGTATGGATGAACCGGATGCACCTCTTCATATGGTTGAACGCCATCTGGAGCAGTTGGCCCCGGTGCTTGAACGAAATGCAGATGTCATAGCGGTAATGGAGGCCGGATTTATCGGAGCCTGGGGAGAATGGCACGCCTCTTCGCACGGGTTGAATACGAATCAGAATATGACGAAAGTATTGCAGGCCATTCTGGAGGCACTGCCCGAACGGCGCATGGTCAATGTGCGAACCCCCGCTTACAAGGCAAACATTTTTGGAACATGGGATCCGGTTACGGAAGAAACGGCATATGATGGATCTGATTTTTCACGAACAGGACACCATAATGACGGTTTTCTGGCAAGTGCCAATGATTTGGGCACATACAGAAATGTAGAATTTGAGAAAAATTTCCTGAGCAGGGATACCCGATTTGTACCAATGGGCGGTGAAACAGGCGGAGGCGGCTCATCTGCAGTGAATGAATTTCGACAATGCGGTTTTGCCATCCCTGAAATGGATTACCTGAACTGGTCCTATCTGAACAGCGGATGGTATGGGCCAACTCTTGAGTTGTGGGAGGAACAAGGCTGTATGGACGAAGTTAAAAGACGGCTGGGGTATCGCTTTGTACTTCAGGAAGGAGTATACAGTGAAGAAGTAGCACCCGGACAGACTTTTTCATTTGATTTGACTCTGAAAAATGAAGGCTTTGCATCACCCTATAACCCCAGAGATGTTCGTCTGATTCTTCGAAATGCACTCAGACAGAATGAGGTATGGGAGATTTATCTTGACGAAGATCCGAGATTCTGGCATGGAGGTGAAGAAGTTTTCATGGAATATGAAATCGGCATTCCGGATAATATGCCGGAAGGCACGTATCAGTTGCTGCTGATGCTTCCTGATCCCGAACCCGAACTGCATCATCGCCCGGATTATGCAATTCGTCTGGCAAATGAAGGGGTTTGGGAACCACATTCTGGAATGAACGACCTGATGCATTTCGTGACGGTTGGCAACGGGATTCATGGTGAAGAGTATGATGGGAACTGGTGGTTTTCTGAATGGAGATCCAACAACGAGCCTACCTCATCCAGAGATATTCGCAGCGAAAAACCGGAAACGGTTTCCCTCGATCAAAACTATCCGAATCCGTTTAATTCGCGAACCAGGGTTCAATTCTCACTGCCTGAAACCATGAATGTACGGCTCGATATCTTTGACAGCCTTGGCCGCCATGTCGGAAATCTGGTCGATGGAGTAAAAGGCGCTGGTGTCCACTCCGTGTATTTTGATGCTGCCGAACTTCCATCGGGAATATATATAAGTCGTTTGTCAGCCGATAATGTGGTTGCAACCGGCAAAATGCTGCACCTTAAATAGGCAAGTGCCAAACCTTGTCATATACACCCATACAAACGTCCAACATGAAAAGAAATCACTTGTTTGTCCTGGTTTTTACCGTTGCTGCACTTGTCGGATGCTCCGAGACTGGTACTGTTGTTGAAACATCAAAACTGAAAATTGAAATTGACAGGCAAATGAATACGAAGATCAGTTCCAGGGCTGGTAACGTTTCGACAGTTCTGTCCGACTTTAGACCGACAGAATATGTAACCGCTAATGGGGTGGATGTAACAGATTTTCAAGTTCAGAACGTCCAGGAAGAAGTTATCCAGGACAATGTTGGGGAAGGATCCAGATTGACGATAACCGGCAAAAATGGCTCTCTGGAAAAGAGACTCAACATATCAACCTATCATGCGTTTCCATCTGTCGCGGTTTATGAAGTATCCTATATAAATGCAGGAGATTCTCCACTTGCCATTAGCCGGTGGGTCAATCATCACTACAAATTGAAGGATACTACTCCTGATACCTATGAATTTCCCTTCTGGAGTTATCAAAGTGAATCTACAAGTCGAAGAGAGGATTGGGTTTTACCTGTTACGAAAGGGTTCTTCCGGCAAAATTTTCAGGGAATGAATAACTCGGACTATGGTGGTGGAACTCCGGTTTTGAGTATATGGCGACCCGATGCCGGCCTGGCTGTTGGCCATCTTGAAATGGTACCCAAACTGGTTTCCATGCCGGTCTCAATGGAATCAGCAGATTATGTATCGTTTCACATGGTTCAGGAGATGGACAAAACGCTTCATGCAGGGGAAGAACTCACCACACATCAGACATTCGTCAGAGTTCAACAGGGAGATTATTTCGAATCGCTTGTTGAATACCGCAAAATTATGCAGAACAAAGGTATTACTTTTGTTGAACCGCATGAAAGTGCCTATGAACCACAGTGGTGTGCATGGGGATATGAGCGCGAATTCACGATGGACCAGGTCTATGGCGCATTACCAAAAGTCGACGAACTTCATTACCACTGGGCCGTGTTGGATGATGGCTGGCAAACCAATGTTGGCGACTGGGAACTGGATCCGGAAAAATATCCGCTTGGCGACGATGATATGATCGAATTTGTTCGCACAGTACATGAAACAGGCATCCGGTCAAAAATCTGGTGGGCACCGCTCGCCATGCACCCCACTTCGAATGTATATCACGATCAGAAGGACTGGCTTCTTCTGGATGAAAACCAGGAGCCTCACACCATCAGCTGGTGGGACTCATATTACATGTGCCCGGCTCATCAGCCGGTTATAGATTATCATGTTGATCTTGTAAAGACCATGATCGACACCTGGGGATATCACGGTATAAAAATTGACGGACAGCATTTAAATGCTGCTCCGGAATGTCATAATCCCGCTCATAACCACGCCAGACCGGAGGAATCATTTGAGGCAATGGGATTACTCTTCCGAAATATTTTTAATGAGGCCACTAAATATGTGGATGATGCCCTCATAGAAATTTGCCCATGCGGCACATCCTACGCATTTCATATTCTCCCGTATATGACACAAGCCGTAGCCTCCGATCCAACCAGCTCCTGGCAAGTTCGCCACAAAGGTAAAACGCTAAAGGCATTAATGGGCCGTAGCGCCCCCTATTTTGGCGATCATGTGGAATTGAGCCGTGCCGGCAGGGATTTTGCTTCTCAGGTGGGTATTGGTGCCGTTATCGGAACCAAGTTCACCTGGCCGGTAGGAACCGGACCCGATCCCGAAACCGATCTTGATTCAGAACGGGAGGCTTATTGGGCCAAGTGGTCCGGTATATATCAGGAAAAGCAACTTGCCAAAGGAGTTTATCTGGGTGAATTGTACGATATCGGGTTTGATCGCCCGGAAACCCATGCCATCGAAAAAGACGGAAGGATGTACTATGGGATGTATGCCGACCAGAATCCTGGACGACATGACGATGAAGTAGGTTCTTTCGAAGGGCAGGTTGTTCTCCGCGGACTTCGGGAGAACATCACATATACCATTTATGATTATGAAAATGGCGTTGAGTACGGAACCGTAACGGGCCCGGATGCAACCATGCAGGTATCGTTTACCAATCATCTGCTACTAGAGGCTATACCACAGTAATGGATGCCGGATTTTGCGGATTTTTAAAATAATCTCATTTGAAACAATTGATTAGTTATGACACAGAGCAGAAAAGATTTCCTGAAATATGCCGGCCTGGCCGGTGTGGCACTTACAAGCGCATGCACAACAGCAGCCGGTTCCATCGTTAACGCCGGTAAACCCCAAAAGAGCCTGGCAATTGACCGTAAATGGAAGGGGTATACCCAACAGTTTAATATGGCCGGATACGCGGCACCTGCACTCGACAAGGTTCGTATAGGTGTTATCGGAACAGGAAGCCGGGGTCGCTCTAATACCGGCAGGTTTGCCCGGATTGAAGGGGCCGAAATTATTGCGCTATGCGACCTGAAAAAAGACGCAGTCACCAAAACAGTCGCGGAACTTGCCGATATAAACCGAACTATCTCACCCGATACCTACTACGGCAGGGAGGACATCTGGAAGGAGTTGTGCATGAGGGATGACCTGGACCTTATCATCATTAATACGCCTTGGCAACAACATGCGGCGCAAGCCATTTTTGCCATGGAGCAGGGAAAGCATGTGGCAACCGAAATACCGGCGGCGCAAACCCTTGGAGAGTGCTGGAAACTGGTGGAGACTTCCGAAAGAACCAGAATGCATTGCCTGCAGATGACCAATGTCTGCTATGGTTTTTTTGAAATGGTAACTCTTAATATGGCACGGGCCGGATTCTTCGGTGATATCATTCACGGGGAAGGGGCTTACATCCATCAACTGATGGACTACAATTTTTCGACGAACCAGTATCAGAATATGTGGCGGTTACGGGAGAATGCTACGAGAAACGGTAACCTCTATCCGCATCATGGCCTTGGTACCGTTGCTCAAATCATGGATATCAACCATGGAGATATGATGGATTTTATGGTTTCGGTTTCCGGTGATGATTTCATGATGAAGAAAAAAGCCCGGGAACTGGCGAAAGACGAGCCGGCATTCGCACCGTTCACCGACAAGTCGTTTCGCGGCAATATGAATGTGACAATTATTAAAACGAAGAAAGGGCGCACCATTACACTTCAGCACGACGTCACTTCGCCCCGGCCTTATACCCGAAACCATTTTGTGAGCGGCACAAAAGCGGCAGCCAGGGCATATCCGAAACCTCAAATTGGCGATGACTACAACTCGGGATGGTTCTCTGAGAGTCGGTTTAATGAAGTCCAGGAGAAATTCACGCCGGAAATAACCAAACGGGTTGGCGAAATGGCCAGAAGAGTTGGAGGTCATGGCGGAATGGATACAATTTTGGCCTGGAGGTTGATTGACTGCCTTCGAAACGGAATCCCCCTGGACATGAATGTGTATGACGCCGCTCTCTGGAGTGCTGTTATTCCAATGAGTGAATGGTCGGTGGCCAACAATGGCGTGCCGGTCGATTTCCCGGATTTTACAGCAGGAAGCTGGAAGAATAACAGCCAGGGAATGGATATTCAGCTTGAACAGGGTGGAACAACGGCGTTTCTCTAACCTGGAAGCGGCACAGGTACCAAAATGTCAGGCGCCTGACGGTAAGTATCCTCCGATTTATCACTGACAGAAACATGCTTTTTGCATAGTCTTAATTAACAGATCAATAACAATGAAAAACAGCCGAAGAGATTTTATTAAGAAAAGCGGATTTGCCGGTCTTGGACTGGCCGGTTTTGGACTCACGGGATCTTCAGCGATTGCGGATCCCGGCAGCCGCTCTCCTCACCATTATCAGCAGCGGTTCAATATGCGTGGATATGCCGCACCCGCACTCGATGTCGTTCGCATTGGAGTCATTGGCCTTGGAAACCGGGGATCCGGAACAGTGCGCAGGCTTGCCAGTCTTGAAGGGGTTGAAATTCGAGCCCTGTGTGACTTGCGTCCCGATCGTGTGGATGCTGCAGCTCAAAGCATTTCAAGCTACCATAAACCGGACAAATACTCCAACGGACCGGATGACTGGAAACGAATGGTAGAGCGGGACGATCTGGATGTTATAGCTATTGTCACCGACTGGGAGCCTCATGCCGAGCAAGCCATTTTTTCCATGGAACATGGCAAGCATGTCTATATCGAGCTTCCCGCCGCACAGAATATGGACCAAATCTGGCAAATGGTGGAAACTTCGGAACGGACCAGAAGGCATTGTATGCAGGTTTCAAGGTCATGTCACCGGAATGATACCGGATATATCCTGAAAATGGCCCGCGAAGGTCTTTTTGGAGAACTTATCCATGCAGAAGGCCATTACATCCACGATCTGCTGATGTCGCATATTTTGAATAAAGAGATGTTTTATAATATGTGGCGCCTGCGCGAGAACCAGGGGCGTCAAGGCAATCTCTATCCGGGTCACGGCTTTGTACCAATCATTCAAATGATGGACATTAACTGTGGAGATAAACTGGATTATCTGGTTTCGGTATCCAGCAACGATTTCATTATGGAGGATCGGATCAAAGAACTGGCTGCCGAAGATGACTTTTTTAAAGAGTTCACCGGTAAAGAGGCTAAAGGGAACATCAATACCACCATTATCCGAACACAGAAGGGTAGAACGATCATGTTGCAGCATGATGTGACCACCCCGCGACCCGGCGCCCGGTTCACCCTTCTAAGTGGCACTGAGGGTACGTTTGCAGTTGGCCCAAACCGATTTGCAGCAAGTCATGACGGATGGGTGCCACAGGAGGAACTTGATGCGCTTATCGAGTCCTATACCCCGAAACTTACACGCCGTTTTAACGAGTTGCGCAGAGAAGGCCAAAGAGATCCAGATGCTCGCGGTTATGCCCAGGTCGATCCGCTCGACTGGAGATTTGTAGATTGCCTCAGAAATGGTCTGCCATTGGAAATGGATGTCTATGATGCTGCTGTTTCCACGTCCATTGTCCCGTTGACCGAGTGGTCGGTAGCAAACCGGTCTAATCCGGTGATGATACCCGATTTCACGCGAGGCGCATGGAAAACGAATAAGCGTGGAATGGACATTGACCTCAAGAAGGGGGGTAATACCAGAATTCTGTAATTATCCTTGCATCCTGTAGTATCTGTTTGCTGTACGGAGTTCTCCGGGTTTGTGTTCCCGGGGGATTCCGTTGCTTTTGCCCGGTACCGGCTTATCACTTCAGTGTGATTCCGGTTCCGGCTAATCCCTGCCCCGACTATCATTTCTCTTTGAAACCAATGAACCATCATGAAAAATATTTTTTTTAGCCGCCTTGCACTTTTGCTGTCATCAGGATTGCTGCTGCTTTTAATTGGCTGTGGCGACACTTACTATGACATGAACGACTTTCGGTCCGTTGACAAGATTGATGCTCATGTGCATATCAATGTGGATGACTCACCTATGATAATCCAGGCAAGGGAAGATAATATCCGCCTGGTTACCGTGAATGTCGGATCCGATGAAATCTCTATTTACGATCAAAAAGAAGTGGCACTCCGAATTCGCGAGAATCACAGCGACCGGGTTGACTTTTTATCCGCGCTACCGCTGGATCATTGGGATAACAGGGATGCCTGGGTTCAAAACGCCATGAAACATGTCCGGGAGTCCAGAGAAAACGGTGCTGTCGGCATCAAAGTCTGGAAAGTGATCGGAATGGAGCTCAGGGATGAAGATGGATCCTTTGTCCAGATTGATGATCCACGATTTTATCCGATCTTCGAATATATGACCGAACACCAAATGCCTTTGATGGGTCACATCGGAGAACCCAAAAACTGCTGGCTGCCCCTGGAGGAAATGACTGTGAATAACGACCGGGATTATTTTGAAAATCACCCGGAGTTTCACATGTATTTGCACGATGATTACCCTTCTTATGAAGAGATTATCGAAGCTCGTAATAACTTTCTAGGCAAATTCCCGGACCTGCCTTTCTTCGGAGCTCATCTGGGCAGTATGGAGTGGAGCATAGATATGATGGCGGAACACCTGGACAAATACCCCAATATGGTGATGGGTATGGCACACCGTGTCCCCCATTTGCAATATCTCGCACAACAGGACCGGGACAAGCTCCGGGATTTCTTTATCACCTACCAGGATCGGCTGCTCTACTCCACCGATCTCATGCATTATGTCAATGACGACCCGGAAGCTGTCCGGGAGCTTTCTTATACCACCTGGAGAGATGACTGGGAGTTTTTTGTAACGGATAACTCCATGGAAGTATGGCAGGTTGATGGCACATTTCGGGGTTTGAAACTTCCCAAATCAGTGATTGATAAAATTTTCAGGGAAAATGCGATTGCGTTTTTTGGTCTCTGATTTTTACATGTAGTCAAGGAATATCATCACCGAAATATCGTTATTGACGATCATGGAAAAGAGGTCTTCCCGTTAGCCGTTCAAGGGTAGATGACGGTAGCCGGAGTCATCATGACGCGCGAATAATATCACATCAACATGACACCGGTGGGGAAAACCCCGATGGCATGTTGATGCACCCGGAAGCTAATGTATGTGATAATCCCGCACTGATACCTATTTAATCAGAGACATGGACCGGGTCAGTTGGCGGTTGCCTGATGTAAAGCGATAGAGATATACCCCACTGGCCAGATTTTCTGCGTCAAATGTAACGGTGTGTAAACCGGCACTTTTTGTGGTATTTACAAGAGTTGAAATATGATGCCCCGATAGACTGAATACGTCCAGCCTGACTTCCATCTCGTAATCGAGCTCATAGGAAATAGTAGTTGCAGGATTGAATGGATTCGGGTAGTTGTGATGCAACCGGAAATGATAAGGGCTTTCATCGATATTTCGGTTATCCGAATACGACGAAGTAACGGTGCCTGCCTGTCGGAAAACAAGCTCACCATCATGTGGGGTGCCTTCTGCCGAGTCATCAATTGTTACCTGATGCAACAGCCGGTTGAATCCGGTATTTTCTTCCCATACATTTTCGTTGGCAAGACGGATGGCATATTCAGGCCGTTGCTGCAATCGCTCGGCCGGATCAGGCAGATGAAGAAGCATATCATAGTTTCCGTTTTCCATTTCGGAAGATATACCCAAATCATGAGAGATGGTTATCATTTCACCACCCAGCCAGAATCGGGGATCTTCCGGAAGCTGTACCTCCCAAAGTTCATCAGGATTGATTGGGTCTCGCAGTATGACTTTCAGATCCCTGGGATTAAACGGAGCTGCAAACCCCTCGTTGGTCAGGGTCATTTCAAAACGCAAGGCACCTCCGGGATGCATTGCTTCACTGTAGGAACCCTCGTTCATCACAAAACGGTACCCAAGTCTTCGCTCCACATCAGGCATACAGCCTTGGTCTGTCCATGTGTCCAGTATGCCGCGGTAGTAGGAACTGTTCATGAATGACCATCGAAGATACGCCAGCTCATCCAGAGCCGAATTGCAATAATAACGAGTGCCCGCATCTTCTCTCAACCTGCAGGTTTCTCCGCCCATGGGAAGATACCGGGTGTCGTCATGGAGGTAATTCTTTTCCCAGGTCGGATTGGTGTAGGTACCTACATCGTTGGGACTGGCCAGGAAGCAATCGTTATGGTGTCCGGTGCGGGATTTGTCAGATCCATCGAATGCCTCTCCAGGTCCAACTGCGGAGGTTGTCCCATAGATACTCATTTTATCCATTGGATAACGGATTTGAACAAACCGATCTTCCGGTATGACTTCGAGCAGTTTCCCCAATATTTTTTTCTTGTTCTCGAGAGAGGTCAAATTGTGATGAGATGCGTGCCATTCACCCCAGGCACCGATGAAGCCGGCATTGACGACCGCTATAACGTCATAGTTCTCTTCAAACAGGGGTTGAAGCTGTTCGATGTGGGCTAGCACCCGATCTGCCGGAGCGTCCGGATCATCCATACTTGTGGTATAGCGAAATCGTAGCACCAGTTTGATTCCGGCTTCACGAGCTGCATGAAAATCGGCCTCCATCAGATCCAGAAAACCCTGGCTAATATCGGAGTCTCTGAAATCGCCCAGGAAATATGCCCGATAAAGCAGGCTTTTACCTTCACTTCGCATGGAAGCCAAATTAGTGGCAACAAGGGGAGAGGAGGATGGTCCTGCTTGTGACCAGTTGTAAAACCCTCGTTCAGGGTTTGGGAAGTTGCTATCAGTGGGTGAATATGTTACCAGACTGGAGTTGCTGCTGAAATGTTCAGAAGTTATTCCGAACATGAAGAATGGTAACAGGAGGCTCAAGGAGGTGACTGTTCTTAATGTTGCACGATAATTCATGGAAGAAGGGTAGTTTCGTTTAGAATGACAATTTGGTGTCCCAGCCGGTTATAACCGGTTGACTGCTCCCAGGTGTCTTCATTGGCCAAACGAATTGCGTATTCGGGGCGTTTGCGCAACTGTTCTACCGGATCTGGCAAAAAAAGGAACATGTTGTATTCTCCCGCAGGTATTTCATCCGGAAGCCGCAGATTGTAATTCAGGTTGATGTCGGATCCCCCAAACCAGTACCGGGGGTCATCCGGTAAATCGATTGTCCACTCCTTGCCTGATTCACCGGTACTTCGCAGCACAACCTGGACATCTCGCGGATTAAACGGCGATGCAAAGCCCTGATTTTGAAGTGTCAAGTCAAAATAAAACGTATCTCCGGCATCAGACTTCATGCCAAATGCGCCTTCCAGCATGGCCAATCGGTACCCGAGCCGCCGCTCCACTTCTTCCATGCATCCCTGATCTTCCCAGGTATTCAGAATATGGCGGGAGTAATCCCGGTGGAGGTAGGACCAGTGAAGCCGGTCCATTTCGGCCAATGCTGTTTCACAGTGATACCGATCGCCCGCATCCGGTCTGGGGTTGCAGGTCTCTCCGCCCATGGGCAGATACCGGTTTTCTGTCGCCAGGTAGTCTTTTATGCTTTCAATCGAGTGTGGTTCCAGATTGTCAAATTCCGGATAGACATGCGGGACATAGGTTCCGACATCGGTTTCATCTGCCAGAAAACAGTCGTTATGATGACCGGTACGGGCAATGTATGAACCATCAAAAGCCTGATCAGGTGTCAGAGGGAGGTTGGTTTGGAAAATATTCATTTTATGGCGCGGTGACCGGACAACCGAAGTTCGTTCAACCGGCAGGGCATCCAGCAGGGCGAGTTGAATGGCCCTCATATTTTCAGGTGAATCCAGGTTGTTGGAAGAGGCGTGCCACTCACCCCAGGCACCGATAAACCCGGCCTGCAGAAACGAAAGAACATCAAAGTGTTCTTCAAATACCGGTTGCAGTTGTTTGATATGCCTGAGTACCTGATCTAACGGGGCGTCGGGGTGATCCATGTTAAGGGTATAGCGAAAACGCGGGTGCAGTTTAACCCCTGCTTTCCGGGCAGTGTTAAAATCTTCAGCAATTTGATCCAGAAACTCCCGGGTGAAGTCGCTATGGATAAACTCCTCTATGTAGTAGGATTTACCGATTTGCGTGATGTTGTTGGAACGGTCCTGCTCCAATGATGCGGAATTGAGTCCGCTTTGTCCGGGGACGGAGTTGTAGCGGACGTATATCCCTCTTTCCGGGTTGGGAAAAAGCTCATCGGTTCCGTTATAGGAAATATGACGGATCTCCTGATCAGCGCTACTGCAATGAGAGAGCAGAAATCCGCACAAGAAAAAAGGCAACAGGTATCTAATAGTCTGACAGTTTTGCTTGTACATTTTTTAGATTCTTTAGGTTAGTTGATGAGCATCATTTGTCGGGTTTCAATATGGTCTCCGACTTGCAGACGATATAAATAGTGTCCGCTACCCAGCCTGGAAGCGTTGAAGGACACATTATGCCGCCCTGCAGGATAACTGCCTTCTGCAAGGATCGCGACCCGGCGGCCAATGACATCGTACACCACCAAACTGATTTCACCGGCTTCGGGTAAATCAAAGCCGATTGCAGTTGTCGGATTGAATGGATTCGGGTAGTTCTGGTGCAGTCTGGGGCCTGTCGGTTTTTCAACCGGTTGCATTTCCGAGCTGGTCGGAAATGCAAGTGCGCTACTGCTGAATACAAGATCCCCGTCATGCAATTCGCCGTCGGCTGAAGAATCAATCACCAGTACATGATTTAGACTGTTGAAACCGGTATCACTGTTCCAGGTGCGCTCATTGGCCATACGTATTGCAAATCGCGGATCGTTAGCCAGGTTCTCAGCCGGGTCCGGCATGTATAGGAACGCTTCATAAATCCCGTCGTTCATTGTTTCCGGAATCCCGATTTTATATTCGAGGGACACCGTTTCTCCTCCCTGCCAAAATCGGGGGTCATCGGGAAGTTCGACGACCCAGAAGTCATTTGCATCAAACGCATTACGTAATACTATCCGGACATGGCGAGGGTTGAATGGAGCCGCAAAACCAACATTTTCTATCTCGAGATTGAACCTGAAGGAGGTGTTGGGTGCCGCAACATCGGTATAGGTTCCTTCTCTCATGACAAACCGGTAACCGAGTCTGCGTTCGATCTCCTCCATGCATCCATTATCTCTCCAATGATCCAGAATTCCGGCATAATAATTTCTGTTCAGAAACGACCATCGAATCCATTCCATCTCACTGATCGCACTATCGCAATGAAAACGGGTGCCTGCATCGTCTCGGAGACGGCAAGTTTCACCCCCCATGGGCAGGTAACGGTTTTCAAGGCTGAGATACTCCTTGACGGCTTCAGCATCCAGTCCATGATAGGTGCCGACATCGGTCGGGCTGGCCAGGAAACAGTCATTGTGATGCGCGGTTCGTGAAAAGAAAGAGCCGTCGAACGCCTCCTCTTCAGAAAGGGGCTCTACCCGATCAAAGATTTGTCTTTTGAAATTGGGATATCGTATCTGCACTGCCCGTTCCTCCGGCATCACTTCCAGAAACTTGAAGAGAACTTCGCGTCTGGCGCTGGTGTTGTCCAGGTTGTGATGTGATGCGTGCCATTCACCCCATGCCCCTATGAAACCGGCATGAGCTACGGCGATGACATCAGCATTTCGCTCGAATACCGGCTGCAGCTGATCCAGATGGCTTAGAATTCGGTCTAGCGGGGCGTCCGGAACGTCCATGCTTCTGGTGTAGCGGAAGCGGATGATCGATTTGACACCGGCATCCCGCATTGCTTCAAAATCACCGTCCATCTGCTCGAGAAATTCCGGAGACAAGTCCGAATCCCGAAAATTATCTAGCATGTAGAAGCGACTGATAAGCGATTGTCCATTGTTTCTGAGTTCTGTAAACGTTTCTGCCCGTGCCGGTGCCCGGCCGGGAATACCCTCGGTAAAGCTGTAGAACCCCCGTTCCGGATTCGGAAGGTTATCCATGCTTTCATCATAGAAAACCGTGTTCTCTTCTAAAGTCATTTGGTTTTCAAGCTGAGTGAATGCAAGTAAGGCACCGATCATTAATGAGGTGGCGATGATTCGCGAAGCAAGGTTTTTCATATTGTTTCCTCGGGATTTTTTGGCGATAGAATTTTCTGGACAGGCTTTTACCAGTTCGTAATGTGGCTTGTCGGGCTGTCTGGAATGAGTCCGATGGGGTGTCCGATAAGATGCAGCAACCGGGTGATCATAGGGTTGCTGGAACGTCCTGAGTTATTGAAACCTGAGTGTGCCGTCGAAGGAAGAACCTGCGGCAGTATCGGATATTTCAATCCGGTGGTTCAGGCGATTGAATCCGGTTTCACTTTCCCATATTCCGGTGTTGGCGAGACGAATTGAGTAGTCGGCTATCCCGGCCAGTGATTCCATACCATCGGGCAGGTTCAGCAGCAGTTCGTAGCTGCCGACCGGTATATTTGCGGGGATTTGAATATCGTGCTGTAGCCTGACCGTTTCACCACCATGCCAATATCTGGGATCTTCCGGAAGGTTAACATGCCAGATTCGTTCCGGCTGATTGACGTTGCGAAGGATAACCTGGACATCACGTGGATTGAAGGGAGAAGCAAATCCGAGATTAATCAACTCAATATCCAGACTCAATGCTCCGCCGGGTTGTGCCGAACTGCTGAACGTCCCTTTTTCAAGAGCAAAGCGATAACCTAATCGACGTTGAACTTCATCCATGCACCCCTGTTCCACCCAGGTGTCAAGTATACGCCTGGAATAGTCCCGGTTTAAATAGCTCCAGCTCATTTGATCCAGTTCGTTGAGAGCTGTTTCACAATAGTAACGATCGCCTGCATCTGGACGCGGGTTGCAGGTTTCGCCACCCATAGGAAGAAACAGGTTTTCCTGTTGTAAATATTCTTTCTCCCATTCGGCATCGATCCGGTACGTGCCTACATCGGTAGGACTTGCCAGGAAACAATCATTGAGATGCGCGGCACGAGAACGGTATGAGCCATCAAATGCGATCTCTTCCGTGAGTGGCTCCTGCGTTTCAAAAATCCGCATTTTGGCCTCCGGATAGCGAATACCCACAGCACGTTCAGGAACAACGTCCATTAAACGAAAGAGAATGGCTCGCATGTTTTCGGTGGAGGTAAGGTCATGGGTAGATGCGTGCCATTCACCCCAGGCTCCGATGAAGCCCCCCTGCACAAAGGCAATGACATCGTAATTATTCCGCATAAGAGGCTCAAGTTGGTCTATATGACGCATTACACGTTCCAGCGGTGCATCTGGGTCTCCAATGCGGACACTGTAACGGAAGCGGAAATACATTTTAGCTCCGGCATCTCGCACAGCCTGAAGGTCCCGGGCAATCACTTCAAGTAAAGATTCCGGAAAGTCGGTCTCTCGATATTCCTCAATAAAGTAGGAACGGCCTATCAGGGTGATGTTTTCATTTCGTAATTCACGTAATGAATCAGCGTTGAGAGCGGAATCACCAGGGCGCCAGTTATGGCGCACATAAAAACCTCTTTCTGGATTGGAAATGATCTCATCACTTAGCTCATACGTTACCGTAGTGGTTTTGACGGTAGTCGGAACGCTACATTGTGTCAAAAGAAAAGCGAGAAATATCAGTGCAACAACAGATTCGGTGGTTTTTCCAGGACTCTTTTTCATGACAGGGTAGGGATGTGTGCGATTAATAACTTTCCGCAAGTATTATAGTGTTAATAATAACAAATAAGCAACTATATAATAACAAAAAGAAAGCAATTGGGCATACTTACAGTAATGAAGTGTTTAAAACGAAAAGAACCAGGACATCAACTTTGTTTATCTCATCTGAAGTCTGTTCCAGTAGCGAACCAGTACTGCTGAGGAGGAAGCGGCGAGAAAAGCCAGGATTAATGCTTCTGTGTAATTGCCGTACAGGCTGTTTCCAATACAAAATAGCACGCTGTAAATAGCGAGTGTGCCGGAAATCATGCAGATAATTCCGGTTGGAACATCCCAGCGGAGGTCATCGCCTTTGGTCAGGTTGATTCCTTCGGATTGAGCTCTTTCGACGAGACTTCGCCAACCGGGTCCGCCGGGCCGAATTCGCTCGTAAAAAGACCGAAGTACATCATCATCTACCGGTTTGGTCAAAAATGTTACGAGGACCCAGGTAGTGGTAGTTAGTATAACGGTACCAAGCAGTTTGGTAATGTTCCAGTAACTTGCAGTGGTAGTCCAATGGAACAGGGTGACTTGCCCGTCTGTGGAATGGGACAGCAAGAAGTTTTCAATAACGATGAACATTAGGGAAAACGTACCGGCAGCTACCATGGCGGAGATTTCGGAGTATGCATTTATGCGCCACCAGAACCACCTCAGAATATAGATTATTCCGGTGCCGGCACCGATCATAAGTATGTACTGAAAAGCTTGTAGTGCGTTTTGCAGAAGCAGGGCCAGGAACAGGGCACAGACCATCAAACAGACGGTGCTGATCCTTCCGAATCGTACTTTCTGTTTTTCGGTTGCATCCGGCCGGTAAAATCGGGCATAAAAATCATTAACCAGGTAAGAGGATCCCCAGTTAATATGTGAAGCTGTCGTAGACATGTAGGCTGCCACAATAGAAGCGACTACCAGTCCCAGCAGTCCGGAAGGTAAAAATTCACGAAGCATCGCCGGGTAGGCAAAATCGTGCTGTACATAATGACTGGGGACCCCCGGGTATTGGTCTGCCATGGAAGCGATATCGGGATAAACTATGAGGGATGCCAGAGCTACGAGAATCCAGGGCCAGGGGCGCAGTGCATAATGAAAGAAATTGAACATGAGTGTTGCGCCGACAGCATGGCGCTCGTTCTTTGCGGAGAGCATGCGTTGGACCACATAGCCGCCGCCTCCCGGCTCGGCACCGGGATACCATACGGCCCACCATTGAACCGCAATCGGAATAAGAAACAGGCTGACGAATAATTCCGGTTGCGAAATACTCGGCACAAAACTCAGGTTATCCACGACATTGGGGTGGGTAAAAAGTTCCGTGAGGCCCCCGATTTCCGGTGAGCGAACGACAAAGAATGCCGCAATTACCGCTCCGAACAGCGCAAAACTGAATTGGAAGAGATCGGTCCAAAGAATGGATTTGAGACCACCCAGGCCGCTGTAAAAAACCACGATCAGCGCTGCGATAATAAGTGCGGGTGCCGGCTGAATGCCCAGCATAACTGCTGAAATCTTGATGAAGGCCAGCGATACCGTGGCGATCACCATCACATTGAAAAAGAAACCCAGATAGACGGCCCGGAACCCCCTCAAAAAGGCAGCCATTTTCCCGCTGTAGCGCAGCTCATAAAACTCAAGGTCGGTCATAATCCGGGAGCGGTTCCACAACTTGGCATAAACAAAAACAGTCAGCATGCCGGTCAGCAAAAAGGCCCACCATTGCCAGTTGCTGGCCACACCGCCTGTTCGCACCATATCAGTTACCAGATTGGGGGTGTCGGCTGAAAAGGTGGTGGCTACCATTGAAATTCCCAGAAGCCACCACGGCATGTTGCGACCAGACAGAAAGAAATGGGTTGTACTCTTGCCCGCCTGTCGGGAAGTGGCGTAACCAATGGTTAACAAAATTATGAAGAACAGGCCCATAATGGCCCAGTCAAGAGGTTCCAGTATCATGATTAAATGAACTCGGATTTGAACTGTTGTTGGAGGTGCCTTTTAAATGCCATACCATCTTTTGGCATTGAGACAGTATATCTTTTCAAGTATGTGTTTCGGGAGATTCAGCCCCTGAAATGAGCCTGTAAACTCGGAAGAACTAAGGGTGTCGTCGGTGCTGAGAAACTTCCAGTCACTCACCCATCGTCTTGCAAGCTCTCTGCATATCTTTTTTTCATCCGTGGAATCATTGTAAATGATATCGGTTCCATAAATAATCCGGTCTTGGTAAGACTCAAAAAATGAGACGACTTTCCAGTGATCGACGACGGCTTGCAGCTTAAGGTGATTAATGCGTTCGGCCAGGTCTACAGCCGCAGCAGGGTGATGGTCCAGCCATTGTGCCACTTTCTCGACGCTCCATTCCAGACTTGCCAGGTGAGCGCCTACAAATTGCAAAGTCGGATGGCGGGCAAGTATCTTGTCCCGGGCTTCCAGTTGCTTCTCATAGGATGGATATTCCGGGTATTTATACATGTGATATTCAGGATGTTTGGAAAAATAAGTGCGATCTGAAGCGGTAGTCATGCTTTTTACGGGTAACCAGCAATTGCGGGGTTCCCCCAGGTGGCCGATGACCGTGATGCCTTCTGATGCCATCCAGGATAGGAGCGGGGTAAAGCGATTGTCACTTATCATTACCATGGAGTCGTCCGTATCTCTCAGGTCCATACCAATATTTTTCCAGATTTTGATTCCCCGGGCACCCCCCTTGATTGCTTTTTCTATATCCTTTTTTGCCTTGTCCAGCCAGCCATCCTCCCCCCACTCAGATACACTGAATGATCCTACAAATTCGACTCTCCCCGGGTTACTCTTTCGAATGTCTGTAGCAATTCGAAGTTGCTCATCAATTGGAGGAAAAAAGGGGACTTCCGTATTGATGGTGATGTAATTGAAGCGGTATTTCTCGGCAAGCTTTAAAAGTGCGTTACCTCTGGAATTGTAATGAATGTGTGCATCAATTTTTTGAAATGAGTGAAAGTCCTTCATGAAGCAAGTCGCATTACTACTGTGCAAAATTATATTTATGGACCGTTATTAAACTCCATTGAGCTGTTTCAGATTGCAGTAAACGGCATTTGGTCATAACAATTCGAAAGAATATAAGTATTAAATGAAGCTTTTGGAAAATAATTATAGTTGAAGCCGGTGCCATGGGTGAGCCTGAATAGAAAAGGTGCCTGACAGCAGTTACTATTTTCATTATAAATATAATAATGACAACTGATTATAGTGGGCATGCAAACATGTCTATAGGCAGTTGATCATCAGAGTATTCATAGTATTATTGCTTTGATTGTTGTATTTAATACACGTATGAAGCATATTGCGGTTACTTTTGAATACTTGTTTATTAGAAATTATTAAAATTATGCGGTTTTGCTTTTGCCACCACTGTGTGCAAACCGCAAGAGCAATGGCACAAGTTACTTGAGGTCACTCAATGAATAGTCAGAAGAAGAATCCACAGAATCAGAGTCGAAGAGATTTTATTCGGAATTCGGTAATAGCGTCAGCTGGATTGTCAGCTGGATTGCTTTCATCGACCAGTTTTGCCTATCCGGGAGGTCGTGATATGGTTAGAGTGGGCCTAATCGGTTGTGGAGGAAGAGGTGCCGGAGCAGCCAGACATTGTGTGTCAGCGGCTGAGAATGTTGAATTGTATGCAATGGGCGACCTGTTCGAGGATCGGCTCTCATCTTCACGGTCCATTTTGGAAAGAGCCGTTGGAGAAAAATGCAATGTGTCTGATGACCGCTGCTTCGTTGGGTTTGATGCCTATAAAAAGGTGATTCAGAGCGATGTTGATTTGGTGTTGTTGACAACCCCCCCCGGTTTTCGCCCGCTACATTTCCGTGAAGCAGTCATGCATGGAAAACATGTGTTTATGGAGAAACCGATTGCAGTTGACCCGGCTGGTATCCGATCGGTTGAAAAGTCAGGAATACAGGCAACACAAAAAAACCTTTCGGTGATGTCGGGACTGCAATACCGCAAACAGGATAATTATGTGTATGCAGTAGAAAAAATTCAAAAAGAGGTTATCGGGCAACCTCTGTCCGCTCATGCAGAGTATCTGACGGGAACAATCTGGTATCACGAACGGACCCCTGAAATGACTGAGATGGAATGGCTTATCAGAAACTGGTATTACCATACCTGGCTCTCCGGTGATTTTATAGTGGAACAGTTTATTCATAACATGGACACCATGATCTGGGCTTTGGGAGAGTTGCCTGTGCATTGTACGGGGATGGGCGCACGCCAGCAGCGAACGGATTCGAAATTCGGAAATATCTACGACATGTTTGCAGTGGAATACGAGTTCCCCCATGGAGTGACCCTGACTGCTCGTTGCCGCCAGATGGACAGAACCTGGCAGCGTGTTGCCAATCGAGTTACCGGAAGCAAGGGGAGAGCAAGTATAACTCCAAGTCGCTCCGAGATAGAGTATTTTAACCGTGAGGATCGTGAAATCATTCTTCAGGAAGGTGAAAGTCCCAATACGGTACAACAGCGCCGGCTTATAGAGAGTATCCGAGACGGAACACCTGTTAATGAGACTGAACAGGCTTTAAATGCTACGTTGATGGCGATAATGGGCCGGGAGGCAGCTTATACCGGACAGATGTTGACATGGGATCAGGTGTATAATGCAAGCCAGGATCTCACTCCTGAAAGTATTGATTTTAATTCTCCTGTTTATGATCCCGTTGCCGAACCCGGTGTCACACAACTGAATCGAACCCGCCATGTTGCGGATTTTTAGCCAAACCGGCGAATGAATCGCTTTTACGATAGAACCAGTCCAAATAAACCGCAGCGTTAAAAAAACTGGATTTTTCTGTAAAAAACCGCTTCATTGCTGTTATAGGACGGCTTAAAGCCGTTTTCGGCACAGACATATTATTTCGGATACTATTATGGCACAAGCAGACAAAAACATGGGCAATGAACTGGGCATGAAGTATGATCTTCAGCAGATTCTGGGGCAGGCGGAAGCGGATTTCGAACGGTCACAGACAGAGATGAACCGCCCGTCAACAGATGTCGTACTTTACTCAGCATGTTTTTTCGCTCGCCGGGCATTGCATCAGTATTTATTCTATTTCTTCAACAAATATCAGGGCCCGATTCAGGGGCGATCCCCGCACGATATCACCATTGAGGAGATGGCCGAATTTTGCGGAAAGCGCAACAAGGAGATTGCACAGGTCGATTTTGAAGGGATGCACTGCAGCCGATCCGATGTGCTGGAAGACGAAGAAGTCTTTTTCTGCAATGATGTCGACAAGGTCGGCAGTTGCAAGAACCTGGCCGAGCAGGTTCGCCAGGCGGCTGTCAAAGAGTAGCACCTGCCTGGGCTGTACCTTCACAAGCCGGCCTGCAATTCTCCGGCATCAGGTTAATGGCACCATCATGCGTGACTTGTAACTACCCGATTACGCCGTGCGGCTTTTCCAAACGGTTTCCGCCGACGCGCAGACCTTGTCGTTTGATTCCGTTTTGATGGAGTGGCTGAACGACCGGCTGTCGGCAGGATCCTGACGGGTAAACGAGACCAGCGTGTCACCGTACTGCGCCTCGCTGACAAAACGGCCGTCAATGGAGTGCAGAAAATGGTGGTTGGTTACCTCCTCGGGCATCGACTCCATCAACCAGGCCAGATAGCGAATGTTGTTTACATGATCGTAGGAATCTACATCAAATCTGTTGATGCTGAACCGGCGCGTCATCTCCGATGTTAGTACAGGCTTTATTTTCCGGGTGATGTTGTGGTCGACACATACTTCCTCCCGAAATGACCATTTTCGCATAATGTCTTCAAAGATGTTGGAGGGCCGACGTTTATCGATATCAAAAAAGAGCCACAGCCCCCGGGCACGGCCGATGATCACACCGCTTTCATCGTAGATGAGGTTCTCACGGTAACCCCGGATGGTAGTATAGGTCGAAAGCCAGGTGCGAATGGTGATCTTTTCCTTGTAGATGGGATAACGCTCCATCTGCATAAAGCCCGAGAGGAGAATCCACCCGATATCCTGGCGTTTCAGGTCATAAAGTCCATGCCCGATGGAATAGCAGTGGTCTGCTGCGGTCTCCTCCAGCAGTGTCAGAATAGTGGTCGGGGACGCTTCCCCGAAATCGTTCATTTCGAAGAATCTCAGCTGAAAGGTCTTGTCAAAGTATGCACTCATATTTAATACCCAAACTTCATTTCACAGTGTGACAATGGTGTACTTATCATACAGTTATGAAGATACCCGTTTTTCAGGCAACTTCGAACCGGAGTGCAATTTGCGGAAATATTCAAAATCGGGAATCAGGCCTCAGTTCTGCTTCAAGGGCGTGCGTCCGGCTATTTCACCAGTGTCATGGCCCGGGTGTGAACCTGGATGGCCTGTCCGGAGCCTTCTGGGCCACGGACCGTCAGCCGGCTGATGTAAATGCCGCTGGCCAGGCCGGAGGCGTCAAACCGGACGGTGTGATACCCTGCGCTGCGATGCTCACTTGCGAGCGTCCGTATTCTGCGCCCCATCACATCAAACACCTCAAGGCGGATTTCGGCTTCGGCCGGGAGAGCGAACGTGATCCGGGTTGCCGGATTAAAGGGATTCGGGAAGTTCTGCGACAGAGCGATCGCAACAGGCAGTTGATCGTCATGTTCGGAATCGGTCGGCACCTGTTCTTCAAAATGGGCCGCAAGGCTGCGATCGGAAGTGGCCGTAAAGGTGTAGGAGGGTGATTTCGAAATCACACTGCCGTCCTCCGACCAGTGAAGGAAGACCCAGTCCTCATTTGCTTTTGCGGTGACCATCACCCGGCCTCCATACCGGTACACCCCGCCGCCATCTACCGTACCCGCATTTTGCTGCTCTGCATAAACCGTAATTTCATGAAAGGATCGGGCCAGTCCCTTCAGGTAGGGGTAGCCATGATTGATGCCATCGGTATCCCGGGTCCATACCTCCGAAAAGTCCCAGCCGGCATAGGAGCCTTCGTCGTATGGCCAGGTCATATCTTCGGTGGGCTTGCCCTGGAGCCTGTAGCCGCCGAAGCTTTCGGCCAGACCCGAAGCCTCGGTGTCCCAGTAGCTGTCGAACACGCTTCCGGCATAATCTTCCCCGATGAAACCGCCCATCTCCTCGCTGCCGCCGGTACCTGTCACCAGGCCGGCACTGTACGAGCGGTGTATGTTTCCGGTCTGATGCATCCCGATGAATCCGCCGACCCTGGTACCGCCCCGGACTCTGGCGAGGCTGTAGCTGTTCATTATCGACTTGGAGGAGCCGTTGTAGTGCCCGACCAGCCCGCCAATGCGTGTTCCGCTGCCGGTAACGGTTCCCCGCGTCCAGGCAAAGTGAATTTCCTGATCGATGGAAGCAACACCTGCCAGGCCCCCTGTGGAGCCATCACCCCAGACATCCACCACCGCAAAGACCCGCTGCATGAGTCCGCGATCGGCTGCACCCGCAATACCGCCGATATAGTGCCTGTCGGAGACAATTTCACCGGTTACACTTGCATCACTGATGCTGTTACCCGATACGCTGCTACCGGCAATACCCCCGGTATACGATCCGCCATGAATTTGCACATCCTCCAGATGGATATTCCGCAGGGTCGCGTCTCCGGTCTCTCCAAAAAGGCCCTGGCGTGAAGTAACCGGGCGGTTGATGGTCAGGTTACGGATCACATACCCGTTGCCGTCAAGGCTTCCGGTGAACCGTACATTACTGCCCGCATCACCGACGGGCATCCAGCCGTCTCCATAATCCCAGATAACGGTTGCGGAGAGGTCGATATCCTGTTCGAGGCGGTAGTGTGCTTCCAGGTCCAGGCGCATGGCATTCAACTCATCGGCGCTGGAAATGAGGTAGGGGTTGTCTTCGGTGCCCGCGCCGGCCAGGTCATTCAGATGCAGCACTGCCGGTGTGCGATAATCGCTCAGATCCTGGAATACCGGATAATCCTGGCCCGGCACCATCGTCCACAGCGTGTAAAAATTGAATCCGCCGAAGCTGTCGGGTTGTTGCATCTCTTCTGTGGTCATGCCGACGATTCCATCTCTTCCGGCGCTTTCCAGCTGACCGGATGCCTGAGTGTCCCAGAAGCAGAAACTGTCGTTTCCGGTGTAGTGAAAGCCGATGAACCCGCCGGTGTCGTCGGGATGGGTGCCGGTATCGGCAACCCGTCCGGTGCTGAAGGAGCGATGCACGGTGCCGGTCTGTTTGTAGCCGATAAAACCTCCCACGTGGCGGTCTCCGTAAACGGAAGCATGGCTGTAGCTGTCGGAGATGGATTGAGAGGAGCCGTTATAATGGCCGATGAATCCACCGGCATGGGTGCCGGCTGCTTCCACCTGCCCCACTGAAGAGGCATTACGAACCTTGAGGTTGATGGAACCGGAGCCGATCAGTCCGCCTGCATGGCTGTTGGCCCATACCTGCACATCCGTATGGACACGGTGCACCATGCTGCGGTCGCCCGAGCCGGCCAGCCCGCCCACTCTGGAGCGGAACGAGATGATCTGCCCGGTCACACTGCTGTTATCGATGATGGATTCCCCTGCGAAGCTGCCGGTCAGGCCACCGGTATCATTCGCTCCGTGAACCTGGACATCCTCAAGCCGGATATTTTTCAGCACGGCGCCGATGGAGACTCCGAACAGTCCCTGGTGGTGTTCCGCTGGGCGGTTGATGGTCAGGTTGCGGATCACAAATCCGTTGCCGTCCAGGCTTCCGCGGAAAGAGGCCTCTGATCCGGTGGTGCCGACCGGGAGCCAGCCGTCACCGTTATTCCAGACAAGGGAGGATGCCAGATCGATATCGTTTTGCAGCCGGTAATGCGCTTCCAGATCCAGGCGCATGGCATTCAGTTCATCGGCACTGGTGATGAGGTAGGGGTTGTCTTCGGTGCCCGCGCCGGCCAGGTCATTAAGTTGCAGCACCGCCGGGGTGCGATAACCGCTCAGATCCTGGAACGCCGGATAACTCCGGCCCGGATCGATCTGCCACAATGTGTAAAAATTAAATCCCTTGTAGCTTTCCGGATGCTGCATCTCTTCTGTGGTCATACCGGCAACTCCATCTCTTCCAGCGCTTTCCTGCTGACCGGATGTCTGGATGTCCCAGTAGCAATAGCTGTCGCTTCCGGTGAAGTAATAGCCGAAGAATCCGCCGGTGTCGTCGGGGTGGGCGCCGGTATCGGTAACCCGTCCGGTACTGAAGGAGCGATGCACGCTGCCGGTCTGCTTGTAGCCTATAAATCCTCCCACATGGCGGTCGCCGTAAACGGAAGCGTGGCTGTAGCTGTCGGAGATGGTTCGCGAGCCGGCGTTATAACTTCCGATCAATCCGCCGATACGGGAGCCTGTACCGGCCACATCGCCGTCTGACCAGGCATTCCGGATGGAGCAGGAAGTGGATCCGATCAGTCCGCCTACATAACTGTCTCCCGACACGGAAACATCCGCGTGAACATTGTGCAGGCGCGAGCCGCTGGAAGCCGAACCGGCCAGTCCGCCGATATAATTTCTTTCGGAAGTCACGTTTCCTGTCACGCTGCAGTGTTCAACGACGCTCTCGTTAATGTTTCCCGCCAACCCTCCGGCATAGTGGAACCCATGGACATCCACATTCTCGAGACGGATGTTGGTCAGCCTCGCGTAACTGACCTCGCCGAAGAGCCCCTGCCGATAGGCATCAGTGCGGTTGATGGTCAGATTGCGGATGACATGTCCATTGCCGTCGAAGTGGCCCGTGAACTGGTTACCGGCACCCGATTCGCCGACAGGCACCCATCCTTGCTCCTCATTCCAGGGGGCGGTTCCCAGGTCGATGTCTGCGGTTTGAAGAAAAAAGCCGTCCAGATGATACCGCATGTTGTTCAGGTCATCGGCAGTGGCGATGTGCCAGGGGGATTCCGGAGTACCGTTTCCCCCGGAGAACTGTGCCTGAAGCGATGGCGCAAACAAAAGGGTTATGGCCAGGATGACCACAAAAAGTGCTCGTAGTTTTTCCATAATAATTTCCTGTGAATATTCGCCATGGTTATCCGGCTAACTTTCACACACTGCTCGTGTTACCGGCGTGTTGCCGGGCAAAATAAGGCTGGACCGCTTTGCTAACCGCTTGCCAAATAATTTCCGGGCGATGCGCTGAAAAGAGACCGGTTTGAAAAGAGACTTCAAATACTTTGGAATGTTGTGCCGACGGGCACTGTTTCTAAAAACATATGTAAATCCGGCAACAATAAATATTTAATAATTCCACATATTTTTTTTCTGAAGTGGTTGGCGCCGGGGATCCATCCGGTGCTTCAAGTCAATATTCGCCGGACAATGTTCCCTTAAAACTGATATATGCCGCTATCTGCCGGGGCTGCAGCCCCTGATTTTACGATGCCTGACCACAACGGCAATCCGGTTACGCTGGACCGGCTTCTTGAGCACGGGCCACTGGTGCTCTTTTTTTATCCCAAAGACGAGTCACCCGGATGCACTCGTCAGGCCTGCTCCTTTCGCGACAACTACGACACTCTTGCTGAAAAGGGGGTTACGGTTGCCGGAGTCAGCCGGGATCCCGCGCAGAATCATACTTCTTTCATCGAGCGACACAACCTTGCTTACCCGCTGCTGACGGATACGGACGGGTCGGTTCATGAGCAGTACGGCTGCAGCACGCTTTTCGGACTTCTGACCCGCCGGGTCACCTTCCTGATTGATACCGACAGGAAAATCCTGCTCAGCCATGAGGATAATTTGAGGATGGGCAGCCACGTGGAGGCAGTTCTGAAGGCGCTTTAACGGCGGCTACCCGGCCAATCTCTGAAGTGACGCGGAGCGTTAAAGATTTGCAACTCGCCCGTGAATGCCGCATCCTGTCCGACTAATCCCCGAAGTGACGCGGAGTGGTGGCAGATGCGTCCGGATGGATCTCCCTGTGTCATACCATCTGATTGGCAATCGCGTGTGCCAGATCAACGGCTGCGGGGGGATGATATCTGAGCCAAAGCTCGGGTTCGATGATTTCTAGCTCCATTACGACCCACCGCCCGGCCCGATCCCGCACCAGATCCACCCTCCCGTATGCCGGTGGTGATGGACAGGCGGCCATGGCATGTTCTGCCAAAGCGATCTGATCCCGTGTCGGGACAAAGGCGTGCACGGTGCCTCCGTGATCGTCCTGGACACGGAAATCCCCCGGTTTCGGCAGCTTCTGCACGGCATGTGTGTAGCGGCCGCCGATAACCATCAGCGTGATTTCTCCCGTATGAAGAACATCCTGTATGAACGGCTGCAGCAGAAACGATTCCTCCGGGATCAGGTGCTTCAGAAGGGAGGCGATTTCTCCTGCGTTCTGCTGGTTGACACGCCAGGTATGGCGAGCTCCGCCAGAGATGGCCGGTTTCAGTACCGCTTCTTTCCACCCGGTTTCAGAGAGAAGCCGGTGAAGGTCGGTTTCGGTTCCGGGTTCCAGAAACAGGGAGGGTACGATGGGGATGCCCTGCTCCTCCAAATCGGCAAGATAGTGTTTGTCCAGATTCCACCGGATGAGTGCGGCATTGTTACAAAGCTGTGTTTGCGGTTCTGTTCGGTTCAGCCAGTCGGCAAACTCCGGAACGCGCTCATAATAATCCCAGGTAGTCCGGAACACGGCGCAGCGGAAATCGGGCCAGTTAATCGCGGGATCGGACCAGTCCAGTCGAACAGACGACAACCCCAGCCCGGCGAGAGCCTCCTGCAGCAGCCGGTCGTCGTGAAGGATATTGCCGAGGTACCAGTCGTCGGGCGCCGCTTGGGAAGCGGTATAACGGCGGTCGGTCAGCAGCGCAATATCGGCGGTGGCTGTACTCCTGTCCTGCAGTTCACGATTCATGGCTGGTTCCCTGGTTGTCTTTGAAGGGGGCAGATGAATTCGTGCAGGTAAAAGGGCTGCATGGCATTAACGGGTGCGATGTGTTTCAATTGGGGGGGACTCGTGAGCGTGAGGTGATCTGTGGATGGGGCCTACGCTCGAACCCGGTTTTCCACTTCCAGACCCTTTTCAAATTGCGTCAGGTTATCCAAAGTGATCCGGGCGATTTCTTCCAGTGCCTCGTGGGTCAGAAAAGCCTGGTGACCGGTAATGAGAACGTTGGGGAAGGTCATAAGCCGGGCGATTTCATCATCCTGTATCACCTGCTCGGAAAGATCACGGAAAAACAGGTTCTCTTCCTGTTCATAGACGTCGATTCCCAGGGAACCGATTTTTTTCTCCTTGAGCCCGTCGATGACATCGGCCGTATTGATCAGTGCCCCGCGGCTGGTGTTGATGAGCATGGGGTTCCCGGTCATCTTGTCGATCGCCTGCTTGTCGATGATGTGTTTGGTTTCTGGCATCAGCGGACAGTGCAGCGATATGATGCTGCTTTTGGCGAGAAGCTCATCCAGCTCCATATATGTTCCGCCCATACCGGTTACCTCCTCGTTTTCATGGGGGTCGTGGGCGTTGATAGTGCAGCCGAACCCTTTCATGATCCGGCAGAAGGCGGTTCCGATTTTTCCCGTTCCAATTACTCCCACCGATTTGCCGTGAATAGTGAATCCGGTAAGTCCCTCAAGAGAGAAGTTGTTTTCTCGCACGCGGTTATAGGCTTTATGCGTTTTACGGTTCAGTCCAAGGATGAGGGCAACGGTATGCTCGGCAACGGCGTCAGGCGAATAGGCGGGTACACGCAAAACCTGAAGGCCGGCTTCCTCGGCCGCCTCGAGATCTACGTTGTTAAATCCCGCGGATCGCAGGGCGATGACCTTTACTCCGAAATCGGCGATCATCTCAATCGTTTCACGGTCAATCATGTTGTTGACAAAAATGCAGACGGCATCGTAATCACGGACAAGTACGGCGGTATCCGTGTTCAGTTCGTCTTCATAGTAGGATATTTTGTGATCTGTCTTTGAAAGCTCGTGATCAAAGTAATACTTGTCGTATGATTTGGCGGTGAAAAAAGCAATGTTCATGATGAGGTTGTATTAGGGGGTTGGGTCAGATAATAACAGCTGGATTTGCGGGTCGGGAAACCGGATCATTGCAGAAGACTGTCCACAGAAACAACCCGGGTAATCGGTGAAATTCCGGTTTCTATGGTTGGTTTGAACGATGGATCCGGTTGCCGTGGTAGTTTAGAATCTCATCGGCGCTGTTGAAAACAGTACGGGCTTACAATTCATCCCGAATAAGCATCAAAATGGCCGAGTGGGGTATAATCACATAGCGCTCCTTGCCGAACTCAATTTCATGGGAATGTTCCTTGAGGTAGATCGCCAGGTCACCCTCCTGTGCCTGCAGGGGGATATACTGTACCTTTTCGGTCTGCGGTTTCCAGGGTTCGTCGCTGTCAAGTCCGGCCATGGTGGGGTAGCCCGGTCCGACTTTCAGGATATATCCGCTATGGACCTTCTCTTTGGATCCCACACCAGGCGGAAGAAACAGGCCTGATTCGGTACGGCTGTCCATGTCGCGCGGCTTCAGCAGCACTCGGTCGCCGACGATGACAAATTTTGCGGTGTCGTTGTGGTAGGACTGGATCATGATACAGGTAACGCTTGATACGGCTGGTCGGTTCCATAAGAAGTACTATCCGGAATTCCAGACACGTGTCGTTCAACCGGCAGTTTCATTGAATCCGGATCAACACAGCCTGGTCTGGATCTCTGCCTATGTTACCTTTCGACAGGGTTTTATGCAAATAAAAGTGAATGGAACCGGGCTGTATGCGAATTATTCACGATCTATATGCCCTCGCAGAGGCACACTTCATACGAAAGGAATACACCTGCTCCGTTTTGGTGTTTCAATTCAGTAAACCTGATGTGAAGTACCGAAGAGCAGGATGTATTGTTGAAGCGATTCGAAGACAATCACTTGCTGAAGAAAAACAGAGTCTGGCTACTTGATCAGGCTAGCCAGGATCGATCGGGTTCCGCCACCGGCACTCAGACGTATCACATACACGCCTGAGCTTACATCCGAGGCATTCCAAACAGCATGGTGCTCTCCAGCCGGAAAATGACCGTCCTTCAGTACTGTTACCAGCCTTCCCGCCAAATCATGGACTGTTAAACGGACAGGTCCTTGCTGATCCAACTCAAACCGAACTGTAGTTGCCGGATTGAATGGGTTGGCATAGTTCTGGTGAAGTCTTATCCCGTCAGGATGGTATGTTTCCTCTGATTCTGCCGATACCTCCAGGCCGGAATCCGCAATTTCAATAATGCCCAGGAAATTGGTACCCTTCTCGGAATCCCAGACCTGGTCGTTGGCCAGGCGGATGGCATATTCCGGGCGATCCTCCAGCAGCAGATCCGGCATATGCAAATGAACTTCGTAGAGGCCGTCGGGAAGAAGAGTAGCATCCACCGGTATCACGACACGGACCTCATCTTCCCAGGTGCGAACATCGCCGGGAACTTCGTATGCCTGTTCATCACTGGTAAACAGGTTTCGAACAATCAACCAGGCCTTGCGCTCACGGAAAGGTCTCGCATATCCCGTATTCTCAATATCCAGCGTCACTTCAAACCCTTCTTCGGCCTGGGCAAAAGTCGCTTGCCTGAGAACAAACCGATACCCCAGGTATTTCAGCATCGTCTCCAAATGCCCGGTATTTATCCAGCCATTGATCACATCACCATGGTAGTCACGGTTAATAATGGACCAGTTCGTCATATCCATCTCCAGCAGCGCGTTCTCACCATCGGTACGTGGCGGGTTAAGCCCGTTTGTTTCACCACTCATCGGCAGATATCGGGTTTCATTCGCGAGAAAACTGTAATCGGAGGTCCCGGACGGGTTTCCGTGCTGACCGGCGTTGCGGTATGTACCCATGTCGCCCCAAACATTTAAGAAAGCATCATTGTAGAAACCAATACGGGCCTGCGGCGTGTCGGTATATGCCGTCTCTTCTGTCAGGGGAGTCGACCCGTACATCGTGATCTTGACCTGCGGATACCTTACCTGTACAGGGATATCCAACGGTGTTGCGGTCAGCATGGCATCCACCACCTCCTTTCTGTTCTCCCATTGAGCTGCACTGATACTGCCATCTGTTCCAAACTCGGCAGAATTGGTGTAATACCACTCTCCCCAGGTACCGATAAACCCGGCCTGATGTGCGACTATGACGTCTTTGTTTTTCTCCAGAATGGGCGCAAGTTGTTCTATATGCTGCAAAATGAGTTCCTTGACAGGCTGTTGCGGATCCGAGGACTGCCGATTGGTATATGAGAAACGCACCAGACATTTCAATCCGGCTTCCCTGATCCTGTCAAAATCAATTTGAATGTTGTCCAGGTAATTCTCCGAAATCTCCGTTTCCATGTAGTCACCCAACAGAAAGTAACGATAAATTACAGTGACCTTTTCGGGTCCGGTTCTCCATCCCGCAATTGAGGAGACAGTAATGTTGGAATAGTCGGTATTGGTGTAGTACGAGCTGTTGGTAATGGAGTATTTCTGCAGGCCTCTTTCCGGATTGGCTATGATATCATCGGACTCCTGGTACGTATAAACAAGTTGTGCCGGAAGTGTAAACGGCAAGGCCAAAAACAGGAAAAGCAGCGGAGTGAAAAGAGCAACAAAGCTATTTTTTTTCATTTTCTTCAAGAGTGATTGTTAGTTGGTGTGATTAGCCAACATTCTGTTGCCCTTAAGCATCGTGGACTTGCCGGCTGTCTATTTGTTTATTAGTCGGGGGTACACATCATAAGAAAACATAAGGATTTTTACACAAATGAACCCTATACGAAAATAATAATAATAAAATATAAGTTAAATAATTACGATTAGGGGTTTTTGAAGGTGTGCCAAGGGGGGGACAGGCATGCTACCACATCGATTTTGCACCAGACATGAACATGTTCTTCACTACCGTTCTTCTTTCTGGTATTCCGGGCCTGGCGAATAACCGACAGGAACGGCTTTCAGTCAAAAACTTTATTTACCGATTTCAGATTCTTTGTTGTTTTCTCCGGGATGGGTACGGCCAACACTGGAAGCTATCCTGAAGGCAACATCAGCTGGTATCATCTGTGGTTCCTTCCCTATCTGCTGGTGTTTTTGATAATATTTGAATCAAAATGGGACCAGTTTTGAAATACTGTAATCAGGCCGTTTACCCATTCTATATTATGCATCAAACCATTCTGCTGATCATAGCCTGTCAGGTGATGAACCTGAACTGGAGTCTGGGATGGAAGTTTTTGGTGATGGCTGCCGGGACCTTCGCTGGATGTTCAGTGTTGTATGAATTGGCTATCCGAAGAGTTGCATTTTTGAAGCCCGTGTTTGGATTGAAAAGCTGAAATCCCCGACTCTATCTTCGCACAGAATGTCCCGATGGTGTGCTTCGAAATAATCAGGACGTTTTAACATCGCATTTCGCTTACTCTGTCCGAACCGGGAGCGTAACGGTGAATTCGGATCCTTCACCCGGAATATTTCGCGCTGTAAGTGTGCCGTTGTTCCGTTCGACAAAATCTCGGCAGATCAGCAAGCCAAGCCCGGTGCCTCTTTCCTTTTCTGTGCCCTGGCGTGAAATAACACTTCCGTTGACTATCAGGTCATCCAGGCTGTCACCGGCAAAACCCTTGCCGGAATCTTTGATGCTCACGGATATGGACGTCAATTTGCCTTCCCGGTCGTGAGCCTTTTCGGACGACATGGTGATTTCTCCACCGGAAGGTGTGAATTTGACGGCATTCGAAAGCAGATTTCGGAATACCGTGGAGATGGTGTCATAATCCGCTTCGATGGTCAAATCCTGCGGCACGCGGATATCAATTTGGATTTTTTTGGACTTCGCCTGCACGCTCATGATATCGACTATTTCGCTGAGAATTTTCGTCAGCGAATGGGGGCGCAGCTCCACGGCAATATCTCCGGCCTGTCCCCGTACCCAATTCAGCAGGTTGTCAATGAGGGCAAGTGTGTTGTGGCCGGATTTGTAGATCATTTGGGCATAATCGGCAATTTCTTCCCGGTTCAGGTTTTGAGCATCGGAGTTGATGATATCGCTGTAACCGATGATGGCCTGGAACGGATTTCGAATGTCATGGGCAATCACCGAAATAAGTTTGTCACGCGCCCTGAGAGTCTCCTTGAGTGACTGTTCGGAGTCGCGCAGCTTTTGATAAGCCCGGTTTACAGCTTCGTTTTGCTCCCTGGTTTCACGGTAGAGGGCTTCAGCGCGCTGCTTCTCAATGGCGAGCAGGTGTTTGCTTTCAAACGTCCGGTAGTTGTACCGTCGGTGAATGATGTTGAAGAGCAGACCGGCAATCATCATGGGGTAAATATTGAAATAGCTGATGTCCCACACATTCTTCGGATAAAAAACGAAAATGGTGAATAGCACGGTAGGGATGAGGTAGATCCCAATGGCCGTGGCCATATTGGTCCTCAGTTCCAGCGATAAAACCAGTACGACAAGCAGCAGGCCGGCCAGGCTTCCCCCCAGGTTCGGGTCATCGTCAAGCAGAATAACCCTGGCAAACATCATGATCAGCAGGCTCACCAGCAGTATGTGGTACAGATATCGTTTCTGGGTTTGGTAAGCCGGTGTGCCGAGGTGGAACAACAGGAGCGACCCGGCAAGGGTTATGGGTATGAGTCGAATCAGCGAGACGGTGTAATTGTCGAGCAGCGCAATGTCGGTGTACATGAACAGAAACAGGACGCCAAGAAGCGGGATCATCTTGTACGTCATCCCGCGTAAAGCCTCTTTATTCTGCCATTCCAGCCACCCGGCCTGCAGATCGGATTTTGTTGCCGAAAGAACGCCGGAACCATGTTCACGTTTGCTTCGATTGCTCACTCTGTGCCCTTTTGAATAATAATTTTCGTTGTGCCGAACCGTCCGGTTTTAATCGGGTTCGTTTAACAAATATTAGTGCAGGATAATATAATGAATTCGGTGAATGAATCTTTCGCCTGAAAAAAATGGGTTGTTCCAGGGCAGGTTGTTGAAAATAAACAGGATCAGGTAATGGCCGGGTCAAATACTTCTCGATCCCGTGTTCCACCATATCGGCTTTCAAACCATTAACAGAAAGGCGAACACCACCAGTACTGCTCCAACCGAACGGCTGAACAGTGCTTCATCAATCCTCAAAAAAACCTTTTGGCCCAGGTAAAGGCCTGCAAAAAGGCCCGGTGCGGAAGCGGCCGCGTACAGGGCGGATTCGGTGGTAACCAGTCCGGCGGCCGAGAAGGAGACAATACGCGCCACGGCGGCGAAAACGAATACAACGATAAGCAAATCCCGGAAGGTGTTCATTCGAAACCGTCTGCCAAGGTGCCAGAGAATGGGAGGGCCGCTGATGCCGAACAGGCCGCCGAGCACCCCTGCCAGGGTGGAGAAGCCGATATCTTTCCGGTCACAGGTATCGGGCAGTTGGTTGCGAAGACGATCCTGGTGGATGCGGGAGCGGAACAGCGCGAACCACAAACCCAGCAACAGCACCACAAGTCCCAGCAAGAAGCGGTACGTGTCGGCCGGCACCCACGTCAGCAGGAACACTCCGATGACGGTTCCGGCGGCCATCGCCCCAATGATTCCCGCAAGAAAAGGGACTTTCCTGATACTTCCCACCGTGCGCCACATGATAAGGCCTGCGGCCAGGTCCAGAAAGGAACTGGCAACAATGATCGGCTGCGGGGCGAACAGCAATGCCCCGACTGGAATAAAAATCAGCGCCGGGCCGAAACCGGTCAGCCCTTTGACAAAAAACGCTATGGTCGCGAGGGCGGGTAGAATCAGGAAAATGGAAATGTCCAATGGCAAGGCGTTTGCGGTAACAGAACGGCGCGCTGCCAAAGTGGTGTGCGGCGCCATTTATTCGCCGCAATATAAGACTTTGTAAATCCACACGCCGGATGATGGAGACAAAATCGCCTGTGTCGCCGGATCGCCTGTGTCGCTGGCTTACCAGGGAAACTGGTGCGGTTGCGTGTTGAAGGTAGTGTGAAAAACCACCGGCATCAGGAGTTTGCAGGCAGCAATTGCTCTTCCAGAAACCGGATAACACGATCACAGGCGGATTCAGGTTTTTTGAAAATGCCTTCAGAACGGGCATGCAGGCGATCAGTTGAGTCGGCATCTGATCCGTCGTTATCGGGCGTGGAACCGTATTGCGAGGCAAAGTACCGATGCCTTACCCTGCTTCGTTCACTTTCCCGGCCATCGGTTTTCTGAAGGGCCATTTTCAGATGTGCCAGCAGATCATGCTGGTGATACACCTTTGGTCCCGGAGTCACCTCATCATAGGGCATGAGGCATCCTCGCTCATAGGTTCCCAGATCATAGGGCACAAATATCGGAGGAATGTCACGCATCAACCCTTCCAGATAGATACTGCTGTAATCGGTTATGATGGCATCGGTCACCGGCAGCAGATCCATTGCGTCTTCGGCGATTTCCTGGCCGCCGGAGACAATTCGCGGGCTGGCATTGAGCAATGCGCGCAGGTCTGTATGATCGTTCGGATGAGCCCTGAGTGCCATGAGCGCCCGATGCTGTTCGAGGAAAGCGGCAAGGGCGGTCAGGTCCCGGTCCTCAAACGGGAACCAGCGTGTTCGACTGCGCCGGCGAAAGGTTGGTGCGTAGAGAATCAGCCTGGTTGATGGGGGTGCTTCGGGCCAGTATTCGGCGAAACGGCGGGATGGCGTCGGAATGCCGGGTTTGATGTGTTTCACTCCATCCGCTCCCGAATCATTGGAGCCATTGATTATATTGATGACGGCGTTTGTACCAATAGCGGGACATTCGGTACGGGATGCCAGCCTGTCATAAGCCGGATAGCCGGTTTCAAGAAAGCGTTCTGCGGGAATGTTGAATCGTCTGGAAAACAGATCCGTAACCAGTGGCGAGGAGGAGAGAAAATGGGTGATCGGGCGGAACCGGTACTCCAGAATCTTTCGGTGCAGAAAACCGGGTGGACCGTCATTGCCGGGCCTAAGATATTCACCTCGTTTTGTCGGGAGACCGTGATAGGTTTGAATGATCAATGCCCGCCGCGGAAGCCTCATAAAGGGGTAGTCGCTTGTGCCGTGAGTCAGGAATACGGCGGAGGCCCGGTTCAGGGTGCGAATACCCGCCAGGGAGTGGGTCATACAGGCATACTCGTTGCCATATTGTCTCTTCAGATCCTGTACCAGATTTCGGTTCCGGCTGAGCCAAACCGGTTGCAGGGTGGAGTGATCACACAGTCGTTCAAAAAGAACACGGGTGTTGCCGCGGTAGCCATCGCCATGAAAGGAGGTAAGAACGATCGTAACCGGCTCATTTTGAAAACTGCGTGAATCACAGTCGTTATCTGGTCTGGAGGTGGGGTGTCCTGCTCCTGTTGCGCCTGGGCTCCGGTACAGATTTTCGAAATTGCTTGCAGCTGCATATCCGCCGGGCAAGCAGCACGAAAGCAGTCCGGCAAGCCATTGTATCGGATAGGGTGTTTTCATATGTGAGTCACGTGTGCAGAGACAGATATCCAATCGTGGCCGACCGGCGGACATGCGCCGGGGTACCGCTCAGTATGGCGCTGAGGCATACCGGGCATGACGCCGGGTAACGAACATGCCGCCGCTTTAACCGGCCTCATACCGGCTCACCTTCTTTGATGCTCCAGAGAGTCTTGCTTCCACGCGTGCCAGATCATTGGTGCAGTCGATTTCATCCCACCAGAGCCCGGAGAAATCAGCCATTTCCAGAGAAATAGCCCCGCCGATAAGAAGGTCCCGGACAGCCAGTTCATAAAAGTCATGTTGATAGCCTGCAGCCAGCCGTGAAGAAATCGCGTGGTGTAACCGATGCCACGTAGAAATGCAAAAGGTGCACATATTGACCGTCTTGTAGAGCGTATGATGATGGCGGTCTGTCGGCTTTTCGGATTGATTAGAGCATGACAGGCCTTTCCGGGAGGCTCTGTGTGAGAATTTTCCTGGCGGATTCTGGCATGGTGCAGTCGGCATATGCCCGTTCTTCCGGTGAGCCTGCACCATGTCGATTCCGCCGACATGGAGTTCGGCCAGCCGGTTGTCGGAAGTGACGGCAGCGGTTGTTCCCGTGTGTTTACCGGGGTTGTATCGGTCAAGTGCGATACGGTTCGGGCGATTCATAGTGGCGATGGCCCCGGCATCAAAAATCAGATCCGATTCAAGCAGCAAAAAGGCATCACGGATCAATGAGCCGGCAAGCCATACAGAGTAAATGTTGTTGGTGGTATCGTAGCGGTCGTTATAAACTGTCTGGACATCCAGGGTAGTGTTGTATTGTTCGAGAAAGGCATCCACCTGCCGGTGACAATGACCGGTGATCAGAATCAGCCGTTCGTACCCGTTTTTTTCAAGCGCTTCTATGGTGTGCGCAAGCAGGGGCTTGTCTCCTGCGTCAATCAGGCATTTGGGCCGGTTGATGGTGTGAGGATGCAAACGTTTACCCTGTCCCGCAGCCGGTATCAGCGCCGTAGTAATGTGTGAGGTGGATGTATCTGTTTTCATTATCCCCGGTATCCTTGATTGCCAACCCCGTCAGGCAAAAATCGGTTCAATATGTCATGTACAATCGGACCATATGATGTGTCCGGAAGTGATGTATATCCTGCGTTTTTGCGAAATGGCACCGCATGTTAGAAGTAGACCCGGTAGAGCAGATTGAAGCTGCGGCCGGGCTCGGGATACAGCTCTTTTATCCTGGAGAGGTGGTTATGGTACTCCTCGTTCAGCAGGTTGTCCACGCGCAACGACACCGTGTGCAGCAGATCGCCCCGTGTGAACAGGTATTGCGCGCTCACACCGGCTACCGTGTGAGCGGGTGTTCGGGTTTCGAATTCGCCCAGACGATCCTGGGCTGTGGAATGCCGAAGCCGTCCGCCCAGTGTCAGCTTGCCGGGAGCCCAGGTAACACCGATGGAGCCACTCAGCGGCGGTATCATCGGTAACGGAGCTGTCGATCCTTCAAAGCCGGTGATTTCCGTTTCGTCGTCATCCACCCGGCGTTCTCCGAACGTATAGCTGAGCATGCCGTCGATCGAGAAATTCTGTGCCAGTTTCACTTCAGCGACAGCCTCGGCTCCGTACATCAGTGCTTCCACCCCTTCAAACTTGTACTCAATGAGGTTCGGATTTACATAGCTGGGCCTCCCGGTGTTGCGCGGGTAGATATAGTTGAAAAAGTCATTCCGGTAGACGGATGCCTTGAGGCGCGAGCGGCTGTCCCGCCGGGAGACAAACAGTTCGCTGGCGAGGCCCCGTTCGGCGTCCAGTTCCGGATTGCCGATCTCGAAGGAGTAGACGGCGAGATGGGGCCCGAGGGAGTAGAGCTCGTCCATGGTGGGTGCCCGGAAAGAGTGGAGGAACGAAGCGCCCGTCTGCCAGCCCCGGCCGAGGTCATAGGATACGGACGCGGATGAGGCCAGGGCCGCGAAAGTGCGCCGGCGAATCTCACCGATAACCAGGCTGTTTCGCTCGGGAGTGGGTCGCGCATGATGGAAGTCGAAACGGAGTCCGAAGTCGATTTTCCATGGCCCGAAACGAGTCCCCTGGATGGCGAACAGGGCGCCGGAAAAGCCGTTGGCATCAAGCGTGCCACGGTCCAGGACAAGGTAGTCCTGAAACTCGCCCCAGGCTCCGATGGTGCCGTCGTCAAGAAAGCCGATTCCCTTGTGGCGCCCCACGACCGAGGCGTTGAAGGTATGGGCGGTATATTCGGTGCCTATGATATCCGCCGATTCAAACTCTTTGTGGTTGTAATAGCGGTAGGATACCCGGCTTTCCATGGATTTGAAAAACCGGTCTTCGAAAACGAACTCCGACCGTGACTCGGCCTGCAGGCGTGCCATTTCTATTTCCACGCCATCCGGATGCCCGCCGCCGGGATCGGGCGGGATGCCGTACCGGCTCAGGTAGGTGGATACCGCCAGTCCGCTGTATCCCCATGGCCGGATGTAACTTAGGGCTGCGGCACTGTTGGTGGACCGGTTGAAGGTGTTGTCCACTTTGCCGTCCGGAGTGCGGTAGTCTTCGCCATACCGTGCGTTCAGGTCGAGGTTTAGCATCAGGTCATCATGCACCGGCAGGGCGATGTTGCCGGAGCCGGTCAGCCCGTTGTTCACGCTCGAACCCATGAGAGAGGCGGCGCCGGTAGGTGAAGACTGACGGGATGTGGGAATCTGGTCGCGCACAACATTGATCACTCCGCCGATGGCATTGGAACCGTAGGCCAGGGCCGCAGGGCCCCTCGCGATTTCGATTTCATTGGCCGTAATCGGATCGATGGTTACGGCATGATCGGCGGTAGTATGAGACATGTCGCCGGTCCGTTCCCCATCCTGCAGGATGAGCACTCGCGAATCGCCGAGGCCGCGCAGCACGGGTCGCGCCGGAGCCGCACCCATCGCCCGTTGGGCAAAGCCGGGCTGGTCGGACAGGGTCTCGGACAGCGTGCTGCCGAGGTTTTTGCGAAGCTCCAGTCCCAGTACGGTAATGGAGGCATTTTCCAGGTGAGAGCCACGGTATTCTCCGGGCTGTCCGGTGATCTCTATGGAGCCGATGCTCAGCGTTGCAGGCTGCAGGGTTATATCCAGCTCGGAAGTATCATCCGGATCCACTGTGATGGAGCGCTTCTGGTCGTAATATCCGATCCGGTGCAGGGCCAGGGTATAGCTCCCCTCCGGGATGTTGTTGAGCTGAAACCGGCCGTCGCGGCCCGATGTGGCGACGCGGTTGATCTCCTCCAGGTGAAGATAGACATAAGCCACCGGCTCCCCGGTTTCACCGTCCAGGACACGCCCGTTCAGGGAAACCACTTTCAGGGCCGAAGAGAAGGCCAGTGAGGGAAGCAGGAGCAGCGCTATCAGTAGTGCAGTTGTGCGCATGAAGTGGATGATATATGCTTATGTTTTTTGGATGAAATCTGCCGGGCGGGAGTTAATGCTGTTTTGCTATGTTGCCACTTCTATTCTTCGTGAACGGCCACCTGAAATGCTGCCGATGTGAAATCGGAATGCCCGTCGTGCCACAATTCAAACTGAATGGTGGTGGTTCCGGCCTGGCTTCCGGTCAATCGAAGCGCCCAGGAGTTATTGTCCACGGGATGAGCCACCTCCAGGATGTCGGTGTTTTCGATATCGTATCGGAGTGAATAGCCACTATGCTCAGGGGTAAAAGGAGTGCTGTCGTCCGACAAAAACTGCACGGTTATGGTTTCGGTGGTAGCACCGGCCGGGATGGAGATGGCTTCGCCGTCGGCATAGGTGATGGTGTGCTGTTCCTGGGAGGCGAGCATGTCTCCGTCGACAGACAGAACGATACCAATAGGAGCGTAATGGTGGTCGTGCCCGTCACTGCAGGCGTTGAGCAAGAGTAATGTTGTCGTTAAAGTCAAAATCAGGGTGGAGAGAGAAATCTTGTGAGTCATGGTATCCGTTATTTATGATGAGGATTACAACGATTACTTCTGAAATTCGGGTCGGGCCGGCCGGTGTCAGCTTTAGTGTTTTTCGTCTGTAACAGCGGCATGCCCAATATTCTGTAGCGTGATTTGGCATGTGAGACCGGTTTGTGATCGGCTGCTTCATCCGGATTGATTTTGCAATCCGGAATTATCCGGAATGAAAAAACGGCCGAGCCAATAGCGGTCACCAGCTGCGAACAGGGTCTCCGGTTACCGTCGGCAGGGGCAGTTGCAGCCCGATGTACCGGCAGGTTTCCGGCCTTTACCATCGATAATCGGGGAATGGAAACTGCAGGAGCCGTGGAACAGATAATCCGGCTGAAATGGTGTTGAGGGATTACAGCGGATTCCGAAAATACGGGGCAGGAAGTGCATGTGAACGTGTCACGAGACTTCAGCCCGGATGAGTTCACCGATTACGGGTGGAGCCGGAAAGCAGAGCCGGGATCACCGGTTTCAGGCGGAAGCAGGCGGTGCCCGGCCGTATCGGTGTGCGGAGTAAGGAGTGACGGGGGCGGTCGGACGCTCCTGGTGCAATGTGTCCCAAACGGTGAGCGGGGTCACGGTAACTACCTTATCCACCGTGACATTCTGATAGACCATCCAGCAGAAAGCACAATCATGGATGTCGTGCATACTCTGGACTACCGCGGGAGTAGAATGCACGCACGTAATGATATCATGTACGTGCACGGCCGATGCCGTTGACGCGAAGGCAATCGCTAAAGCGGCGAGAAGCGTTTTATGAGTGTCCGGTGTTCGGTTCATTCGTCCTTGCAAGAGGTACAGTCCGACAGTTTACGCTTCCTAAATTACAATATCTTCGCGGAGGATCAAAGAGTAAGTGCAACTTTCTTTCATAAAATCAGCGGGCAAAAAGTGGTTGGCTGACAGCAAAACGCATGAGAGCCGTTTAACAAAACGGTTACGGGTGGGTGTTCCCGCGCTCATGACTTTAGTAGTGATGCAGGAGCATTTTCTATCAGGACCATGCTCCTCTGGATAGTCATGGCGGTGGCTATTTCACTATGATTCAATGCTGAAAATCGTTAATCAGTTGTAACGGTGAGAAACATCAGCCTGTTCCCACCATCTTCGGATGGCCGGGATCTCATCGATGGTTTCAGGTTCATTCGGATGATCGCCTTTTTTTACCACCGTCTTTTCGTATGCTTCCAATATCACCGTCCCCGATCCGTCGCTGCTTGAGACTTCGACCTCGCCATCCAAAACGATGACCGTCGTAGCACTGTCTCCATGCACCTCCACCAGGAAGTCGGTTCCTCTTACACCGTATACAGCAGTTGGAGTGAGGACACGAAACGGACCTTTATGATCGGATATTTTAGCTCTCAATTTGCCTCTGAAGAGTTCCAGATGGGTAGCCTCCGGTTCGGGCCCTTTGGTGAGCATTTCAATTTCTGTCTGGGCGTCCAGAAACAGCTCGAATCGTTCCATCGGGTCCATGGCATCCGGATCTTCCACTTCGTGTTCAATTTTTTTCCGGGTATGTTTATCGGTTTCAATCACTTTTCCGGGCTCCATTTCGTCTGTTTCCCAGTGCACACGATACAGCTTTCCCTCGACCGTGTAGGAGAGCTCGACACTTTCATCCTCGAATTCCAAGAGTATTGGCAGATATAGCTCCGGCACATCACCGGCATCCAGTATGCTTTCGATATCCACGCTGACCTCGTGGAACTCTTCCGGCAGCTGTACCGGCATTCGGTCACCATCGATGATAAAGTCAAGCGGCATTGCACTTACCTGGAAGGGGAATCCCACCGTATTCTGTGAAAAAGTCCCTCCATCGAAGGCCAGAATGGAGCTCTCCCAGTCGCCTTTTGGATCGGTGCATCCAATTATGGGGTGACAGGCCCAATGGGTGATGACAGGACGCACATCAGCATACTTCAGACCCCAGTATG
Source organism: Balneolales bacterium ANBcel1 (assembly GCA_029688905.1). NCBI lineage: Bacteria > Pseudomonadati > Balneolota > Balneolia > Balneolales > Balneolales bacterium ANBcel1. The sequence goes on along the minus strand of JARULB010000001.1, from coordinate 572,181 downwards.
AATCCAGTTCTCTCCAGACCTCGCTCCAGTGTAACCGTCCCTCTATCTCACCGGACCTGCTGGGGGTTTTGACGTCGTAATGACGTGTGAATTGCGCTAAATCCGGGTCAATAAACGTATAGCCAGGTTTCTGATAGTATGCGGTTGCCCAGCCGTCAAAGCTCTTTTGCTCTTCAAACCATGGATTGGTACTAACCGCGGCATTGGTGATATCCATCGAAAATTCTGAGGTAAACTCCGCTACGCCTTCGATACTCATTTTGCCCTGACCGCTGATCCAGCCCTGCCAATATGTTTTTTTTCTTGGGAGTGCAATGGTGCCGGCATCATGGTCCAGTCCGGCCGAGATAGTCAGCTCTTTGCCCGGGTAGTGTTCGCACTCTTCGATTACAAGCAGGAGATTGTCATCTTCCAGGGGCATTTTTCCGCTACCTTCTGGTGATGTGTCACTTGTTCCATCTGTTTTTCCGGTGACCGATCCGGAGGGTGTTCCGGCGGCAGCAACCCTGATAGCAGTGTGGCTCTGGCCCCTGCCTGTACTGATAAACGTCATTGGCCGGGTTTCTGAAAACGCATTTGCCCGAACATGCAGCAGGTACTGGCCCTGCGCCAGGCCACTGCCAAGGGTAACCTGGATTTCATTCCTTCCCGCCTGGAATTCAGAAGAGGTTCTGGTGACTTCCCGTCCGAGAATGTCGTAGAGTATAATGTCGGCTTGCAAAGAACCGGTTGCCTCGAAGGGGGAAAGTGGTTTTGGGATTGAAGGGATTGGGATAAGATGAACCCAGACGAAATTCAGGCGGGATGTCGGAGATGCCACCCGGTTCAGCAGAGACGGCCTCATACTCATAAACCAGGGAAAAAGATCCTTCACTGTCAGTTGCTGCCGCCGCCAGCTGTTCGCCGGAATCATGGTAGAGGGCCACCGGTTTGTTGACAATGGGAGCGGCTTCCCTGGCATCATGCAAAATGCCGGACACTTCAAATTCCCCTGTGTCCCCGGCAGCCTGTGATAGTGAACTTGAAACGAGAATAATCAGAAATATGGCAGTAATGCATTTGGATGGTTTCATAGCCCCAATAATTTTTTGAGATCCTCTCTTACCTTCAAATGATAACTCGTCCTTATTGTACCTTGCAGAAAACTATATGCATTGTCAAGCATATCTCGCAGAATCTCTTGCAAGGTAAAAGGTGGCCCGGCCACAGGGGGCAATGGGTCAAGCCCGGATCGGGTGTTTGTGCCGGGGTTTGGTGGCGGGAACCGGGGTGCAGTGAAAGTACGCGGGCAAAAAAGTTATGATTCCGCCAGGAAGTTTGTCGGCGATGAGCGCCTGTGGCAACAGTATCCGGGCAAAAAAAAATCCCACGGAAGACCGTAACTCAGGGGTTTTCCGCGGGACATGTTACTCTTAATGCTGTTTCAACACCCGTACAGGGTGAAAAACCTAACTGGTGGTAGTTAGTGACTCGTAGTCGTATCCATCAGCCTTACTCATCTCCTGGGCCGTGAGAGTGAGCAGGATTCCGTAGATAACCTTGGAACTGACATCTGCGATCGTGTATGTGATATGACGGCCAACGACGGCGGCTTCGTTCAGCGAGGGTTCCAGCCCCATACTGAACAGATAGGGCATCAGATACGCTCCGGGATAGAGCATCCAGGAAAACAGAAAGAGTCCCCAGATAATCCCCAGATAACGCTGCACTTTGGGCGGGGCACCCTCTTTTCCTTCGGTTATCACATTTTTCATGACATAAAGAATGTGTACAAAGAAAATTGTGGAGACAAAGCCCCAGATAAAGAAGAGTGTCGGGTTGGTGTACTCGTAATACTGGCCTACATAGCCTGTAAGAATCATCAGCGTGCCGGAGAACCAGAACTGGTTTCGTACTGAACTGAACGAACTTCGCGTCAGGGATACGACGAAAAGGATCTGGAACAGCAGCATCGGTACATCAATAAGCCAGTTAAGGTAACGGTACCCGTTGTTGAACTGATCGGTTTCCGATCCCAGAAAATAGCGTCCGGTTTCAGAGTCGAACACAAAGGCATTGGTCCAGTTTTGCTGCTGAATCATGAGCAACAGAAACGCGGAGACCATCACCACTACAGAAAGAACGGATGATATCCGGTATTTCGGAGCTACGGTCTTCATGGTCAGCACAAAGTAAAGCAATGCCGCAAGCATGATGGCAAAACCAACCGTCAGTACATGTGCCGACATCTGGTAAGCCATCTCGGTATAGCCGGAAGTAATGCCCACGTAGTTTTCAAAGGTGGCATTACCCAGCGAGTAAAGATTTTCCATGTAAACTCCGTATATGTTAAGGTTATGGATCTTCTGGATGAGCCCCAAAACCGAGGATTTGGGGAAAAAGTTTGTTTTCCACATGAATTTTTTTTTGGCAGTTGCCTGTTTTTTTGCATTCAATTCCCCGGCAATGACATGGCCTTTTTTTTAAAAAGAAACCCTCTTCCGGCAAGGAGTGAAGGCGCTGTTCCCTGCAGTATAATTCCAGGCATTCGGGAATGATTTTGGCGTGAATTCGGTATAGATGACTTCGAAATAGCTGTACAACTGTTTCGGGCACATCACACCTGAAATTTCCATGAGGCATTCATCCCCGTCGGCTGTTCGTCTGACCCTTTCAGTCAGCTTAGCTGCCATTTTGTTCGAAATCCTGTTCCCCGAAACGGCCCTGGCCTGGAGTTACTGGATTCTTTTGCTCGCGGTCGTGGTGGTCGGGATCCCACACGGTGCCATTGATCACATCATCGCCGGGAAAATGTTCCGGTTGAGCGATTCCTGGCGCCGCAAGTTCTGGTTTAATGCCCTGTACCTGGGCCTGATGCTCATTGTGGTGGCCGTCTGGCTGATTCATCCGGTTGCCGGGCTGATGTTCTTTTTAATAATGTCGGTCTACCACTTTGGCCAGGCCGACATGGAAGATTTTCTTTCACCGGAAGCCCGCCACTCCTTATGGTATGTCATGCGTGGTTTATTCGTGGTGGGACTGATAGTTTTTACGGATACCCGTGTCAGTTTCGCGATTATCGCGCAAGCTACAGGTTTGGAGCCTGCGTCTGTTTCATCGGCTGTTCCCGAGGCCGGTCTGGTTATTCCACTGCTCTTTGCTGCATACGCCCTTGTTTTCGGGTACGCTGCCGCAACCGGCCGGCTTGCGAGGAGACGCCATTTCCTGTATGACAGTCTGCTGGTAGGTGTCGTCTTTATTGTGACTGGCCCCATCGTTGGATTTGCCGTCTATTTTGCTCTATGGCACTCGACAGGGCACATCATGGAGATGCAGCGGTATCTCCACAGGCACAAGGTGGCCATGCCGCTTCCGGCGTTTTACAAAGCGGCGACTCCCCACACACTCATCTCTTTTATAGCTCTGGGCGTACTTGTCGGGGTGGTCCACGTTTTTGCGATGGATGACAGGTTTGTCGCCCTCATGCTTATCCTGATCAGTGTACTTACACTTCCGCACATGGCGATCGTTGACCGGATGTACCGGCAGCAGGAGCCGGGCACGGTTTTATAAAACACCGTTTACCATTTGACGTCACATTGACAATACAACCTGCTCACTTATGATAAACAACAACTGGTACACCGTTGCCGCAGTGATAGCGGCTGTGTTTCTGTCGGCTTGCAACACCATCGAAATCAGGGAGGAGAGTGCTTTCGATGCACACCGCACCATCACTCCCGAGCGTTTTAATGTGCCGGAATATACACTGCATGAACAAAGCCTGATAACCAGCGATGGAGAGCATCTCGACAGCTGGTTCCTGGAGCATGAGAACGCCGCTGCCACGGTACTCTATATGGGTGGCAACGGATTTCTAATGGTGAAGTCACGGCCGCTAATCGAAGCTTATGCAAGGGCGGGTGTGAACCTTATGCTGCTTGACTACAGGGGCTATGGAATGAGCAGTGGAACGCCGTCGGTAGAGGGGTTGAAAAAGGATGTCCTGGCCGCGTTCGAGGTTGCTGCGAATAAGCGTTTGCCTGTGACCGGTGATTCCGTCACTGATACCACCGATGGAATGCGTCATAAAAAAGCGTATCCGATCTTTATTCACGGCCATTCTATGGGTTCCCTGCTGGCGGGCTGGTTAGCGGAGCGGAAGCAGGTCAGCGGCTATGTACTGGAGAGCCCGATCTCTAATGTTTCCGACTGGACCGGCAAACTTGTTCCCTTTTTACTGAGACCATTTATCAGGTTTGATGTCGATCCCGTTTTGGCGCAGGAGGACAACATGCAAAGGGTTGCGAGTATCCGTGCGCCCATGCTCATCATTGCCGGGGAGAGCGATGAGATTACACCCGTCCGCATGGCAACTGCACTCTACGAGGCTTCGGGTTCTGCTTCAAAACGCAAGGTTTTAATTCCGGAAGGAGGACACAACGATCTGCCGAATAATGACCGATACGCCGAGGCGCTGCACAGCTTTTTTCGGAAACCCGGGGTATCCGCCGGAGGTTACTGATCCAATGATTGCAGATACGCTTCCGCGTTCTTAAGATGAGCATCGCGTTTCTCGCGGGACATTCTGTCGAATGTGGTCACCAGCATCTTCAGCCTCGGATTGGCTTGAAAAACATCACGGTGTACATGTAGAAATCTCCAGAAGAGTCCGTCCCAGGTTTTCTGCCATTCACCTTTCCTGAAGTTGCTCATCTTCATCAGGTAATTGCTGCCGCTGATGTAGGGTTTGGTGGCCATCAATCCGCCATCGGCAAACTGGCTCATACCGTAGACATTGGGCACCATCACCCAATCGTAGGAATCCACGAACATCTCCATAAACCAGCGGTAGACTTCATCGGGATCGAACTCACAGAGCAGCATGAAACTGCCGATCACCATCAACCGCTCGATATGGTGGGCATATCCGTAGGACTGGACCTTTCCTATGGTCAGGTCCAGCGGCTCAATACCCGTTTTCCCGGTCCAGAACGAATTTGGAATTTTTCGCCGGAAGCCCCAGAAGTTTCTCGTTCGCTCCCCGGTTCCCTTCAACAGGTAAACCGCCCTGATAAACTCTCTCCAGCCAATCACCTGGCGAATGAATCCCTCCAGCGATTCAACCGGGATGGAATGCTCCTCCGCATGAGCGAGAGCCTGGGTTATCACGTACTCCGGATGAAGCAGACCTGTATTCAGCAATGGACTCAGCACGCTGTGATGCAGGAAAACCTCGTCTGCTACGATCGCATCTTCGTAGGGGCCGAACTCTCTGAACCGCTCCTGCAGGAAATTCTGCAACCATGTCTTACTCTCCTCGAAGGTGCAGGGGTAACGGAAGCTGGAGGAGAGAGATCCGTAATTATCCCCGAAATACGATTCCGTGTATGATGCCGCTTCCTGGTAAAAATCATTACAGGGAGGGGCCGAAACTTCCGGCGGCTTCCTGGATTTCGGATATTTGAGACGGTTCAGGGCGTCGTAGGTCCAGCTGCCACCTGACGGCTTTCCATCCTTGTCCATGAGGATGTTGCGCTTCAGCCGCTGGTCCTTGTAGAAACTGGTCTGGTACATTCTTTTTTTGCCTGCGAAATACTCCCGAATTTCCGATTCGGTATTATAAAAAAGCGGACTTTCATGTTTCCGCAGACTAATTTCTGCCCTGTCGGCACTTTCCTGTATTCTCTGTTCCAGCCACTGGTCGACAGGGTCGATATATTCAATGTGGGACACCCCCCGGCCGTGCAGTTTTGCGATCAGCTTCCGGATATCCGCCTGTGCTTGCATTGCCTCCACATACACCGTCTGATAACCGTTTTGATGCAGCCAGGCTTCGTAGGCTTTCATGCTAGCCCGATGAAATGCGATTTTTTGCTTGTGAAACGGGTACTGGTTGAAAAACAGGTGCTCCTCAATCAGATACAGAGTTTCGCAGCGGTCAGGGAGGGGAGAGTTTTCAAAAAGCTGATGAGGAAAAACCAGCCCAGTGCGACCGTTTGCAGGTTTGTTTTCAGCGGATTTTTCTCTTTCCATAACCGGCAGACCGGGCATCAGTATATGGCACTTTCGGCTCCCGGTATTGACTTGTTTCTATTTATCGGGAATCTGCACCGAAAGGGTCACAGGATTTCAAGGAGTTCCAATTCGACGATCAGGGTGGCACCGGGATGAATCACGCCCACCTGGAAATTTCCGTAAGCCAGTTCGGCGGGAATGACCAGTTCGTAAACGGCACCCTCATTCATCAGCGTAAGACCTTCAGCAAATCCCGGTATCGTTTCACGGACAAAAAACTGAATGGGTTCATCGTCTTCATAGGTGCTGTCGAATACCTGGCCGTCAATGAGTGTGCCGATAAAATGAACTCTGACTTCGGATCCCAGCTCTGGCGATTCCCCCTCGCCTTCCTCGATGACCCGGTACTGAAGTCCGCTGTCAGTTACGGTGACCCCCTCTCTTTGAGCGTTTTCCTCGAGAAACGCGATATCGTCTTCGTTATCCAGATCCATCGAGGGGTTGTCCAGGCAGGAAGTGAGCCCCAGGGCAAGGGCCAGTAAAATAAGTGGCAGGTGTTTCATAAATCCGGGAGATGTCATTTGGGTAAGTTGTTTTCAGGTGCTCAACGTGCCGGCAGGGGAAAAGGTATGGAAACTTGATCGTATTGCCGCCTTATTTCCTTCAGGCCACATTCCTTTACGTATGAACCCGTTGTTATATACCGTGACCTCCGGCGGTTATGGACAAGGTAGTGATAAAATCTAGATGTGTCGAACCGCTCCATACCGAATTTTAGGAGATGTCCGGCATGGATGCAACTGCCGATTTCGCACTGCGAAGACAAAGATTGCAGCAGTGCCCGGGTTCCAATGTCTGCAGAAACCGTTTGCTTTATTGGGCCGGATCGGAGTAGCTTGTGAATTGGCTAACATGTTGGAAATAATCAGATAAGGGCTCAGTTCCGAACGGGAATTGCATGTTCAGAACCGACCCGGGCCGCTGTTTTTGCCCGAAATGTATAGTAAAGAATCGGCGCAGTTGATTGCCGACGGCTTTCGAAGCGTGTCACTGTCGGGAATGCCAGAAAACCACCCACCATATAGATTCCTGAATAATGAGTTCAAGCACTTTTTACCGTACGATTGTTTCCGGTTTCATCGCCACGTTTGTGATGTCCATGACCGCTTTTCTTCTTGGAGGGCTGGGCCTGCCCGTCCTGGACATCGGGTATATTATTGAGGGCAGCTTTAACCATGTTCATCTGAATCAGCCCTACAACATCGTGTGGGGGAATGCCGCCTATTTCATGGGAGGCATACTCATGGCATTGGTATGGGTGGTCTACTTGCATCAACGCATACCGTTGCACTGGTTTTTTCAGGGAGTGATTTACGGAGTAATTATTTCCGTGGTGGCGGGACTGATACTTTCGCCATTGGTAGCCCTGGCCGCCGGCGACACCGTTGGATTGTTCTACACGGATACATGGGTTCCGGGACGTATCTTGCTGGCAGGCTTCATCATGCATCTTGTCTACGGCCTGGTACTCATGCTGTGCCTGAAGCACGCCGGCGTCAGCTCTCCATCTTCCTGATGGCGGCGATCACCGCTTCGCTGTCGCCCTCGGCATCCACCTCGGTATCGACGTGAGCGATGTTACCGTCTTTGTCAATTACGAAGGTCCATCGTGCGGTGGTCAAATCGCGAACCAGCTCTTTTTGCTCGCCGTCCACTTCAGCGATGAAGGTTCCGCCGTCACGCACAGGTACGCCAAACGCCCCTGCGATGCGGCCTTCCGAGTCGGAAACCAGGGGGAAGTTAAGGTTATGGGCACGCCTGAAAATTTCCAGACCTTCGACCCGGTCGCCACTGATGCCCACGACTTCGGCCCCCAGTTCGGTGAGCCGGGTACGGTTGTCACGGAAACTGCAGGCCTGGGCGGTGCACCCGCCGGTCATGGCCGCCGGAAAAAAGAAGACCACGAGAATCTCGCCCTTGTGATCGCTGCTTTTCCATGTTTCGCCTTCGTGGTTTGTGCCCTGGAATTCCGGGGCGGGGTCTCCGATATTGAGAGGGGTGTTTTGCGCGTGTGATGTCATAGTTGCTCCTGTCGCAGCCACAACTGCCATGAAGAGGCATGTCGCGGTAATGGATTTAGTTCGTCCGATTTTCATGTTTATACCCGTAAATTTGACTGTTAGTCAGCTGTGGGTTTCTCGGGGGCAGCCTTTGCAAAGAGCGGCCGTCCCGACATCTGGTTGATAAACCGGACTCTGGCCGCAAATCGTTTCAAAACATCAGAATTATTTCTTTGCAACCCGTATAATGAGCGCACTGCCTGCTCCGGGCTCTCTTCCGGTGCTGCAGTTGATATGTTGGAACAGATTCGGGTATTGTCCGCCGGAAATATTATTCCATTTTTCCCAGGGGCATGATATACAGCGGATATTCGCCCTGTCCGAAACCAAGCACTCGCCTGATTCCCTCATCGTCAAAGGCACCGATAACCACCGTGCCGATGTTTCGTGCCACTCCCTGGAGATAAACATTCTGAGCGATGTGCCCCGATTCCTGAAGCATGAAGCGATGTGCGCGATCCCCGTACCGTGGTTCGATGCGCTCCATGACTCCGGTTATGATCATCACCACCGGTGCATTCAGGATGGCATCCTGATGAAGGGCCGCAGCGTGCAGGTCGGGACGAACATCCTCCCCGTCAATCAACTCAAGTGTGTGATTGCTGCTGTGGTACCGGTACAGCCCCGTAGGAATGTCCGGACTGCCGGCCACGGCCAGATAGATTTCGGCTGGAAAGGTGGCACCGGCCGATGGGGCGGTCCGGTAACCTCTCGCCTCATCGGTGATCCCCTGGGCGGCCCAGGCAAGTTGACCGATCTCCGCCTTGCTCAGGGGAGTGTCCGGAAAGTCGCGCACAGACCGGCGCTGCTCCAGGGTCTGTTCAACGGAGATCTCTCCGCGGGTGTCGGGGGCCGGGAGAGACAGTATCCCGTCTCCATTGCCGGGTTCATGGGTGTCCTTGACAGCACAGGATATCATCAGAATGAGCGGTATAAGAAGACAGACATTCATGGCTCCTCCTTTTTTTGCGGGAAATGTTGTTATGATGCCGCTTGATCCCATATAATTGCAACATAAGTGGATTTTTTTAATTTTTTGTGTACTTCGACCGGTTAACCTCCCGGGTAATAATTGTAATAATTCCCCTGTTGATGAGATTGCTGTCTGTAACCTTTATTTCAGGGCTCCTTTTACTGCTCTTGTGGCCGTCGTCAGGCTATGGGGGTGTGGATACCACCCTGACCACGGGGGTTTCGGTGGATGCTCTCAGTGAGACGCCACCCGGCAGCCCGGATACGGCTTCCTATCTGCCTTTTTTCCCGGTGGAGCTTCCTGCCATTGAGAAACCGAAGTTTACCGATCTTCGGATAGAAGTGAGCATCAGGATGCGGGAACTGTATGTTGTCAGTGAGGATAAAGTGGTGGCTACGTATCCGGTTGCCGTTGGAAAACCGGAGTGGCCGACCCGCAGGGGCCAATGGGGGATACACCAGGTCGTCTGGAACCCCTGGTGGCATCCCCCGGATCAGGAATGGGCAAGGAACTTCGCGATCATGGCCCCCGGAGATCCGGACAATCCGATGGGACGGGCACAGCTTGTCTACGATGCACCCCGTTCCATCCACGGCACCATCGATCCCTCCTCGATCGGCAAGGCGGTCTCACACGGATCCATTCGCGTAAGCAACGAAACAGCCATGAAACTGGCACGCCAGATTATGGAATATTCCGGTATCGAACGTGACGAGGAATGGTTTGAAAACATTCGCCGCGACCGCTTTACCAATGTCCGGTTTCAGCTGCCGGAGCCGGTGCCGATCTATGTCTATTGAAGCCTGAAGGTCAGGCTTCCAGCGGATCCAGAGCGGCTTCGATTTTGTTACGCTGCGACTCCAGCCAGGGGGGAAGGAACAGCTCACGTCCCATATCCTCTTCACGCTCTACCACCGATTTGTATCCTGGAGGATCGGTTGCCATTTCAAACAGAACACCGGCGGGTGTCCGGAAGTAAACCGACTGGAATACATGCCGGTCAATGACCGGTGTCGGCTGAAGCCCCATGTTTTCCACCAGGCTCCGCATACGCTCAAGATCCTCACGGTCGTTGGCACGAAACGCGACATGGTGCACGGTACCGCGGCCGGGATGCCTCGGGTCGGCCTTTTCCGCTTTTTCCAGAATAATTGCATTGCCGATCGGACTGGCTGTGCGATACAGGCTGCGGTTGCCTTCCGTTTCGGCCAGTTCGAAGTCCATGACCTCTTCCAGAATGCGTGCGGTCGTTTCCGTTTCGGTGATCAGCAGAGTGCTAGCCCAGAACCCGCGGATACTGTTCCCGGCGGGCAGCGGCCCGTTTTCCCAGCCCGGCTGTTCGTTTACTTCCGGGTCGAAGACCAGCTCAAGCTGCAGCCCGTCTGGGTCGCGGAACGGCAGTACATCGAGACCGAAGCGACGAAAAGCTTCTCCAGTTTCCACCTGGTTTTCCCGGAAGTGATTTTCCCAGAAATCCCGGGAATGATCCGGCACCGAAAATGAAACGGCTACGGCCTCGCCCGTGCCTGCGGGGGTACGGGACGCCAGGCGGAACGGGAAGAAAGTGATACTGGAGCCCGGCTGGCCGCTTCCGTTGGCATAGAAGAGGTGCCAGGTGCCAGGGTCGTCCTGGTTGACCGACTTGAGCACCAATCTGAGTCCCAACGTTTTTGTATAAAACTCATAGTTGTCCTGCGCCGGTCCGGCGATGATCGTAATATGATGCAGGCCCTTGTCTTTTGATTTCATGTCAATTCCTCATTAGAGTGTAAACGCTTGTGGGTTCTTTGGCCGCCTTGTTTGTATGTGACTGTGGATGGCCACCGGCAGAAAATAGTTGACTGATCAACTATTTAGGTACAAAGCAGACGTTTTAGTGTTTGTTTGAATGGGCTAACGCATTGGGAGCGCATATCGTTCGGGACCTCATCGCGGTCCGGATTAACCGCAAAATTTCAGATCCTGGACAAGTTCCCGCTTTTCGTCTCCGCAGATCAGGACGGCCTTGACGGTGTAATTACGTCCGTCTCCAGGCACCTCGAATGTCACGTTTTGCATCGGGAAACGCAGAGTGACTTCCTGCTCCAGGATCCGGCTCTCGCCAATATGCAGTTTCAGCCGGCCGGTTTTTCCGGTGTTTTGAGTGTCACCGACATCCATGCTTACCAGACACTTGCCGGAGCTGTCGGTTGTGGTTGAAAGATTGAGAATTATTAAAGCCATACGTCAAACTCCCGGAATTTATTGGTTTGTCAGGTTGGATGATTGTGCTGGTTGGGGAAAAAATCAATGGTTAGAGCATGTGAAAGAGGAGATAGTGGTGTGCCGGATTGCAATGAATGGCAACCGGAGTTACAACCCGGTTCTCCGGGAACAAGCCGGGTACAAGCGGCCCGGGAAACGGGTAATGGGGCAAAGGAAGTGGATCATGGGTTCAAACCGTGGTTGCGTGTAACTGTCGGGTAAAAGGATTAAAACCCGGTGGTCGATCCGCTGAAAATGTGCAGCAGGTCGTTGATAAAGCGGAAGTGCAGGGTTACACCGGTACCGAACATCCATTTCAGGCTGTCGTCACCTTCGGGCCGGTAGAACGTGGCCCCTCCGGTTACCCGGAAAGCCCTGTTGATTCGGTATCCCGCACCGGCATAAAACACGGGGCCGTCGGCATCAAGATATGGGGTAGTAAGGCCGATTCCCGCCGTAAGGCTGAGCCGGTCCTTGTACCAGTGTCTCGGGTCGCGGTTGGCATCCACCTTGCCGGGATAGATGTTGACGGTGAAAAAGTAGCCATAGGCTTCGGCGGCGGGGATTACCAGCGGACCCACATCAAATCCCGCGTACGATTCAATATCCTTGGTGCCGATTTCCGAGGAGAAGGAGGCCGCCGATACCAGCTCGGCCTGCTCGACTTCTTGCGTTGCGTCGGCTACGATCCGGGTGTGCGCGGTGTGCAGGGTCTGCAACGAGTTCAGGTAACTTTCGGATACCAGTTTAAGGCCCTGCTTATGATTGCGCATGGCTGTGAGAAAGGGGGGATCGTCTGCACCCCATTCCCGGAGCTTCGATCCGAACCGGTTCAAACGCTCGGAAAGGTCATCGAAGCGTCTGATATATTCAGCGGCAGGCAGCGGGCGGGATACATATAGCAGGTTGGGGGCATCCAGAACCGATTGCCCCAGCTCTTTCAGGTCGCGGAACCAGTTGCCCAGGGATTCTTCCAGCTCCTCCCGCTGCGGGGAATCGTCATCAGGTGCTTCCAGAGCCAGTTGCCGGAGGGAATCCAGTGTCTGATGCTTCTGTTTGTCGGTCTCTATCATTAAATGCTCAATTACCGGACGCAGTCCGGTCATGTTTCGCTGTGCGTTGATGAGACTGTCTCTGACCGCGGAGAGGTCGCGGTCCAGTGCTGCTTCGACAATAATACTGCGAAGAGTCCGTCCGTCACGGTCGGCATAGTCCTCAAATTCCGGCGGCATATACTCATCCAGCCAGACCCTCATCGAGTCGCGGAATTGTCGGTCATCCAGCCCGTCAACACGCAGCTCCCCGACAAACTCACCGAGGGATTTTCTGAACTGATCCAGAATGGTCTGTTTGTCGGAGGCGGTCAGGTCGGTAGCAAGGCTGAAAAGAAAAACGACATCCTCGTTGGGCGGAAAGGGACCGGTTACGGCGCTCCAGTGCCTCCCCTGGAGGTTTACCGGCACCACCGATTCATGATCGCCAAAAAACTGCCGGATTTCCAGGGTGCGGATACGACTGTGATGGCTGCCGGTAAGGATGATTTTTTTCCCGAAAGGAAGAGCGGTTGGGATGTCGTTACTGTCCGGAGACACCAGCAGCATGCCGTCGGCATCGGAACGGAACGTCAAAACCCGCTGGCTGCTTTGCTGGATGACCCCCTTTCCACCGGGCTCTCCGGAAGCTCCTGCATTCATGGAATGTGCGAACAGTGGAAGGGCCAGAAGAAGGATCAGTCCACACAAACTGCATATCATCCGGTGGAGCGGAAAAGGTCGCGGGGCAGCAACCGGATTACGAAAACGAAGGGGCCGTAGCGCGTGAACGTCACATACGGGGAGACGGGCAAGTGCGGGAGATTTCATGGCGGGCTCCTCAATTGATTACGCACAATAAACAGCAAGTTACGCCGGACGGCGGGACACGTGCAATCTACACTTGCGGCATGAAAATAATCACTGCATGGCCATGCGTTTTTTTTCAGTGTGCGCCATCCGACCGGTTGCCGCTGTGGATTTTGCCGAAATCCCAGCCGGAGGGGTGCTGGTAGTGGCGCAGGCCGAACTCGGGCATAATGGCCAGCATGTGATCAAAGATATCGGCTTGAACCTGTTCGTAATCTCCCCATTGGGTGCTTTTCGTGAAGCCGTAGAGCTGAAGGGGCAGGCCGTTTGGAGTGGGTTCGAGCTGTCTGACAAGGGTAAAGAGCTCCTTGTTGATCAGAGGATGGTGTTTCAGGTATGCAAAGGCGTATGCACGAAAGGTACCGATATTGGTGAGCCAGCGTCCGTTGGTGATGGATCCGGGGCTGGTCAGGTTTTGCTGGTTGTACTTGTGGACATCTTCCAGCTTGTCGGTGATATACTTGCGCAGTAGATAGGACTCCTTCAGCCGTTCCACTTCAGGAAGGGTGAGAAACCGGATGCTTTCGATGTCGATGAGCAGGGAGCGCATCATACGCCGGCCGCCGCTCTCCTGCATGCCTCGCCAGTTGCGAAAACTGTGCTCCAGAAACTTGTGGGTGGGGATAATGGCGTAGGTTTTGTCCCAGTTCTGGACGCGCACGCTGTTCAGCGCAATGTCGATAACGTCACCGTCGGCACCAAACTGCTGCATCTCGATCCAGTCGCCCACACGCACCAGGTCGTTATTGGTCAGTTGCACACTGGCCACCAGTGAAAGCAGTGTGTCCCGGAAAACCAGCATAAAAATGGCTGTCATGGCCCCGATTCCGCTCAGGAAGTACCAGGGTGACTGTCCCGCGAGCTGAGCGATGATCAGTATGGCGGAGATCAGGTAAATCAGCACCTTGCCGAGCTGAATGTAGCTTTTGATGGGGCGCCGATGTGACTCCTCTTTTTGCAGGTGCAGGGTGTGAATGGCCGACAGAAAACTGTCACTGCTTCTGGCGATGACCAGTATCATTACCGCATTGATCATCCGCATAAAGAACTCAAGAAGCTCTTCCGGCAGGTCGGAGACCCATTCGAAGCCTATGTAAAAGATCAGCAGGGGTAGCAGAAACAGGGCTCGCTGCGGCAGCCGGTTTTGCAAAAGCGCATCGTACCACGGGTTTCGGGCGGTGCGGCTGAGCTTCTGGAACAGCTTCAGCAGCCAGCCTCTTACGATCAGGTGGAGAAAGGCAACCAGTACCAACAGCAGGAGTATCCCGATCAGCGTTTCGATGCCGGAAAAGTGCCATGATTCCGGCAGAAGATCGGTCACCCACCGGATCAGAGATGTGCCCGATTGTTCCATTGACGGAAAAGGAGTTAGAGGGACCATAATGGGACGAAATTTCCGTTTTGGAATTATCTGTTCAAGTATCTGGCATGACTCAAAAAAAGCAGCACCAGCCGTTTTTGAAAGTAGTGATAGATCCGGGCATATGAAAGATTTTTAAAACGACCGATAGAGGACTAATGCAGGCAAATGATTCAAAAAGCGCTTTTCTTTTCACTTAAATATGTACATCTTGATAACAGAAGCTGTCTGAATGTTACCTGAACTTCAACGAAAGAGAGGTATATGATGAGATACTATTGCTTTGTATTGATATCGCTAGTCTTTCTGACTGCGACGGTTCCGGCTACTGCACAGTCGGCCCAGGAAGTCAATGAACGGATCAACCGGATCATTGAGCAATACATGAACACCAAAAACGGGCTGGTTCACAACCGCGACGATCTGTCGGCCGCGTGGGCCGAACGCCTGGAAACCACTATCGCAACAACTCCGCACGAAATATTTGAGGAGGATGTCGTTTCTACCTGGGAAGGATACCAGCAAGTGATGATGTCTCTCGCCGGTAATATTGTTGATGCCGAAGACATCAATGGCCAGCGGCAGGCACTTCATGAGTTCTCCGAGGAGATGATAGCAATGCTCGAGGAGTTTGGGAATCCGGGTGAAACACTTTACGTCTTTGTCTGTGGTGATTATGGGGATGAGGATGTTGTATGGCTGAACGACTCCGACCGGGTAGCCAATCCCTACCACGGCCCTGAAAACCTTGAGTGTGGCCGGGTAATCGCTGAGCTTTAGCCGGACGGCAGACTTATTTTTTGTGTTGGGCCGGTACTGACCGGTGAAATAAAATTATTTTTTTTATCCTGAAAAGCGGCGCCTTCAATTAGCTTTTCGGGCCTATCCAGGATCCTTATTAACATGAATGACCGGTAACTACCAGAAGTCCATGCTGTTTGCCTGTCCGAACCGGCAAACCGGCAATGAAGACAAGTCACTATTTGAAAAACTCGGGTACAATGTCATCCCGGCAGCTACGGCGGGACGGGCTATTGAAATCCTGACTTTGATGCCGGGCATTGACCTGGTGGTTGTCACCATCCGCCCGGAAACGGAAACGGAGGATCTGGAAAGCGCCGAAAAAATCCGGAATGCATGCAGTCTGCCGGTTCTCCTGCTGGTTTCACAGGATCAAACTGCCGCGCTTCAGAAAATCCCGGAATCAGGGTGTGAGGGGTTTCTTGTTCGGGAATCGGGCCACGATATCGTCGGTGCGGCATTGCGGATGATGTTGAAGGCGCATCATGACCGGAAAGCTGCCGGGGAAGAACTGAAGCACAAGAGGCAGGTAGACCAACTGGTGAAAGATGCCATGGAGCAAAGTCATTATGCCGTGGCTATCCTCGATTCAAACAGGTTCTATCTTTTTGCGAATAAGGCGTACCGGGAGAATTTTTGCCAATCCCTTGAACCCATAACCGGAAAACATCACGATGAGGTGTTTCCCAATCTGCACAGCAAATGGGGTGAAATGCACAGCAGGGTGCTTGCCGGGGAATCACTGAGTTCCGACCGGGATGCTTACGTGAGGGAGGACGGTACGCTTGACTGGCTGCGGTGGGAAGCCAGACCCTGGCGCGACCAGCATGGTGGTGTCGGCGGCCTGATACTCTATTCTGAAATCATTACCGATCGTATACAGAAAGAAGAACAGCGAATTGTTGATGATTACGATATTACCGAGCTGATCAACCGGATATACGACCCGGTCTGGATCATCGATTACGCCGGCAAAGTGCTGAAAGTAAATGATGCCGTTATTGAACAGCTGGGGTACTCAAGGAATGAACTGATTCCGGATGGTTTGCCCCTTGTGGATCCTGCAATCGGAAAGGCAAGCGTCAACAATCTGGGTGGAACCATCCCCGACAGAATTCTGGATACATGCCACATTGCCAAAGACGGTACCAGAATACCCGTAGAACTGAGCGCCTCGTTTATCACTTGGCAAGGGAAACCGGCCGTCATGAGCATTATTCGTGATGTCACACATCGTAAGAAGGTGGAGGAAGGTCTTCAGAAACTGTTGTCGGACAAGGATCTGCAGTTCAGGGAGATCAATCATCGTGTCAAAAACAACCTCGGTATTCTGCACAGTCTGCTTTCGCTGGAATCTTTTGAAGCAACAACGGAAAACGGGAAGCAGGTACTTGAGGATGCAGCCGCAAGGATATTGAGTATGAAGGCTCTTTACGAAACGCTGAATCAGTCGGACCGGCATCAGCGGATTAATATCCAACAGTATTTGGGGGGGCTGGTGGATCAGATGAACAGTTTTTTCAATTACTCCGAAAACGTTGTTGCTAATACCGGAACCGACACTTTTGATTTGAGTACCCAAAGCGCGGCTTTACTGGGTATCATTCTGAATGAACTGATTACCAACTCGATGAAGTATGCCTTTGAGGGTGTGGAAAAGCCGGAAATCCGAATATCGACCCGAAAGGAAGGGGACACGGTCACTTTTATCTGCGGGGATAACGGCAAAGGATTGCCGGAATCAGTATCTATCGAAAACAGCGAAAGCTTCGGATTGCGGCTGGTGCATATGCTTGTTAGCCAGTTGAAAGGAAAAGTGAGTGTCGAAAGGGAGAGCGGGACAACTTTCACCATAGAATTCGAAGATATCCTTCTGGCGGATTCCTGAACGGCAAACCGTATGCCCGATGTTGTGACGCTACCGCCCCGTCAGATTTTCAAGTGCGGATAGAGACAGTTCATCAAAGGAGTCGACAACCAGGTGGCAGTCCGACAGCTCCCGTCGAGAGTGTGTGCTGGTGATTCCGATCACGGTCGCTCCGGCCCTCAATCCCGACTCCATGCCGGCAATGGAATCCTCGATCACAACACACCCGGCCGGAGCCATGCTGATCCTGTGCGCGGCTTTCAGGTAGATGTCGGGGTGGGGTTTTCCGATTTCAACATCCGAGGAGCTAAGAACGGCATTGAAGATATCGGTGATGCCGAGCCCTTCCAGGATAAAACGGGCGTTTTCCATGGGAGCGGAGGTGGCCACAGCCATGGGAATCCGACTGTCCCGCAAACTATCCAGAAACGGCAACAGGCCTTTGATGACAGCGTCGCGAGGTGAAAAAATGCTGCGGAACAGCGCCTCTTTTTCGTCCCCGAGCGCGTCGGTCTCCTCAGCGGTAATCCCGTCGAACAGCGCGGGAATCCACTCCTTGTTGGTACGGCCGTAGATATGTTCCTGCAGGAACGATTCGGTCAGTTCCTTGCCATGCCTGGCGCAAAACATTTGAATAGCCTTCTTGTGGACCGGGTTGCTGTCAACCAGAACGCCGTCCATATCAAAAAGGACACCAAAAGAAAAGGACATAAAAAATGTAATAATTATTGTGTGGAAAACCGGTATATGGTAGTGGTCCGGTACTCGTCGCCCGCCTTCAGTACAGAGGACGGAAAATGGTCGTTGTTGGGCGAATCCGGGAAAAACTGGGTTTCCAGGCAGAATCCGCCAAATTTTCGGAAAGCAGGAGTACCCGGACCTCCGATGTCACCGGACAGGCCGCCGCCGGTATAGAGCTGCATGCCCGGTTTGTCGGTGAAGGTTTCCAGTTTTCGCCCGGTTGACGGGTCGGTTGCAACGGCGACTCTCTTGGGAAAATCAGTGATTTCATCTCCAAGCACATAGTTGTGATCATAGCCGTTTTCCAGGGCGTTGATGTCACGGCCTATGGCTTTCGCTACGTTGAAGTCAAAGGGTGTTCCCGCCACCGGTGTGATCTCTCCGGTGGGAATGGAGGCCTGGTCTACGGGCGTATAGGCTTTGGCCTTGATCAGCAGCTGATGGTCCAGAACCGAAAGCTCCGGGTTACCGGTGAGGTTGAAATAGGAGTGGTTGGTGAGGTTGACATGCGTGTCCCGGTCGGACCGGGCCCGGTAGTCGATTTTGAGCTCGTTATCGTCGGTGAGGGTATAGGTAACGGTAACCTGCAGGTTGCCGGGAAATCCCTCTTCACCATCCGGGCTGTCATAGGTGAGTATGAGGGTATTCGAGTCGGGATTATCAAATTCCCAGATGACCTTGTCGAACCCTGCCGGTCCGCCGTGCAGCTGATTGGGCCCTTCGCTGGGGGTAAGTTCATAGCGCTGTCCGTTCAGGGTGAAGGAGCTGTCGGAGATACGGTTGGCATAGCGTCCGATCAGCGCCCCGAAGAAGGGGTGAGGCTGCAAGTATGAATCGAAATCATCAAATCCCAGCACCACGTTGGCAAACGCTCCGTCCCGGTCGGGTACCCGGATGGAAGTCACAATCCCGCCGTAATTGGTAATTGAGACGGTCGTATTCCGTTTGTTCTTCAAGGTGATCAGGAAGACGGTTTCGCTGCCCGGGGCGCGGCCGAACGGCCGGATCCCTGAGGCGGGTGCAGAGGTACGGTTTTTGGTCATGGTTATAGCAGCTTGCTGCAGATAAAATGGAATAGTACGTATTGAGGAGGAGCGAAATTATCCTGAAAACGCAGGATAATTATCCTTTTTATACGGTGGTAAAAAAGCGTATTTTATAATATTGAGAATAACATACGTATTTTAGAATTCAATATCAGAAAACGACAAATTCGTTCAACTCTAAACATTACAGCAAGATGAAATTTTTTATCGACACCGCTAACCTCAAGGAAATCCGTGAAGCGCATGATATGGGCGTGCTGGATGGTGTAACTACCAATCCGTCACTTTGCGCCAAAGAGGGGATTTCCGATTTCGACGCATTTATCGGCGAGATTTGTGATCTGGTTCAGGGCCCTGTTTCCGCCGAGGTGGTATCCACCGACTACAAGGGGATGATGGAGGAGGCGCACCGCGTCGCCAAAATTTCCGAGCATGTCGTGGTAAAGATCCCCCTGATCAAGGACGGTATCAAGGCGATCAAGACGCTCACCGAAGAGGGTATCGACACCAACTGTACGCTTTGCTTTTCCCCGACCCAGGCACTGGTTGCCGCCAAGGCCGGCGCTACCTACATCTCTCCGTTTGTCGGCCGTCTGGATGATATCTCGACCGACGGCATGCAGCTGATCCAGGAGATTGTCGAAATCTACGACAACTACGCCCTGGATACCGAAGTGCTGGTGGCCAGTATCCGCCACCCGATGCACCTTGTGGATTCGGCCCGGATGGGCGCACATGTTGCAACCATGCCGTTCGGCGTAATTGAGAAGCTGATCAAGCATCCGCTGACCGATATCGGCCTTAAAAACTTTCTGGCCGACTGGGACAAGCTTCAGGCATCCCTCAAAGGCTGATATCGCGGTTCCATTAGCGTGACCTGGCCGTAAAGGATTCTCCCTGCTATTCGGCGGGGAGGGTTGCGCGTTCTGACCGTACTCCGCGAAGAGTACCGGATTTTGGCGAGGTGCCTTTTCGAAATGCGTTGCTTCTGCAGTACTGTCTTGGTGCCGGCAAGTATCTTATCCATATTGCGTGGATGTCGGACTGGTTTACTTTGCGAGTCCAGTCAGTTCGCGGGAAATCCCGAATCGGTAACAAAAAAACCCGTCCTCATTTAAGAGAGACGGGTTTTTTTATTTCTGAAATCCGGAGGTGGAAGGCGGCGGCGGACACACCGGGTATCCGCACGCCTGTCTCCAATAACCGATTTCTATTTCTGCTGCTCCTTGAGGTAGGCCCGGATTTTGGGTCCGGCCGTTTCCGGGGTATATCCGAACTTCTCGTCCAGTACTCCGGCGGGAGCCGAGTAACCGAAATGATCGAGACCAACACTCACTCCCTGAGGAGGAATCAATCCCTGCATGGTCACGGGCAGTCCGGCAGTAAGTGCGAAAACCGGTCCGTCCTGCGGGATGATCTCCTTCTGGTAGGATTCCGGCTGGGTGCGGAACAGGCCTTCGGAAATGGCGGAGACCACGCGGACGTTAACGCCTTCTTTCGCAAGTGATTCGCCAACCGCGGCCACGGTGGAAACTTCCGATCCGTTGGCTACCAGTGTGATATCAGGATTTTCCGCACCGTCGTTAACAATATAGGCGCCTTTGGCTGCTTCCTGTGCCGATGTGGCACGGTCACGGCCGTTGGTCCACACCGGCGGGATGTTCTGACGGGTGAGGATCAGTGCGGTGGGGGTTGCACGGTTCTTGAGCGCCATTTCCCAGGCTATGGTCGTTTCCACAGCATCGGCAGGCCTCAGGGCCAGCAGGCCGTTTTTGCCGGAGTGGTTTTTGAGGTGTTCCAGCAGGCGGATTTGCGCCTCCTGCTCAACAGGCTGATGAGTTGGGCCGTCTTCACCGACACGGAAGGAGTCGTGAGTCCATACATAGATGACCGGAAGCTCCATCAGGGCGGCGAGCCTGACCGCGGGTTTCATGAAATCGGAAAACGCGAAGAAGGTCGCGCATACCGGAATCACGCCGCCATGCAGGGCCATACCGCTGGCGATGGCCGCCATGGTGAGTTCCGATACGCCGACCTGGAGAAACGCGCCGGAGAAATCACCTTTTTTGAAACTGGTGGTCTTCTTCAGGAAACCATCGGTTTTATCGCTGTTGGAGAGATCTGCCGAAGCCACAATCATGTTCTCGACATGGTCGGCCAGATACGCCAGCACGGCTCCGGAAGCTCCGCGTGTGGCCACACCTTCCTTCTGCTTGATCTGGCTGAAGTCTATATCCGGGATTTCATTGGACAGGAATAACTTCAGTTTGGCGGCAAGCTCGCTGTTCTCCGCTTCCCACTTTTTCTGCTCTTCTCTGCGGCGGCTGACTTCCTCGGACTTCTTGCGGTTCACCTCATTGTAGTATTCCCTGACATCGTCTCTGATCTGGAACGGATCTGAAGGATCGCCCCCGAGGTTCTCGATAGTCTTCTCAAACGAACATCCGGCACCGCTGAGCGGCTGGCCATGTGTGGAGTTGAGTCTCTCCATGTTGTTGCCGTCGGCATCGACAGCACCCTTGCCCATGATCGTCTTGCCGATGATCAGCGTAGGCCGCTCGGTCTCCGCATTGGCATCGCTGAGCGCTTTGCGGATGGCGTCGTGGTCGTGGCCGTCGATGGTTACTGTCTTCCATCCCCACGCCTCATATTTCTTCGCTGTATCTTCATGCGTTACATCGTCGGTAGTGGAGGAGAGCTGAATATCATTGGAATCAAAAAACATGATGAGATTCGAAAGCCCAAGGTAACCGGCGATACGTCCGACGCCCTGTGAAATCTCTTCCTGGATGCCGCCATCGGATATGAAAGCGTAGGTCTTGTGCTTGAGCCACTCACCGAAACGATCCGCCAGAAAACGCTCGGCTATAGCGGCGCCCAGTGCGTTGGCGTGCCCCTGTCCCAGCGGTCCGGAGGTGTTTTCGACCCGGCGCTTGACATCCAGTTCCGGGTGTCCGGGGGTGATGCTGCCCCACTGCCGGAAGTTGCGAATATCGTCCATGGTGTAATCACCCGTAAGCGCAAGCGCGGAGTAGAGCATGGGCGACATATGTCCGGGATCCAGGAAAAAACGGTCACGAAACGCCCATTCCGGATCCTTCGGGTCGTATACCATAAATTCACTGAACAGGACGTGGACGAAATCGGCACCGCCCATGGCACCGCCCGGATGACCCGAGCCGGCTTTTTCCACCATGGCCGCCGACAAAATGCGAATATTATCTGCTGCTTTTTTTGAAATATTTTCCATATTGACTACCTGATAATGCCTGTTATTCGGTTTGGTTTTGTGTTCCTTCAGATAAAGCAAATTTGGGTCAAATTTAAGGAAAATACGGATAAAATAAAGGTTTTTTATCCGGCGATATTCGGCTGTTTTTCATTCCGGCAGCTTGCGCTTGGTACCCAAAAAGAGTACTTTTTTTAGCGGGATATTTGCGTCAATGTGAACAATTTTTTGGGCAAGATCGTAATAATTCACTTGTTTGTGGAAGCGCTTGCCGACAGATGGGCACATTGGCAACAAAGGATTTGCGCCAGTTGATGAATGATGTGGTGCATTAGCGGTTTCTGTCTCTTGCCATTTCGTAAAAGAATAAACTTATCAAAAGTATGAATTCACAGGGTCATGTTTGTTTACCGTTGCTGGCCGGCCTGGCAGTGGCGGTATTGTCTGTTTTGCCGGGCTGTGGCCCCGATTCCGATTATCGGGCAGCTCCGGAAGCCGGTGTGCCGGCATTCCACTGGTTTGAGTACACCGGTCAGGATACCGTATTTGAACAGTTCGTTCCGGGAGAAGATGAGTACCAGAATCCTTTGATTGCGGGGTTCTACCCCGACCCCAGCATTATTCGCCACGGGGCGGACTATTTCATGGTACACTCCACTTTTTCGGTCTATCCGGGTATTCCGCTTTTCCACAGCAGGGACCTTGTGAACTGGACCCAGATCGGGCATGTGCTTGACCGACCTTCGCAGCTGGACCTGGAAGGCCTGGAAATGTCTTATGGTGTCTTTGCTCCGACCATCAACTACCATGATGGTACCTTCTATGTCCTCTCTACGGTCGTCAACGGTGGCGGTAACTTCCTGGTCACCTCGGAAGACCCATCCGTGCCGGGATCCTGGTCGGAGCCGGTGTGGCTAACGGATGTGCAGGGAATCGATCCGTCCATATTTTTTGACGATGACGGTACCATCTACATTTTAAATAACGGACCTCCCGAAGGCGAACCGCTTTATGAAGGGCACCGGGCACTGTGGATCCAGGAGTATGATCCGGAAACCCAGACCACCGGTCCCGACCAGGTGATTGTCGACGGCGGCGTGGACATCACCCAGGAGCCGATCTGGATCGAAGCCCCCCATTTGAAGAAAATTGACGGCCAGTATCTGCTGATTGCCGCCGAAGGTGGAACCGGGCATCAGCACTCCCAAGTGGCCTTTCGGGCGGACTCGCCTACCGGCCCCTATGTACCCTACGAGGGGAATCCGATTCTCACCCAGCGTCATCTTGACCGTGACCGGCCGTTCCCGGTAGATAATACCGGTCATGCCGATATTGTGGAAACCCAGAACGGTGAGTGGTGGGCGGTATTTCTGGGTGTGCGCCCCTATGAGGGAACCTATTTCAATACCGGAAGGGAAACATTCATGCTCCCGGTGGAGTGGACCGACGACGGCTGGCCGATTATTCTGAAAGGCGATGAAACGGTACCGTATACCCATCCCCGCCCCGATTTGCCTTTGCAGGATACGCCCGAAATTCCGCTGACCGGAAACTTCACGCTTCTGGATACCTTTGAGGAGGATGAGCTGGCACTCTACTGGAGTTTTATCCGGACACCAACGGAGAAGTGGTATGAGCTCGACAATGGCATGCTGAAGATTCAGCCCAGGCCGGTGCACATCAGCGACGGTGGCAATCCGTCCTTCATCGGCCGACGTCTGCAGCATGCACGGGCGATTGCGTCGACCGCCATGACCTACCGGCCCTCGGCTCCGGGCGATGCCGCAGGGATGGTTGCCTTTCAACGCGAAAACAACTATTTCTTTCTGGGAGTTACGCTTGAAGAAGGCGCCGAACAACCGGTTATCCAGCTGGAAAAACGATCCGGCGATACTTCCGGCGGAACCACTGTCATTCTGGCTTCAAAACCGCTGGAGTATGACACTGATTCTCCCGTTTATCTTCGAATCGAGGCCCGTGAAGACGAGTACGACTTTTACTACAGTCTAACTGAAAACCGCTGGGAATTGCTGTATGAAGGCGCCGATGGAAAGGTCTTGAGTACCGAGAGGGCAGGTGGCTTTATCGGCTCATTTTTTGGTATGTACTCGTATTCCGAAAATTAGGGTTAGGCCGCTGCAGCTCGGACTCATTCCCGCCTGGTCACGGCATCATCCACCAGTTTTGTTGCAACGATGAATATTGCCTTTTTCAATCAATCAATCAATCAATCAATCAATTAACACAGGAGTAATGACATGAAATCGATACTGAAAAAACGCGCGCTTTTTGGAGTGTTCGTCAGTGCTTTCCTGTTTCTGTTTGCCACCGGAAGTGTCCTGGCGGAAGAGAACGGAAATGGCAATGGAGATCCTAACGGAGAAACCGGACCGGTTCCGGTTAATGTCAATGGTAGTTTCGAGGACGCGGAGCTGGGTCCGGTTGAAGACCTTACGGGTATTCCGGGCTGGGTGCTTGAACTGGGTGGAGATGCCGATGCCGATTTCGAAATCGTCGACTATGATGCCCAGGATGGTGAAAAGTCGCTCCGGACTACCGTCAATGCAGTTGGTGCCAACGCCTGGAATATTCAGGTTATCGGTGACGGCATCCCGGTAGAGCCCGGTGCATCCTACCTTATGAGTGTGTGGATGAAGGCGGAAAACGACGGTCCGGTCGATGTCACCATTGGTAATTATGATTTCAATGAGTACGGCCGTTCCAGCCAGAACCTGGTAGCCGGTGAGTGGACTCTTTACGAACTGGATTTTACCGTGACCGATCAGGAGACGGAAATCCGGGCACCGCTCCATTTCAGTTTTGGCGATAACGTCGGTAATGTGATTTATGTGGATAACCTGCAGATCGTTCTCACGCAAGAGGCTCCCGCTCGAAGAATGCCTGTTGTGGTTGACCTTGCGGAAGGCCAGGTCGGCAGCTTTTTTGAAGTTTCGACCGAAGAGGATGGAGACGACAGCTTTGAATATATCACCATAACCCAGGATGGCTGGGATATCGCCGATCCGGCTGATCCCGATTGGTCGGATATCTGGGCAAGTCCGATCAGTGAAGATCATATTGTTACCCTTGAGGTAACCTTTCCCTATGCCGGTGAATACAAGCTTTACATGCGCGGCCGTGTTGGTCCCGGTGCAGCCGACGACGACAGCTTTTTCTATCCCGATAGCCTGAGGGGTGAAATGGCCGCAGAGGATACCACATGGCTGTTTGCCAACCAAATTGATGTGGCCGGCTATAGCGAGCCCGGTGAATGGGTGACCGATGGTGGCGCTGCGGGCGTGGGAATCTGGAAGTGGCTGAATATTTCCGATGGCAACTACCACAATGACGGTGTGACCTACCATGTCGACAGCGACGATACCACCATCGTCTTCCAGATCGGTGGCCGCGAAACCGACTTCGATATGCATCGTATTGCCTTCGGGCGTGCCGACCTGTTTTACACGGTCAATATGCTGAACAACGTGCAGCCCGGTGTTTCCGAGATTCCGGATGATCCGATCGAAATTCATCCTGGACCGCCGCTTGCCGATGGCCTTGACAAGTTCCTTGGAAACATCTGGGAACCTCCGCAGCTTGAGAACTTTGAAAATTACTGGAACCAGGTTGCGCCGGAAAATGCCGGAAAATGGGGCAGTGTCGAGAGAACCCGCGGAGAATACAACTGGACCAACCTGGATGCGGCTTACAACCTTGCCAAGGACAATGGCTGGCCGTTCCGGTTCCATGTTCTGGTCTGGGGCTCGCAACAACCCGCCTGGATTGATGATCTGTCCGAGGAAGAGCAACTGCAGGCTGTCGAAGACTGGTTCAGGGCCGTTGCGGAACGCTATCCGGATATCGACCACCTGGAAGTGGTCAACGAGCCCGGTTTTGCAAATCCACCGTATATGGATGCGCTTGGCGGTTCGGGCGAAACCGGGTGGGACTGGATCATCACCGCTTTTGAAATGGCACGTGATATCTTCCCCTCCCATACCAAGCTGATGATCAACCATTTTGGTATTCTCAGCGGCGGTAGCAACCTGCATCAGCATCTCAATATCATTGAACTGTTGCAGGAGCGGGATCTGATTGACGCGATCGGTGTTCAGGGGCATCATTTCACGATGCAAAATATTACCCGTTCAACACTGACAAGCAGCCTGAATCAACTTGCAGCAACGGGATTACCGATCACTGTAACCGAGTATGACGCTGCAGGAAGGCCAACGGGTGATGAAAATGTTAATGATCCGGATTTCCCGCAGGATGAATCCGATGCGAATCAGCTGGAGGTGTATCAGCGTACCTTCCCGGTTATCTGGGAGCATCCGGGTGTCGAGGGTGTTACGCTTTGGGGATGGAGATTGGGCGGCTGGCGCCCAGGTCGTCAGATGAACCTCGTTCGTGCCAACGGAGAGGAACGTCCTGCGTTGAAATGGCTGATCGAATACATGGATGAGTACCGGCATATGCCTACGGATGCCGATTTGTATGCAGATGAGCAGCCGACACAGTTCCGCTTGCACGGCAACTATCCGAACCCGTTCAACCCGACTACACAGATTCGCTACGAGATCTCCGATCAGGCGAACGTATCGCTGAAGGTGTATGACATTACCGGACGCCTTGTGCAGACGCTGGTCAGTAATACCACACAGACACCGGGTCAGTACAGCGTGACCTTCGACGGCAGCAACCTGGCCAGTGGCGTCTATCTGTATCGCCTGCAGGCGGGATCATTCAGTGATGTTCAGCGCATGATGCTGGTGAAGTAGAACCAGGTATCGACGTGTTTTCGAACACCTGAAAAAATCATTGGAATGTTACATTCGGCCCGGCAGCCATGGCTGTCGGGCTTTTTTTACAAGGCCCTTGGAGGCTCTAATTATAAAAACAGGTACAGATATATGCACAAACAACTATTACCATTTTTAGCCCTCTCATTATTTCTGGCAACAGCATGCCAAACAGAACAAACCGGCAACGCAGATCTTGTACTGGATCCGCCCTTGTATGAAGTCTATGAAGATGCGTTTCTCCTCGGAACCATTCTGAATCGCGCGCAGATTTACGCCGATGGCGGCGAGATACCGACAGATACCGTCCGCAAGGCTCGGCGCGGCTATTTTATTGAAGGACAAATCATTCCTCAACATGAAGGCCTGGAACTGGGTGTGCATCACTTCAACCAGGTGACCGCTGAAAATGTTATGAAATGGGAGGAGATCCATCCCGAACCGGGGGTCTATGATTTTGATGCCGCCGATCGCCTGGTGGACCTGGCCGAAGCCGCCGGCATGCACATCACGGGCCACACCCTGGTCTGGCACAGCCAGACTCCCAACTGGGTGTTTGAAGATGAAAACGGTGACCCTATCAGCCGCGATGCGTTAATCGAGCGGATGCGCGATCACATCCACACGGTAGCCGGCCGTTACGCCGGACGCGTACATTCATGGGATGTGGTTAACGAGGCGGTGAGTGAAGACGGAACCCTGCGTGAATCCAGATGGTATGAGATCATCGGGGAGGAGTACCTGGTCAAAGCCTTTAGATTTGCCCATGAAGCGGATCCCGAGGCACGGCTCTTCTACAATGACTACAATATGGAGACCAATCCCGTGAAGCGTCAGGGCGCCATCGACCTGGTTCAGTATGTCATGGATAGCGGAGCACCGGTTCACGGTATCGGTTCACAAAGCCACCTGAACCTGCTGGACTTCCCGGATCTGGAGGACGTGAGGCAGACGATTATCGATTTCGCCGAACTTGGTATTGATGTCGCGGTTACAGAGCTGGATATTACCGTGCTACCCTCGCCGCGTAGCGAAAATCCGGATCCGTATGTGGACGGACTTCCGCAGGAAGTGGCGGAAGAACAGGCGCAGCGCTACCGGGAATTGTTCGAAGTTTATCTGGATCACAGTGATGTCATTACACGCGTCACCTTCTGGGGCCACATGGATCACAGCCACTGGCTTAATTATCTGCCCTACGAACGGGTCAACCATCCTGTGCTTTTTGACCGTGACAACCAGGCAAAACCCGCTTTTCAAGCTGTATACGAGCTGGGAGCGGAGCGAACCCGATAATCGGGTATCTGACCTCTTTAGGCTGACCCCCTTTAGACGGCAGCAATGGGTCTAAATGAAAAGGGACGTGTTTCGGGATTCGGAGCACGTCCCTTTTTGGTTTGATGGAATTCGCAGTCGTTCGTCCGGGTATCCACAGCACAGCTTCACAACTGCAACATAGCTCCACATCTACCGTCGGGTTTTCGCCGGGGTAAGGGTAATATTTACTGCAGGTACATTTCCGTGACCTGCAGGTCTTCATTCCGGCTGGAGGAACCGACCATCACATTTACCATGCCGGGTTCGGTGGTAAACTCCATGTCGATATTCCAGAATTTGAACATCTCCGGTGTGATGGTGAAGGAGACCTCGGCTGTTTCGCCCGGTTCAAGGTACACTTTGTCGAAGCCCCTGAGTTCTTTGACCGGCCGGGTCACAGACCGGTATTGCTGATTGATGTACAATTGCACGATTTCCGCACCGCTGCGCTCACCGGTATTGGTTACGTCTATGGTGAGGGTGACTTCACCGCCGTCGGCCAGCAGCGTGTCCGATAACACCGGCTTTCCATATTCGAAGGTGGTATAGCTGAGGCCGTATCCGAAATGATATCGCGGGGTTACATCATCAAAGAGGTAGACCCGCCGTGCCGAGGGCTTGTAATTGTAGTATGCCGGGATGTGTCCGGCGGTTCGCGGGAAGCTGATCGGAAGTTTGGCGGAGGGCGAAACCTCACCAAACAGCACGTTGGCGACGGCATGGCCGGTTTCCTGTCCCAGATACCAGTTTTGAAATACTACATCGATCTTTTCGGCGACATTGCCGAGATCCAACGGCCGTGCACCGAAAATCAACGCGACGGAAGGAACGCCCATCTCGCCGACAGCGTCGACAAGGTCTTCCTGCAACCCGAGCAGTGTGAGATCCGGGCGGTCTCCGGGATGATGCGCCGCCCAGGCTTCGCGTCCCGTCAGCTCGTTGCCACCGATCGCGAGGATAACAAGGTCTGCCTTCTCAGCGACTGAGATCGCCTCGGCGAGCCGTTTCCGGTCGTTTTCGGGATCCGGCGGAAATACTTCGTTGTCTTCCCGGTGTCCGGGTTTGGTGATTATGGGTCCCTGCGCATAGACCACATTTGCATGGTCACCGACATACGATGTGATACCGTCGAGCACCGTGTAATAGGTCTTCGGAACACCGCTGTATGAGCCGAGCAGGGTATCAGCGGCATTCGGGCCGATCACGGCAATCGTGGGATAATCCGACACTGAAAGCGGAGCCAGATCGTTTCTGTTTTGCAGCAGCACCATGCTTTGTTCGGCTACTTCGCGCGCGAACGCGATGTGATCGGGATGTCCGGTGATTTCCAGCGCTTTATCCACATCGGCATAAGGGTCTTCAAACAGGCCGAGCTCAAATTTCAGATGGAGGATGCGGCGCACCGACCGGTCGATCAGGGACTCATCCAGCCGTCCGTCTTTTACAAGGCCGGTTAGCAGGTGATAGGTCTGCCGATCGGGCATTTCACTGTCGACACCGGCTTTCATCGCCATAAGAGCGGCCTCTTCCCGGTCATTGGCTACGCGGTGCATGGTATGCATCTGCATGATGGCGCCGTAGTCGGCAACCGTGACGCCCTCAAACCCCCACTCATCGCGCAGAATGTTCTGCATAAGGTGGATGTCGCCATGGGTGGGAACACCGTCGATTTCGTGATAAGCCGGCATCACCCCGCGCACCCGGCCCTTCTGGATCGCGACCCGGAACGGTTCCATGTGGATTTCACGAAGCTCCCGTTTCGAAATATTAATCGGTCCCGCGTTGATGCCGCTCTCGGGCTGGCCATGGGCGGCAAAGTGCTTGACCACCGATGCCACCCGGTCGTCCGGAATGCGCTCTTCACGGCCCTGAAATCCGAATACGGCGGCGAGGCCCATTTCGGCGGCAAGGTAGGGATCCTCTCCGTAGGTCTCCTCGACACGGCCCCAGCGCGCGTCGCGGGCCACATCCAGCACGGGAGTGAGGGCCAGGTTGGCGCCACGCGCCCGGATTTCACTGGCGGCAATGCGGTATACCTCTTCCACCAGCTCACGGTCCCAGGTGCCCGCCAGCGCGATGGCCTGTGGGAAACTGGTCGCGTCTATGGCCATCAGGCCGTGAAGCGACTCCTCGTGCATCAGTATCGGGATACCGAGGCGGGTATTTTCCATCGCGTGGCGCTGGACATCGTTGATCCACTCAACGGTTTCCCGGACACCGAGATGGGGCCGGGTGTGCGCAAACGGATTTTCGCTGGGCCGGGCGAGTTGTCCGACACTGTGGGGGAAATGGACATCGAAAGAGTCGGGATGGAAATCGCCGTTGGCATCGGCCATGCGCTCCCTTTGGGCCCATATCGTCTGAACCTGGGCGACTTTCTCCTCAAGCGTCATAAGCTCCAGAAGAGCTTCCGTGCGCACTTCCGGGGGCAGGGAGGCATCCCGGTAATCCACATCGCCGGAGGTGGCGGAGATAATAAAGGGAAGGAGGAGAAACAGAAAAAGGGAGCGGGCGGATCGTCGGTTGTTCTGCATGTGACAGATGCTGTTTTGATTGTACATTCGGATTAAAAAAAACCGGATCCACAGGGGGTGTCCCGTGAATCCGGTTGACTTGGTTATGTGCTGAAGGCACCACATTTGTGCCGCTCATCCGAGCCGCCCAAACGATCAGCGGTTGTTCAGCAAATCATTGGCCGCGTGGACCAGGTAGATGTACGAGGAGCCCATCGGGATCACGTACTCGTTCTGTCCCCAGAAGAACGGCCAGTCGTCCTTGTTTTCCGGGAAATCGGGAGGAAGCACCAGAACACCCGGCACGATTCCACCCGGAATGAACGAGAAGTCGGCCCGGTTCATGCCGTAAGCGATCAGCTGGGAATCGGCACCGACCGCCGATACAAACGAGTAGTTGGAGCCGGGGTGCGTTCCGAAAATGAAATTGAGTGCGCGATATACGAGTTCTTCCTCGATGATATCCGGGAATGCCTTGTGCAGCAGATAATTATTGATCCCGAAACTCATCACGGTACCGGAGCCGGCCCATCCGCCGCGGGTGATCGGCACACCAAACGGGTTGTCCTCTTCGAAGGCCCGGTAGTTCTCGCGAAACTCGATGGCAAGTTCCCTCATCTTTTCAACATATGCGTCATCCATGTGGGGCATGGCGGCCATCAGCATGGGGATGTTGGAACCGAAACGGTCTTCAATATCCGGGAGCAGCTCGCGGATCTTTTCGGCAAACCGCTCTTCACCGGTGGTAATAAGCAGCTCTACGGCCGTTTTTAGCTTTTCATTTTCGTATCGGCCGCCGGTAGTATTGCCATGGCGGAAGAGGTTGGGCTCACGGCCCTGCTCGTACTCCCACACATTCAAAGCGGTTTCCAGGCACTCTTCAGCCAGCTCGTCATTATATCCGCGAAGAGCGCGGCTGGCAGCGGCGAGTGCGGCGGCGGAACCGTAGTTCAGAGCCGAAGTATTGGTTGTAAACGCCCAGCGGCTGTCGAAGTGTCCGCTTCGGATTCCGTCGTTTTCCATCACCCGCTCATCCGGGGCTGGTGCTACCGTTGAGGGCTTGTACATGTCACCCGGATGGCGCTCGTCAGCAAACGGATCCATCGAGGGGTCGTAAATCATGTTGTTGGTTTTGGTAATGCCATCACCCAGATGAGTGTACTGGTAAAGATGGCCGGCCACAATTCCCGGAATCGCGTGTCCGACAGCCCGATGCTGGGCTATCAGGCCAAGCGTGCCATGTTCGATCTGTTGGATGATGTCGTTATGCCCATCCGGCCGGTGGATCTCCACATACTTCTTTTCCTGGCTGACCGTGGTGTTGTCCCGGTAGATATCAAAATCTTCCCAGGCATGGACCAGTCGTTGTACCGTGCCATATTGTGACTGCGTACGAATGTCGTAGTCACCGGCATCGTACCATCCGCCGTAGTTCAGACCCGGAATGTGTTCAAAGGTCTCGAAATCGGTATCGGTCTCTTCGTGGCGATACAGGTCGAAATGCTCATAATGGGGCGGAGCCTGGATGGCGTCATCAAGGTGAGATGCTCCGTGCCAGACGCGATAGGCTTCCCTGACTTTGACATGATCCATCTGGACCGGGAAAAAGACATCGAGCGTCAGATGCCAGGTGTCTTCGTGCACGGCAGGGTCAATCCGGAAAGCCTTCGTTTTTTGATCGCCATAGTGCACCTTGTAGATTCCGGGCTCGGTTATCTCTGTGAAATCGAAAGTTACGTAGTTATAGCGCAGATACTGTCCCCATTTTTCAACACCGGCTACAAGCGCATCGGTTGTGGAGCCGTCGGAGTTGATGCGTACCAGGCGGGCCGTCGATTCGGGGGTGTCGTTTTTGTCCAGCTCAATGATGGCCTTTTTTTCCTGATCGGGATGGTAGCCCACCTGTGAATGGGTAATGACCGGATCGCGAATCCAGTCAGGAAGCGCGTTAATTTCCAGATGCCATTCGATCACCTGACCCGATTTGCCTTCGGGAATCATGCTGCGCACAACGTACCAGCCATTTTGTGCCAGATTCCGGCCGTCAAACAGCATCAATTCGTTTTCACCGGTGGCTTCACGTATGGTTACCCGTAGCTCGGGGTCTTCCGGTGCCAGCACAAAGGTGCTTCCCCGGGTGATGGGTTTGGGTTCTCTCAATCCATCCTCACGCTCGTGCATAAGGCCGCTGGGATGTCGCGGAAAAAGGCCGGTTTTGTCGTCCATCATCCAGTTGCGTCCGAAATACGAAGCCGGCAGAAATTCCATATTGAAACCGGCATGTCCGACGAGTGATTCCGGGAGCTTTTCATCCAGGTGCACGGTGACAGTCACTCCGTTTCCATCCGATACACCACGAACGCGGTAAGAAAAGTCATGCTCCGGATATTTCAGTTCGGCTTCAATCCAGTTTTCTTCCTTGTTGATGGTGCGGTCGACGAGCTCGCCCATACCATCCCATTGTCCGGGTGTATGGAGCATGCGCACATCGCCGTTGGTGGCGGTTCGTATTCCGTGATGGATGATTTCAACACCGCTGGTTTTGGCATCGAAAAACATGCCGCCGGGGGCATTGCTGAAAACCATCACATTAACACCCTGAGCTTCGAAATAGTCCAGCTCGTTTACTTTGAGGTCTTGTGACCTCGCATCGTTTATGTTACCCATGGTAAAAACTCCGGTTGTTAAAAAAATGCAAAGCGCTTTTATAATGGATGGATCCATAAGTACTCCCGTTCTTTTTTTCTGATTGGTTGTGTTGCTTCATGATAAAATATTTGAGGCTTAAAATCCGGGATTTTCGCTATTTTTCAGCCGGCAGGTGCCGTTTTTGTGTTCCCGGATGACGATGGTAACGGCTTGCTGGCTATTCGCGGAAGCATGGACAGGGCAATGGCCGCATAGCACAGCAGCCCGATCATGAATGCCTGTGTGAAACCGAACAGCATCGACAAAACAACGGCCAGTACCGATCCCAGAACCGACATGGTACCGTTGATGCCGTACATCCAGGGAATGATGGAGTCGATGTTGCTGTCCTTGACCATCCGTATGGAGGTGGGAAACGGTACGCCGAGTAAAAGTCCCAGGGGCAGCAAAAGGAAGAAGGTGGTGACGGCGCGCCAGACCAGGTCCAGTACCAGCATCTGGTTCAACAGCCACGGGTAGAAATAAATTGCCGGAAAACCGGCCAGCACAATCAGCCCGGTTGCCAGCAGAAGCCGCTGATGATGGTTGCCGGGGAGAATGCGTCCGCCAAAGTAGCTGCCGATACCCATGCCTACCAGCAGCGAACTGAGCAGAACGGACAGTGAGACCGTCGGGGTACCCAGATAGAGGACCATTTTTTGAAATAGCGATATTTCGATCATCATGAAGCCCAGCCCCAGGCAGGTGAAAATCCAGACCGGCATTCTGACATCGGATCGAACCGGGTGCGCTCTCTCTTTTTTACTTCGCGATTTACGGATCATCACGTAGGGAATCCCGATAACCAGCAGATTTACAGCCAGAATCGCGAGCAGCAGCTGCCGGAAGGTATCCGGTATACCCCTCTCTATTTTATAGAAGAAGGGGCTGTTGTCATAGACCGGTGAGACATCAAAAGGCTGCAAATCAATCAGCTCAGGCAAGGGATACACCCCGTTTCGGATATGGTCGAGAAAACGATTGACCGGAGTGGCTTCCTGCATGTCCCACCGGTAGGGCAAGTAGGTGACCCGGGGGAAACCGTCGGGTATCTGTTCGATGATATCCAGGCGCTGGCTGATTTCATCCGGCCGGTACGCCTCTTTTTTTATTACGATGGTGGGGGCGAACGGATCGTCCAGGACCTTGAAATGGGAAGGCACGCTTTGCGGCGAAATGCCACGGGCTTCGAACGCCTTGACCGCGGTGAGAATCAATCGCTTGAGCTCCCACTCGTTGTAAACCGTAAAAATCAACCTGCCCTCCGGACTAAGAATCCGGAGGTAGTCTTCCAGAGCTTCCACCGTGAGCAGGTAGTTCTCGCTGAGGGCATAATTCTCGATATGCTGAACCTGCTGGGTGGATGGGAGGACCATCTTGATGATGTCGTAGCTGTTGTTGCGCTGCTTGACGTACTGGCGCCCTTCGCCAATCAGGATATCCACATTGGGGAAATCGGTGTACAATCCACCGGTAAAATCACTTTCCTCCTCGACAATCCGGACAAAATCGGGATTGATTTCCACACCTGTGATGTGCCCTACCCCGGAAATGAGTCCGGCCAGAACTTCCTTCCCGCCACCCGGACCGATAACCAGCATCGTTTCACGTTCATCTTCTTCCAGAAAAACCAGCGGTATCGTACTGGAGAAACCCAGGAGCAGATTCTGCAAGGTCATGTCCGGGTTTTGCGGGTTGCCGTCAAAGCGGTACATCTGGCTGCCGGCCGCTCCATCCACAAACAGATGGCGGACCATATCCTGATGGCTGTGGCGCACCAGGTCGGAACGCCCGGTAATGCTCCATCTGCTCGTGATGATTTCTGACCGAATACCCGGATCGGAATAGACATGGTGGAAATCCTTTTCCGGGAAGTTGCCGATCGGGATTTCGCCCAGGAACTGCCGCGAGCCGTTGAGAAGGAGGCCCAGCGTCAGCAGGCCCAGTACCACGGCCGGTACCAGAATGCGTCCACGGGAAGTGTTCAGCGCCAGGAAGCTGACGGCCGACAAACCGATAACGACAGCGATAAAAAGTACGGCATTCAGTGGAGTAAAATACGAAATGGCGGCAATGGCGAGCAGCGCTCCGGAAGCGGCGCCCACCAGGTCCGCGGCGTAAATCCGGAAGCTGTGCCGGGCGAAGTGCCGGAATATCAGCGAATAGAAAATGCCCGCCAGAAAAAACGGGAGAATGAGCAGAAACAGGAAGAAAAACGGATTCTCGATGACCGGACTGGTTGTCACCGCCAGCAGAAAGATCAGCAGGGTGGCCGAAAGCAGTATCAGGGTGACGGGGATGGTTCGCCTGACGGTTTTGAGGGCCAGATCGGTGATAAACGGGGTTTCGGAGTCTCCCCCGGAATCTCTTCCCGAAGATGTGGGCTGCCCCCCGCTGCCGGCAGTGGCATCCCCGCTGTTCCGCTGTGCATCCCGTCTATGCTTTTTCGACTCCCGTCGCCCCCCTTTCTCTGCCTTTGACCGGCTTCGGCCTTCCGGTGTGGTACCGGCTTTTGCTTCGGACGCTTCATCCCCCAAAAAGTAATAGGAGAAAATCCCCCCGGCGCCCAGACCCAAAACAGACAGCGAGAGGATCATAAACGCGTAGTCATTCACGAAAATGACCGAAGAGATGCGTGTAGCGATTATTTCAAAACAGAGAACGCATGCCGATATCAGCAGCAGGTTTACAGCAATTAGTCGAAAAACACTCATAATCCAGTTTGTTCATTGACGCCGCCTCCGGGAACAGAGATGTCAAAGGAGAGTTGTTTCTCCTCCCGGATCCGGACGCACTTGACAAGCGCGTATCGGGTTCCCTGTTGCGAATGCTGGTAGGATAGCGGGCCGGCGATTTCATCCGTGTCAAGTTGTATTGCGATTTCTCCCAGCGGCAGCTCTTCGAGGCTGTGTCGGGTTCGGATGACTCCATCTTCATCTCGATAGTACACCCGGACCAGCATTTCCGGGGCCAGATTGTGAAAATCAGTCCCGTCACGGTATCGCTTCAGTTGCTCTTCGGCGCGATCCCGGCTGTCGAACGTCACCACGTGGGTAGTTACGGTTTGATACTGATAATAACTAATTTCTTTTTGTTCTTCATAAAATTGACGGAGGTTTTCCCTGTTCGTATCTGGACGAAAGCGCTGGTCGGTCATAGGAAACGCAGCTCCTTTTCCGGAACACCGAAACGCTGATCGGTAGCCCGCAGCCAGTTAGTCTGTTAAAAACCAATTTTCATCTTGGGATCTCCGAACGAATGTTCGGATTACATGGCATTAACAAGCGGCTGCCTGGATTAGATGTCACGAGTCGGCATATATCGGCGCTGTTACATCGTGTTTTTAGTTGACCATTATAAGCCATGTGCAAAATGAGAGCAAACACGGGCTGTCCCCCCCATAATTATATTCACCAAAGCAAGAATTACGTGCCCATAAACGAGCCGAATCAAGGTCGGCCGGATTGTGCTTTTCGGCAATGTTGGTGGCAGGCCATCGGGTGTAAAACGTTATGGTCAAATAGATGAAACCTGCTGTATTTGGTTTCTTAATATGTTGTTATATAATTGTTTATGATGACAGGGGCAGGGCTGTGTGGTGTGCCGGATCGAAACCTGTGGTGCGGGGAGAATGTCAGTGCTGATGGATCGCGGTGTTCCGATATGCAAAGATTGTTCATGAAATTGCTCAAATGACCATGCTATATGAGAGAATGACAGGATTTGATGGTGGAATTTTATGTGGCTTTTCTTATCATTCTGATCACTATATTCTTTGATTGTATTTCTACATTCCTCCTCACGGTAACCACATTATTTATGTTTTCTATTGGATACGATATCGGCAGTTCCGCGGTAAAGGCGGCACTTCTGGATGTGAAAAGCGGGAAAACCGTGGCCACGGCTACCTGGCCTGAAACCGAGATGGCCATGAATTCCCCGAAGCCGGGATGGGCCGAACAGAACCCGTCCGACTGGTGGGAGAATATCAGACAGGCTTCCGCGAAACTGAAAGAAAAACAGCCGAAGGCGATGGCTGCCGTCAAGGCGGTCGGGGTGACCTACCAGATGCATGGCCTGGTGCTTGTGGACCGGGATCAGAAGGTACTACGCCCTTCGATTATCTGGAGTGACAGCCGTGCCGTGGAAGTCGGCGAA
The DNA here is from genome assembly GCA_029688905.1 of Balneolales bacterium ANBcel1. NCBI lineage: Bacteria > Pseudomonadati > Balneolota > Balneolia > Balneolales > Balneolales bacterium ANBcel1. Next base: position 534,424 of record JARULB010000001.1, on the reverse strand, counting down.
AAAGCGTTTCGAGCGCTTGGAGAGGAGTTTTGCCTGTCCCGCTTCCTTAATTCCCCCGGCAACTTTACCGCGTCCAAACTGCGCTGGGTACAGGAAAACGAGCCCGATATCTACAAGCGCATCCATAAAATGATGCTGCCGGGCGACTATGTGGTGATGAAGCTCTCCGGAGATATTCAAACCACGATTACCGGTTTGTCGGAAGGGATTCTGTGGAACTTCAAAGACAGCAGTGTTGCCGGCGAGTTGCTGGAGCACTGGGGAATTGACCCGGATCTGATCCCGGAACAGAAGGATTCTTTTTCGCCGCAGGCGGAAGTCAGCCGCCAGGCGTCCGAGGAACTCGGCATTCCCGCCGGAATCCCCGTAACCTACCGTGCGGGTGACCAGCCCAACAACGCTTTTTCGCTGAATGTGCTGCATCCCGGAGAAGTGGCCGCCACCGCCGGAACCAGTGGCGTGGTGTACGGAGTGATGGATCATCCGTCGTATGACCCGGCCTCCCGGGTGAATACGTTTGTCCACGTCAACCATAAAGCCGACACTCCCCGGTACGGAGTGCTGCTTTGCGTAAACGGAACCGGTATTCTGAACAGCTGGCTGCGCAATACGATGTTTGGCGGCAGGGGAATCTCCTACAAGGAGATGGATGACCAGGCCGGCGAAATTGGTCCGGGCGCCGACGGCGTTATGGTGTTTCCGTTTGGCAACGGCGCAGAAAGGGTGCTGGAAAATCGCGACCCGGGCGCGGTGATCCGGGGTGTATCGTTCAATCGCCACAACGAGCGGCATCTGTTCCGCGCCGGACAGGAGGGCATTGTCTATGCACTGGCCTATGGCATGGAAATTATGAAAAACATGGGCATGGAAATGAATACCATCAAGGCCGGACGTGCCAACATGTTCCTGAGCCCGGTATTTCGGGAGGTGTTTATCAATACCACTGGAGCTGAACTGAAACTCTACGATACCGATGGTGCCCAGGGAGCCGCCCGTGGCGCGGCAGCCGGGGCAGGACTCTATCCGTCGGTTGAAGAGGCCTTTTCCAATCTCGAACTGCTGGATCATCAGAAACCCGATCCGAAACTCACTTCGGCCTATGCGCAAAGCTACGGCCGTTGGAAAGAATTTCTACAACAACTGATTACTTAAACAACGACTATTATGAGTACTACAAAACAAGGGGCGACCAACGTGACCCTCGGCGACAAGGAATATTTTCCCGGAATCGGCAAAATTGCCTTTGAGGGCCCGGACACCGACAACCCGCTGGCTTTCCGCTATTATGATGAGAACAAGGTGGTTGCAGGAAAAACCATGAAGGAGCATTTCAAGTTTGCCGTTGCCTACTGGCACACCTTCTGCGATACCGGCAACGATCCGTTCGGTTGGGGCCCGCGTGTATTTCCCTGGGTCGGTAATCCCGATCCGGTAGGCGCCGCCAAAGACAAGATGGACGCCGCTTTTGAGTTCATGACCAAGCTGGGTGTTCCCTATTACTGCTTCCACGATGTAGATTTGATCGCTGAGGGAGACTCGGTAGCCGAAACCGAAAAACGGATGCAGGCCATTGTCGACTACGCCAAGCAGAAGCAGAAGGAGTCTGGCATGAAACTGCTTTGGGGCACCGCCAATGTTTTCAGCAATCCGCGCTACATGAACGGCGCCTCCACCAATCCCGATTTTAATGTACTGGCATATGCCGCCAGTCAGATCAAAGCCGCCATCGATGCCACCATCGAACTGGGAGGTGAAAACTACACGTTCTGGGGAGGTCGCGAAGGCTACATGTCGCTGCTCAATACCGACATGAAACGGGAAACCGAGCATTTGGCACGCTTCCTTCAGACAGCCAGGGACTATGGCCGCAAAAATGGCTTCAAAGGCAATTTCTTTGTGGAGCCCAAACCTGCGGAGCCGACCAAACACCAGTACGACTACGACTCTGCAACCGTCATCGGATTCCTGCAGAAGCACGGCCTCGATAAGGACTTCAAAATCAACATAGAAGTCAACCACGCGACCCTGGCTCAGCACACCTTCCAGCATGAGCTGCAGGTAGCGGCCGATGCAGGCCTTCTCGGCAGTATCGATGCCAACCGCGGTGATTATCAGAACGGCTGGGACACCGATCAGTTCCCTGTGAATCTCTACGAAGTTGTAGAGGCGATGCTGGTGATACTCGAGTCCGGTGGCCTCCAGGGCGGTGGTGTCAATTTCGACGCCAAACTTCGCCGTAATTCCACCGACCTGGACGATCTGTTCCACGCCCATGTCGGCGGTATGGATGTCTTCGCCCGGGCTCTGCTGATTACAGACGATATTCTTACGAAATCCCCGTATCGCAAACTTCGCGAGGAGCGTTACGCATCCTTCGACTCCGGCAAAGGAAAAGAGTTTGAGGAGGGCAAACTCACGCTCGAGGATCTTCGCGATATCGCCGCAGCCAATGGCGAACCCGATCGAATCAGCGGCAAGCAGGAGATGTACGAGAATATCATCAACCGATATATCTGATGAGCGTGTCCCTCCGGTTTCATACCGGAGGGCTTTTTTTTGTCACCGGATTTTTCAACACACATCTTTTTAAATCATGGCTGATTTACTTTCCGACATCAAAGGAAAACGCATCCTGATAACCGGGGGCGGTAGCGGACTGGGCCTATCCATGGCCCGGACGTTCGCTCAATATGGCGCCAGGGTAATCATCACCGACCTGTTTGAGGATAAACTGAAGGAAGTAGTGGCCGATATCGAAGGCGATGTTTCCTGGTACGTCAACGACATCACGGAACTGGATCAGCTCCCGGGTTTGGTGGAACAGATCGAGTCCGAAAAAGGACCGATTGAAGTTCTGGTCAACAATTGCGGCATCAACATGAAGAAACCGATGCTGGAGGTAACGGACGAGGAGTTCCAGAGAATCCTCAAGACCAACCTCAACGGCGCGTTTGCCCTCACACGGGAGGTAGCCCGCTTCATGACCAAACGCAAGAAAGGGTCGATCATCAATATCACCTCCATGGCGTCTATATACGGCATTCCAGGAGTAGCTGCCTATACGGCATCGAAGTCGGCGATACTCGGCCTTACCCGCTCCATGGCGGTGGATCTGTCCCCGAGCGGCATCCGGGTTAACGCCATCGCGCCGGGCTTCATCGATACGCCGATGTCGCGTCGGGCATTCGAATCCGACCCGGAACGGCGCAACAAGGTGATCGCACGCACCCCCATGCAAATACTGGGTGTGCCGCAGGATATCGCCAATGCGGCAATGTTTCTGGCGTCCGATGCCTCGGGCTTTATCTCCGGTGTAAACCTTCCGGTTGACGGCGGCAACTCTATTGGTTTCTGATTGGACTCCGTGGAAAATGGACGCATCGAATCGTGAGCATTTTTCTGATGGTAATCTTTTGGATCCGGGCGCAGACTTCGTGTGTCTCCGGGCTCCGTTATGAGTTCCAGCCGGGTTTCATGTTGCCGTCCGGGATGCTTTCGGATAGCAGCCGAACCCGTTGTTTTAATTTTAATTTTTAAAGGGAGCTAATTCATATGAAGGCTTTACCTGTTTTTTTTACTCTTTTGATGGCCGGCATCCTGGTTCTCGGTCCTGTTTCAACTCAGGCCGAAGACGGTTACAGGATGTGGTTGCGATATGACCTGGTCCAGGATTCCGACCTTCTGCAGGAGTATCGCAGCCATATGCGCCAAATTGTTCTGCAGGATGACCAGTCACCGACCATGGCGGCAGCGCGCGCGGAGTTGAAAGAGGGCCTGGCCGGATTGCTCGGTCGCCCCGCCGTGTTCTTTTCCGATGTAACCGGACATGGAGCGCTGGTCATCGGCACCCCGGACAACTCCGATCTTGTCGCCGGTCTCGGCATGGAAGATGAGCTGGCCGCTGTAGGTCCCGAAGGATATCTGATTCGGCAGCAGGCAGTGGACGGCAACCGGTCGATTGTGATTGCCGCCAATGAGGATATCGGCGTGCTCTACGGAGTGTTCCACCTGCTGCGCAAGATCCAGACGCACAGCAGCCTGGTTGATATTTCGGTAAAAAGCGCTCCCAGGATCCAGTATCGCACGGTTAATCATTGGGACAACCTGGACCGCCTTGTGGAGCGCGGTTACGCCGGTCTCTCTCTGTGGGAGTGGGGCACGCTTCCGGAATACAAGCATCCCCGCTACACCGATTACGCCCGGTTCAATGCATCCCTGGGGATAAACGGAACGGCCATTAACAACGTAAACGCCGATCCGGAAATTCTGACCGACCAGTTTCTGGAGAAAGTGGCGGTTCTCGCGGATATCTTCCGCCCGTACGGTATCCAGGTCTATCTTTCGATCTTTTTTGATTCGCCGGTTGTGATCGGCGGACTCGATACGGCCGATCCTCTCGATCCTGATGTTCAGGAGTTCTGGAAGTATAAAGCGGACAAGGTCTACTCCTATATTCCCGATTTCGGTGGTTTTCTGGTGAAGGCGGATTCCGAGGGGCAACCCGGTCCGCATGGCTACGGCCGCGACCACGCCGAAGGCGCCAATGTACTGGCCGATGCCCTTGAACCCCATGGTGGAATTGTTATCTGGAGAGCGTTCGTCTACGACCCCGAACAATACGACCGGTTCCGTGAAGCGTATGACGAGTTTGTGCCGCTTGACGGCAAATTCCGCGATAATGTGATCGTCCAGGTGAAAAACGGTCCGATCGATTTCCAGCCGCGCGAACCGTTCTCACCGCTGTTCGGCGCGCTTCCGGAGACCAACACCATGCTCGAGCTGCAGATCACCCAGGAGTACTTCGGGTTCAACCTGCACCTCGCCTACAAAGGCACCTACTACGAAGAGGTACTTTGGGATGAAACCTACACCCTTGAAGACGGCCGTTCGACCGTGGGTGATATTATCGAAGGCAACGTCTTCGAATACAACATGACCGGCATGGCCGGTGTCATCAATCCCGGCACCGACCGTAACTGGACCGGTCACCCGTTTGTGCAGTCCAGTTGGTACGCATACGGACGCCTTGCCTGGGACTGGACTCTTGGCGCAGAGGAGATCGCCGACGAATGGGCCCGAATGACTTTTTCCAATGACCCGCGCGTACTGGAACCGGTCAAGGAGATCATGATGGAGTCGCGGGAAGCGGGTGTGAACTACCGCTCGCCGCTGGGCCTCACACACCTCTATGCCCAGGGACACCACTATGGACCGGCGCCATGGACCGCCGATCTGCCCCGGGCCGACTGGACAGCAGTGTACTACCATCGCGCCTCTGAATACGGCATCGGATTTGACCGTACCGAAACCGGATCCAATGCGGTTGAGCAATATCACCCACCCATTGCCGAAATTTTTGCCGATATCGATCGTATTCCCGAAGACTATCTGCTCTGGTTCCATCATGTGAGCTGGGATCACAAAATGGAATCCGGGCGCACACTCTGGGAAGAGCTTGTCCACAAATATTACAAGGGGGTGGAGCAGGTTCGCTGGATGCAGGACACCTGGAATACCCTGGAAGGACTCATTGACCACGAACGGTTTGAGCATGTGCGTGCCCTGCTGAAGATCCAGGAGCGGGATGCCGTGCGCTGGCGTAATTCCTGTGTGCTCTATTTCCAGTCCTACTCGAACAGACCGATTCCGGACGGATACGAAAAGCCGGAACACGATCTGCAGCACTATATAGAATTGGAGAATATCATCCACGTGCCGGATCCCTGGTACAATTGATATTCTGAGCTTCCGGTTTCAGTAACCGGGAGCGGACCTGAAAAAACTCCTTGTGGTGGACCTACATCCATTTTGGATATGAGCACAAAAAATGACGCATCCCTGCGCGATGCTCCGTACAAAAACCCGTCGCTTTCTCCGGAAGAACGCACCCGCGATCTGCTGTCCAGAATGACCGTTGAGGAAAAAGCGGCTCAGATGATCGGTGTCTGGAACGACAAGGCCGAGACACTGGTCGATGAGAACGGGGATTTTGACCTTGGGAAGGCGAAAAAGGCGTACGGACACGGAAACGGGCTGGGTCAGGTTGGCCGGCCGAATGATGCCGGTGGCGGGAAGAACGCCCGGGAGCAAGTGGAACTGACCAACACCATCCAAAAGTTTTTCCTTGAAAACACCCGCCTCGGGATTCCGGTCTTCTACCACGAAGAGTGTCTGCACGGACTGGCAGCCAAAGACGGCACCAGCTTTCCGCAGCCGATAGCGCTTGCAGGCACTTTCAATACCGAACTGGTGGAGCAGCTGTATGCCATGGCCGCCGAAGAGGCGCGCGTGCGGGGCACGCATCAGGCACTGACTCCGGTGGTGGATGTGGCGCGTGAACCGCGCTGGGGCCGGGTCGAGGAGACCTTCGGCGAAGATCCCTGGCTGGTGGCGGAAATGGGGAAGGCCGCGGTAAGAGGGTTCCAGGGGGATGCCTCATTCAACGACAAAAAGCACGTCGTGGCTACACTCAAGCATTTTGCCGCGCATGGAGAGCCCGAAGGCGGCATGAACTGCGCTCCGGTGAATGTCTCCGAACGTGTTCTCCGGGATGTGTTCCTTTATCCGTTTAAGGAGGCGATTCAAAAAGCCGGCGCCATCAGCATCATGCCCTCTTACAATGAAATCGACGGCGTCCCGTCGCATGCCAACAAGTGGCTGCTGCGCGATGTGCTGCGTGATGAATGGGGCTTCAAGGGGTTCGCCGTGTCCGATTATTATGCGATCTGGGAGATGACCTATCGCCCCGATACGCATGGCCATTTTGTGGCGGCAGAGAAGAAAGATGCGGCCGAGCTGGCGGTCAACGCCGGTGTGAATGTGGAACTTCCGGAGCCGGATTGCTACCTGAGTCTGGTGGATCTCGTGAAAGAGGGCCGGATCAAAGAGTCGCAGCTGGATGAGCTGGTGGAACCCCTGCTCTACTGGAAGTTCAAAATGGGCCTGTTTGATGATCCGTATGTCGATCCGGAGGAAGCCGAGAAAATTTCCGGCTGTGAAGGCAACCGGGACATCGCGCTTCGGGCTGCTCGCGAAAGTATTACACTGCTCAAGAACGAAGGCAACCTGTTGCCGCTGGATCCCAAAAAGCTCAAAACTATCGCGGTAATTGGTCCGAATGCCGATCGCAGCCTGCTCGGGGGCTATATGGGAGTTCCGAAATACGAAACCACCGTTTATGAAGGAATCCGTGAGCGTGTGGGTGACGATATAGAGGTGATATACAGCAAAGGGTGCGAAATAACGGTCGACGGCGACTGGAACAAAGACGAAGTAGATCTGCCTGATCCCGAAGAGGATCGCAGGATGATCCGGGAGGCGGTTCGAGTCGCTGAACAATCGGATGTAGTAGTGCTGGCTATCGGCGGCAACGAGCAGACCTCGCGAGAGTCCTGGGCGCTCAACCATATGGGCGACCGCACCAGCCTGGAGCTGTTCGGCAGGCAGAACGAGCTGGTCCGCGCCATTGTGGCAACCGGAAAGCCGGTAGTAGTTTTTTTGTTTAACGGTCGGCCGTTGTCGATAACCGAGCTTAACGATTCCGTTGCCGGTATTTTCGAGTGCTGGTATATCGGTCAGGAGACCGGTGGTGCGGTGGCTGATGTGCTGTTCGGGGATTACAGCCCCGGAGGCAAGCTTCCGATTTCGATCCCTCGTTCCGTGGGACACATACCGTCGTTCTACAATCACAAACCGTCGGCACGCCGCGGTTACCTGCATGACGATGTATCTGCGCTGTATCCCTTTGGATATGGACTGAGCTATACAAACTTTGCAATCGAAAATGTCCGGCTGGAAGATGGGACCATCAGCAAAGATGGCTCGACGCGGGTTCTGGCGGATGTCACCAACACCGGCGGCCGCGAAGGCAGCGAGGTGGTTCAGATGTATGTACGCGATAGAATCAGCTCGGTAACGCGTCCGGTGAAGGAACTAAAAGGCTTTCGGAAAGTTTGGCTCAATCCGGGAGAAACCGAAACAGTTGCCATCAATATTACCAGAGAAACCCTTGCTTTCCACAATATCGACCTGCAATATGTCGTGGAACCCGGCGAATTTGATATTATGGTCGGCAGTTCCTCACGTGACAAAGACCTTTCACATGTAACCCTCACTGTTTTCTGACAATTTATTCTTTCACTTTGAGGATCTGCAGCGCTCCGATCAGTAAAGCGGTGCAGATTATCCCCTAACCCAAAAACCGATATGGCACAAAATCAAGATACTCCGGAAGTCGCGAATGGCAATAACATTGAAGTTGAACGTCCGCGGCTAACCTTCAAGGAGAAGGTTGGATTCAGTTTTGGTGATATGGCCACCAACCTGTATTTCCAGACCTTTGTCCTGTTCCTGCCCATTTTTTACACCGATGTATTCGGCCTCTCCGCCGCCGCCATGGGTACCATGATGCTGGTGACCCGGATATGGGACGCGATTACCGATCCCATTATGGGAATGATCGCCGACCGTACCGAATCGCGTTGGGGTAAGTTCAGGCCCTATATTGCCACATTGTCCATTCCTCTGGCACTTGGCGGGATTCTGACTTTCACGACTCCGGAACTTGCCGGATCGTCTAAAATCGTATATGCCTATGTGACCTACATGGCTTTGATGATGCTGTACACGGCAGTAAACGTGCCTTATTCCGCACTTATGGGTGTTATTACCCCGAATTCTGCCGAAAGAGCCGAAGTGTCATCCTACCGCTTTGCAGCCGCGTTTGTCGGACAGATGATCGTCGGTTTTGCTACCCTCGGCCTTGTCCGTTTTCTTGGTTCAGGGGACGAGCAGCTTGGCTGGCAGCTGACAATGGCGGCTTATGGTGCCTTCGCCGTTCTGTTGCTGATGCTTACGTTTTTCATGACTCGCGAGCGAGTCACACCGAAAAAGGTGGTGCGGAACAAAGTGAGCCACGACCTCAAGGACCTTCTGAAAAACAAGGCGTGGGTACTGATCGGAATCGCAACCCTGTTCCAGCTGACCTACATCGTGATGCGGGGGTCAGCCACCGCCTACTACTTCCGGTACTTTGTGGAGGACCAGCAACTGGTGTTGCTGGGATACACTATCAATCTCGGGTTTGAAGTCTTCACCTCTTCGTTTTTTACCCTGGGTTCGATCTCCACGCTGCTCGGCGCGATCATGACCAAGCTCTACACCAAGCGGATCGACAAAAAGAATGTCTATTCGGGCTTCCTGCTGACGAGTGCCGCTGCGTCATGTTTCTTCTTTTTCCTGCAACCGGAAAATGTGCTGCTTATATTTATCCTGAACATCATCGTATCGTACTTCTTCGGTTCTGTGTCGGTACTTCAGTGGGCACTCTATACGGATGCGGCCGATTATGGCGAGTGGAAGTTCGGCCGGCGGGCTACCGCGCTGATCATGGCGGCTTCACTGTTTATGCTCAAGCTCGGCCTCACTTTCGGCGGTGCGTTCGTCGGATGGATTCTGGAATTGCACAACTTTGTACCGCTTGCCCAGCAAACCGACGATACCATTATCGGCATCCGGATGTTGATGAGCTTCTATCCGGCGATCTTCGGATTGATTGGCGGCGCAATCATGCTCTTCTACCCGCTCAAAGATACCATGATGGTAAAAATTGAAGAGGACCTGCTCGCCAGGAAAAAAGATTCCGAAGCGAACGAATCCTGATTTTTCAACTGAATATTTCAACTTTCAAAACTGATATACCTATGAGATTATTTGCTGTAACCTCCCTTTCCCTGCTGCTTTTGGCAGCCTGTGATACGACACCTCCGCCGACGGAGGAATCACCAATTCCATCCCTGCATGAAGTTTTCGAGGATGCGTTCATGATCGGTACCGCCATGAATCACCGGCAGATCTCCAGTGCAGACCCGGAGGGTGCCGCACTTGCTCGCGTGCACTTCAACGCCGTGACATCCGAAAACGAGATGAAGTGGGAAAACATCCACCCGGAACCGGGTGTGTATGATTTCGAAGCGACCGACATGTTCATTGAGTACGCGGAGGAGAACGACATGTTTGTTGTCGGGCATACCCTGGTTTGGCACAGCCAGACACCCCGATGGGTTTTTGAGGATGAGGATGGCAATACGCTAAGTCGCGAAGCATTGCTGGAGCGTATGCGTAATCACATCCACACCGTCGTCGGACGATACAAGGGCCGCGTCCATGGCTGGGATGTCGTCAACGAGGCATTGAATGAGGATGGATCGCTGAGAGAATCCCCCTGGTACAATATCATCGGGGAGGATTACCTGGTCAAGGCATTCAAGTATGCCCGTGAAGCGGATCCTGATGCCGAGTTATACTATAATGATTACTCGCTGGAAATTCCGTCGAAGCGGGAAGGAGCGGTCTGGATTGTAGAGTATCTCCAGGAAAACGGTGCCCCGATAACCGGTATCGGAACCCAGGGGCACTTTGACCTGGAATGGCCTGATCTGGAACAGGTTGAACAGACAGTCGTGGATTTCGCCGCCCTCGGCATCGATGTGATGGTCACCGAAATTGAGATTGATGTGCTGCCACAGGCCATGGATTACATGGGAGCGGATGTCAATATGCAGGTGGAGCTCCGCGACGAGCTGAATCCCTACCCCGACGGATTGCCGGCTGAGGTCCAGCAGGAGCTGGCCGACCGGTACCGGGATATATTTGAGATTTACCTGCGCCATCGCGATGATATCACCCGCGTCACCTTCTGGGGGGTTACCGATGGTGACTCCTGGAAGAACAACTGGCCGGTACGGGGCCGCACCAATTATCCGCTGGTCTTTGACAGGGAATGGCAGCCGAAACCGGCGTTCTTTTCGATTGTCGATCTTGCCAACGAGAAACTTGACAACTAACGTTACAACCTGGCCGGCGGGAACACTTTTGTCCGCGAGGGGATGGTATGGGTGGACTTTTCCCGCCGAGCCGGGCTTTTTTTAACAGGCAACGTGCGCTTCTGCGAAGGATCCGTTTATTCGATGGAACAGTTGCGCTTAAATTTTATAATACTATGAAATCATCTTTCAGGGATCATTCAACCATGGAGGCTGTATCGTCTTCAGTGACTGGTTTTTTCGACTCTTTTCTGCAAAAAATCCGTATATCACCTGCTTTGGCGGACAGCCGCAATAGCTACAGTAGATTGCGGTTTGTTACTCTGGTTACCGCTTTTTGCTGTCTGATCACGGGATTTGCCTTCAACGCGCCGGTGACGGGGCAACCAACCCAGCAAATGGTCATCCAGGCCGATCAGCCGCAAGACATCATTAGCCGGCATATCTACGGTCATTTCGCCGAACACCTCGGCCGTGGTATCTATGACGGCATCTGGAAGGAGGTTGGTGACGGTGAGTACGAAATCCGGGAAGATGTGGTCGAAGCGCTGCGCAGAATTCAGATCCCCAATTTGCGCTGGCCGGGTGGATGCTTTGCCGACTACTACTTCTGGGAGTATGGGATTGGTCCGCAGGAAGAGCGACCGTCCATCATCAACGTGCTCTGGGGCGGGGTGGTTGATGAAAACGCGGTTGGCACACACGAGTTTCTGGAACTGACCGAGATGCTTGACACCGAACCGATTATCGTAGGAAATGTCGGCAGCGGCACCGTGCAGCAAATGGCCCGCTGGTGGGAGTACATCAACCATCCCGGACCTGGATCCATGGCCGAACTGCGTAAACAGAACGGCCGCGCCGAGCCCTGGAATGTCACGTTCTGGGGTGTGGGTAACGAAAGCTGGGGATGTGGCGGCAACATGCGTCCCGAGAAGTATGCGGATGATTACCGTCAGTTTGCCACATTCTTGCACCCGATGGGCGATGCCGAGCCTTTTCGTATTGCCGCCGGCGCCGCCGGTGACGACTACGAATGGACCCGCGTGATGATGGAGCGCGCCGCCGATTACATGGACGGACTGGATCTGCATCATTACACCATTACCGGCTCCTGGGAAGACACAAAAGGGCATGCCATCGATTTTACCGAAGCCGAATGGTTCGAGCTGATGGAAGAGACCCTGTTCTGGGATGAACTGATTACCCGGCACAAAAACATCATGGATCAGTACGATCCTGAAAAACGAATCTGGCTGATTCTCGGAGAATGGGGTACGTGGCATGAACCCATGGAAGGAACCAATCCCGGTTTTCTGCATCAGCAGAACGCTCTCAGGGATGCGCTGTCTGCCTCGGCGTCTCTCGATATTTTTCACCGCCATCTGGACCGGGTGAAAATGGCCAATATCGCTCAGAGCGTCAACGTGCTGCAGGCGATGATCCTCACCGAAGGCGATGAGATGCTGCTGACACCGACCTATCATGTATTCGATTTCTATACCGTGCACCATGATGCCGAATATCTGACATTCAAGATGGATGCCGGCGAGTATACCTATAACGGAGAGTCCATTCCTGCCGTTACGGCTACCGCATCACGCGACAGCAACGGCCGGATGCATGTGACCATGACCAACCTCGATCCGAACCAGGACCGATCCATTGAGATCGATATTCGCGGCGGCGACCTGAGCCGGGTTTCCGGACGTATCCTTACGGCAGACCGGATGAATGCGCACAATACCTTTGACCGGCCGAGTGTGGTGAGTCCGCAGGATTTTGACGGAGCTCGGATTTCAGGCGGGAAGCTCCATATCGATCTTCCGGCGAAATCGCTGATTGTGCTGGAAGTTCGCTGACCAAAAGTTTGTGTTGGGTTTTGCCCGACTCCTTATAGTGTGTAATCCGAAATCAGGCCGGATGGTGGATATATCAATTCATCATCCGGTTTTTTTGTTCTGAAAGCAGGGAAAAGTCCGGTTGCTTCACTTGCCGGAATTTTTTGTGAGCGCTTTTTTAGTATCCTGTTGCTGATTTATAATTTTCTTTGCACCTTATAAGTGTACTAGATACATTTATTCAGGAAGTGGATATCAAAATGCCAGGAATATAGGAGATTCCTTTCAGTATGATCGATATTCCGAAACAAACCGAGGCACTCTATGAGATTTGCGATTACTACACTGCTTTACACGTTCTTGCTTGTTGCGATGAGTTTTGGACAGCTGCCACCTTCTCATCAAACATTTGTGAATCCGGTTTTCCCCGGTGATCATCCTGATCCTACGCTCACCAAAATCGGTGATTATTTCTACTCGTCTGGATCGTCGTTCAATGTAACCCCGAGAATTTACAGGTCAAGTAACCTGGTGCATTGGGAGGTTATCGCCCAGCCGGTTCCGTTTGACTGGAGCGTATACGGGAATGATCCCGGTGGCGGAATCTGGGGCGGCCACATGGTCTATCACCACGATACTTATTGGCACTATTTCGGACGTGGCGGCGGCCGTATGTACTTTGTAACGGCGGATGATCCGGAAGGCCCCTGGAGCCGCCCGACGGTGATGGATCTTCCTCCCGGAGTCCATAACCTGGGTGTCGACAACTCCATTTTCATTGATGAAGAGTCTGGTCGTTGGTTTTTGCTTACCAAAGCCGGTCACTCCGTCAATCACATGGTAGAGCTGGGGGAGGATGGCCAGCCTACGGGAGAGGTGCTTGATTTGTCCTGGTTGAACCCGGCGCCGGATCACCCCTACGGATGGGCGGAAGGGCCGGTCATGTGGAAATACAACGGGTACTATTATTACAGTTTTGCGGAGCATCTGGTCGGTGAGCAGTATGTGATGCGCAGCGAGGTGTTGTCGGATGATCCGGATGACTGGGAGATCATGCAGGGGAACATGTATTTCGGCAGCCGGCATTCATTTGATCGCCCCAATCATATCTCTCCTGCCGTCACTCTTGATGACGGAACAAGCTGGGCGATCGGCCACAGTTACCATGTTGGCAACTGGTATGCCCAGGGGCGTCAGGGGCTGTTGCACGAGGTTGTTTACGATGATGAGGGGTGGCCGCTGATGCGGTATCCGACCGATAATGCCGAGACGGCGCCGGATTTGCCGTCCGGAGGTGTTCCCTGGATGGTTCCCAAATCCGATATGTTCAACGGGAGCGAACTGGATCCGGAATGGTCCGTACTGGGAGAAACCCGGCCGGCGTCCATTTCATTGAACGAAAGGCCCGGATGGTTGTACATGGAGCCGTATCAGGGCGACAACACGGTCATCAAGAACGATGGAGAGCATGGATACTCTCTGATCACAAAAGTTGACTTCAACCCGGTGCAGCCGACACATGAAGCCGGTCTCTGGATTTTCAACGGCACGGAAACCCATTTTGCAAAATTGTACAGCTCCCGAAACGACGAAGGGCAGCGGGTTTTGGCGTTCAGTTTTCAGGATATCGAGTACGAAACTCCGAATACGGTCGGCCAGGAGGTCTGGCTCAAGTTGGTTCGCAATGAACATACACTTACCGGTTTCTACAGTGCTGATGGTGCCGACTGGACGCAAATAGGGGAGTCGATTAATGTGGTATCCATGGATCAGCCCCATCCCGATATCGACTTCAACGCGTTCACAGGCAACCAGCAGGGCCTGTATGTCGAAGGCCGGTTTGCATTTTTCAACCTGTATATCTACAGAGATGCGTATACGGACATTATGGGCAGGCACGCAGTAAACAGGTCGGGGGCACAGCGAAGGCCGGGATATCTCGGTGATATCCATAATGGAGACTGGGCCCTCTATGCCGGTGTGGAGTTTGGTGATGACAGTATGGATGGCGGCTATCAGCATACTACCAATGCCGTGAGTATGCGTGCTTCCAGCCCAAATGACGGGGGCATCGCAGAGGTGTGGCTGGGTGCCATTGAAACGGGCGAGCTGATTGCGGAAGTTCCGATCGAAAATACCGGATCATGGAGTAACTATCAGACATTTTCGGTACCGGTAGACGATGTCACCGGTCGGCATGACGTATATTTGCGGTTTTTGGGTGATGAAGGTACATCGCTTTTAAGATTGCAAAGTTTCCGCTTTCATTCCGATCAATATGTCACATCGGGCGATGATCCACTTGAAACGCCTTATGCGTTTTCATTGGATCAAAATTATCCCAATCCGTTTAACCCGTCCACCAACATCGGGTTTACACTTCCCCAGGCAACAGATGTCTCCCTGGCAGTTTACGATGTGACCGGCAGAAGAGTAGCATCGTTGCTGGATGGCAGGTCACTGGAAGCCGGACGACATGTCTATCACTTTGATGGAGACGGGTTGGCCAGTGGAGTCTATATTTACCGCATTAAGGCGGGAGATTTTGTTCAGTCTCGAAGCCTCACCTTGATCAGGTAGCGAAAAAGGGTCAAAGGCTTTGATGTGCATAAACCACGGGGCGTGACCGGTAACATTGGAAGCTGCCTCGTGAGCGGCTCTTCGGGTGTCGGATACCTTGGAAGACTGCCCATGAGTTGGGCGGAAACTTGATGGCTCCGTTTTATTTCTGTTTCCACAGTATCAAGGTATCTGCCCGCCCGATAAGTAAATAAACATTACCATGCTTATTGCCATTTCCGTTGGATCTGTATAAGTTATTTTTTGTAAGCATAAGGTGTGATGATAAGTAGACGGATATTGGTTAAGAAGCTGCCTGGTGGCTGAAGTGTCGACTTTGAGTTCGGGCACTGCAATTTCTGAAGGCGGAGATAGGCCGTCACTTTTTTTTGTCTTACCGATTTAGTTATTGGAGGAACAAAAAAAAATCATTATCCTTTAAGTGTGAGAGAAATTTGCTCGAATGTTTGCCCGATCTTTCTCGGGCGCCAGGACAACGTTCGGAGGATGATTGCAGAGATTCCGAACAGATTAAAACACGCAACAGGTTGCTTGAAAAACGATTGCGACTAGAAGATGAACAAACTGTACCGGAAATATCGAAAAGCGCTTTTTGTTTCTTTGTCGCCGGAAGTGTTTTTTATTATTTTTGGTGTATATTTAACGATTATGCTATGTGAGTTGCCTGGGGCCGCTTCCCCTTGTCAATGAAAATCATCCTGAAGCATGTGTGAGGTACAGAATAACAAGTACTTATGATGATAACGTGATACAGGGAATCAAAGCCCGCGCAAGGTTGTAGTTGCGTGTTGATATACAGGGATACAGACAGATAATTATCGTGCAGTGAACTATTGAATCCGTGGGTACAAGTGTTGATTTTTGACATCTGATGCCCGTAAACCAACCCGGTTAGTAAATATTCTTCAAATCAGCCATCGGAGCTGAAAATTTTTCACATCTGGTTTATAACTAAAAAAGTGGATCCGTTAAAAAGCAATACCAAAACTATGATTAAAAAAATGACAAGCGCTTTTGCAGTAGCCTTTCTGCTGGTTGTAGCTACAAACGCATTAGCTCAAAACACGGGAACCATCACTGGCACTCTCATTGACGGTTCGAATGATGAAACCCTGCTGGGGGCCACCGTAATGATTGAGGGCACCAACAGAGGAGCATCTACCAATATGGAAGGTAGATTTACCATCCGCAATGTACAGCCGGGCGAATATACTCTTGTAGCTACCTATATCGGATACGATCGTGTACGGCAGGATGTCGTAGTTGAAGCCGGTGAGGAAACAGAAGTTGTCATCGTGATGGACTGGAGTGGTATCACCGGAGAAGAAGTAATTATTTCTGCCCAGGCAAGGGGGCAAACCTCGGCCATCAACGAGCAGCTCAGATCACGGACTATTCAGAATATTGTCTCATCAGAAAGAATCCGGGAGCTCCCCGATGCCAGCGCGGCTACCGCTTTGAGCCGGTTGCCGGGTGTTTCGCTTCAGCATGGTGACAAGATTGTGATTCGCGGTATGCAGGCCAAACTGAACACGGTCAGTGTGAATGGTATCCAGTTGCCGTCTACGGATCAGAACGACCGGTCCACCAACCTGGGATTCATCTCTTCAAACATGCTGGACGGTATTGATGTGACCAAAGCGGTTACCCCCGACATGGAAGCGAACGCAACAGGAGGTGCCGTTAACCTGAGATTGCGAGAAGCTCCCTCCGGACTCAAATTCGACGCGCTTGTTCAAGGAAGCTACAATACACAGGATCGTACCTACCCCGGTGAGAATTATCAGATGTGGGGAAGCTTGAGCGACAGATTCTTTGATGATCGCCTGGGAGTATTTGTCCAGGCAAATGCCAACAGAAGGGATGGCGGTGCCGATATCATTCAGGCCAACTACGAGTTCCATTCTGCTGTTGATGGAGATCATGTCATGCGAGTGAATGAAATTAACTTCATGGATGAAGTTAATATCGTTTCCGAGTATGGTGGAAGTGTGATCATGGACTATCGCCTTCCCAACGGAAAAATCTCTCTGCAAAATACCATCGCGCACACAAACTCTGACTATGTGGGATTCCGGGACTTCCTGGAGCTTGGTGCCAGCCGGCGGTCATATCGGATAAATCGAAACGACAGAGATCGTCAGCTTCTGATCAACGCGCTGCAGGGAGAATACAATTTCTCCGATCTTCAGGTAAATTTTGGGGTTTCTCATGCACGAAGCAAGCAGGAAACCAACTTGAGATACGGCGATAACTGGGATGAGTTCTACTTCGCCAACAGTGGTGATGCCGAAGCTGATTTCGCGGATCAGAATCGTTTGGAAATAAGATTCGACGATTTCTATGATATTGAGTATCGCGAAGGAGCTTGGGCTAACGCCATTCAGCAAGGAACGCATTTCCTGGAAGAAATCGATTTTACCCAAAGAAACTACACCGGTAATCTCGACTTTACCTTGCCCGTGGATCTCGGTGGGGGTGTTTCTGTCGAGTTCCAGACCGGTGGACGAATGGTGATCACAAACAGGGATAACGAACGTGACCGTTTGAAAGCTCATGATCTTGAAATTCCTAATCACTATGATGAGGCAAGGGAATGGGCCATTGAACGGGGTATTGATCCAAGCAGAAGACTCCGATTTGAAGACTTTATTGATCACAGCTACGGAGATGGCCGTGGCGACTATTTCTTTGATGGAAGAAGGCCAATGAATCGCGTAATTGACGTGGATATGATGGACAGCTTCTATCGGGCCCTTGAAGGGGCGGGTTGGCCCATCCATGAGTCCGATTCACAGCGGAACGATTTCTCGTTGACTGAAAGAATTACCGCGGGTTACTTCATGGGTACCTTTGATATTGGAACGCGTCTGACCCTGATGGCCGGTGTTCGCTATGAGCACTTCAACATGGACTATGATGCCAACTTTGTGTACGAAACCCACGGTGCCTATGGTGATGTCATAAACCTTGAGCGCCGGGATCCCCATGTGCTGCAAATGGCGGATTCGATCACGACAGTCGAAAGAGACTATGGCCATTTGTTCCCGAATGTTCAGGCACGTTTCTCCGTTACCGACTGGATGGATCTTCGGGCGGCTTATACCAAAACCATTTCGCGTCCTGACTTCAGCATGCTCATTCCCAATGTTTTCAGGGGTGCAGGCAGCGGCCAGGCAGGTAACCCGTTTCTGGAGCCGACGATTTCGAACAATTTCGATTTTAACGTCGCGCTCTACAATAACGAGATCGGCTTGTTTACCGTGGGCGTATTCTACAAAGAGCTTACAGACTTCTTCTATGGTATTAACAGGCTGAACAGGGCCCTTCCGGAAGGAATCAACTTCCCGGAGGCCGAAACATGGGAGGCTATGGGCTTCAGTTCCCCGGCCGGCAGTTATGAGGTAAGTACATTCATGAACAATCCTCACAAGGCGCATGTTCATGGCTTTGAAATTGACTGGCAGACCAACTTCTGGTACTTGCCGGCTCCGTTCAATTCCACCGTTTTGAATGTGAACTATACCCGAAACTTCTCCGAGATGGATTACAGATTTATCCGATTCGAAGAAGTTATGGATCAAACGGTATTTCCTCCGCGAAGGATTCTGGTTGAAGAGGAAATTGTCCGTACAGGGCGGCTGCTTTTTCAGGGTGACCACATCATCAACGTGGCTCTTGGCGCAGATTACCGTGGTTTCTCCGGACGAGTTTCTTTCAGGCTCCAGGGTGATGTGATCACCTCGGTTGGCCAAAGGCCGGAAGCTGACTGGTTTGACGAAGATGTCTATGGATGGGATTTCTCAATTCGGCAGCGGCTGCCCGTGGAGGGCTTAAGCATGTCGATAAGTGGAGTGAACATTACGCACAATCCCACCAATACCTATCGCTACTTCCGTCGCTACACCGATGGACAGCTCGATGAGCAACCATCTAACCAGCTTACCAGAATTCGCTACGATGCCCGTTCGTTTGAAATTGGCTTGCGATATGATTTCTAAAAAGTAGTTGAAACGATTCACCCAAAAAGGGTAGGGAGTATATCCCATTATGCTCCCTGCCCTAATCAATAAAACAAATAAACAGGAGGCTCAATATTATGAGTAAAAGAATGCTACCGTTGCTCGTCGCATTGATGTGTTTGGTGGGATTGAATTCCACAGTGGCACAGGAGTGGGATGATGTTATCATTGAAACACGCGGTGATACCGTTGTCGTCCTTGACGCGGTTGTGTCGGGATCGTTTTTGGACAACACCCTTGCAGACGCCATCGAGTTGGATGAAGATGCACCGGAAGGACGTGTATATGAACTTGTACCCGGTGGAGTTTACTGGTTTACAAGACAAATGACAACGCCGGAACGGCATATACGTGTTGTTGGCGCAGACAATACTCGCTTGGTGCAAAGCCAAAGTGAGCAAATGCCTCCTAACATCCACGGCTCTACAGTGGAAGGTGCTGCCACGAACGGAGGTTTCTTCATGTTCCGTGAAGACCTGACCCTCAAAAACCTGATTTCGTCTGCAAGTGCGACGGATAACAGCCAGGGATGGGCTCTTATTGAAGCTCAGACAGCCGGAAAAACGCTTACATTTGATAACGTTCTCCTGGAGCATAACAACTGGATCTTTGTTCAGTCCAACTCAGTGCCCAATACGAGTCTGCATATCCGTGACAGTTACTTCGCGAACATGAGCGGTGAGGCTTGCCGTAGAAATGGCGGTGTCTATGACAACACTTCCCACCCGACCGGTGAACTTGTTGTTGAAAACTCAACGCATGTGATGGCCCAGGGTATGATGTACAAGTTCCGCGGCTTCTATTTTGAAAGGGCGTTTATCAACCACAACACCTTTGTGAATGCTGCCGGTCAGCTTTTCACAAGCTTCGGCTATCATACCAACCTGACAGTTACCAACAACCTGTTCGTGAACAGTAATGTTCAGGGTTATTTCCCCGGTCTGGATATCGAGGAAACGGATCAGGATGAACTGCCTCACGGTATTATCAACGTGAATCATCTGCCGGAAGGAGATGAAGCGTTTGAAGGTTATGGCGATGCTGACAGAAAAATTCTGGTCTTCAACAATGGAGTATTCTGGGATGAGCGACTCGACCAGATCGTCCAGCAGTTGAACGAAAATGAAGCTCAGGATCGTAGTGACTGGGTCACACAGATGATCACCATGAACTCCAGAACCCAGGAGATCTTTGATGACAACGATCGTTATCCGCTCTTCAACGAAGGCAACTGGGTCATGGGAGGCAATCCCGATTTCGTCAATCCGGAAAACCTGATGACAGAAATGGTTGAAGAGCTGATTCTCTTCAGTGTCGATACCGCAGATGACGGGCCCTATGTGTTGCCCAAGTGGAGAATCGATCCGGAAAGACAAACAGAAAGAGGTGGCGATGATGGTATGATGCCATATCCGGACTGGCCAATTCCGGTTGACCTTTCCTACAGCAACAGTGCATACCTGACTGCCGGACTTGGCGGCATGCCGCTTGGTGACCTCAACTGGTTTGCTGACAGCAAGGCTCAATTCGAAGCAGACAAGGAAGCCCTGTACGCTGAACTGGAAAGCGCACTTAACGAAGGCCGTGATCCTCAGTTCGGAACTGTTTCTGTTGAAAATCCGGATAGAATGCCGCAAAGCCCGACCAGCTTTGAACTGGCACAGAACTATCCGAACCCGTTCAACCCGGCAACTCAAATCCGCTTTACACTGCAGAACAACGCTGATGTAAAACTTGAAGTATTTGATGTTACCGGCAAGCTTGTTACCACCCTGATTAACGACTCCATGAATGCCGGTTCCCATACGGTGACCTGGAATGCCGAAACACAATCAGGAATGTCCGTCAGCAGTGGTGTATATGTATACCGTCTGACGGTCGGTGATCAGGTACAAGCACGTACAATGACACTGATTAAATAAGAATCTGCGCTAACTCAGACTCTTATAGCACGTATTCTATAAAAAGCCCTGGCTAATTTTTTAGTCAGGGCTTTTATAGATATTATACCCTGGTAATGGAATGTCTTACGATAAATTAAACTATATGCATCGGTATCATCAGAAACTTTCGATTGTTTTACTATTACTTGTATTTGCAGCTGGTTGTCAGGATGCTGAAAGAAATGAAGACCATGATGTAGGGTCAGATGTTATTTATACGATTGGTGACTCATATAAACTGACGTTTGGTGATCTGCATGCATATGCGCAAAACTTGTTGGCTCATGTTCGCTACGATGATGCGCTCGAGGGGTATAAAAATGTAATGAACGAAATGGTGGGCAATCAGTATAAACGATTTGGCTTTTTTGATGAAAACCTGAATGAGAGAGAGGAGCTTCTTCTTCCCATGCAGAGACATATCAACGAAGAACTGGTGGCTGCATACTTCGAACAGGAGTTTTTGGGTGAGTATCTCACGGAGGCCTATCTTCGAGATGCCCATGAAAACATGAAACATGAGGTCAGGTACAGACAGATTGTACTGTTTGAAGACCACTATGAGGCATCAGAGCGGCAGGAGACGCTGGAGGAGAAAGCCGCCGGGATTGTTGAAAGAATAGAATCGGGTGATAATTTTGCAGATCTCGTTCAAGCCTATTCCCAGGATGAAGCGTCCGCCCGAACCGGTGGATATGCCGAACCGGCCACATGGAGAAGAAGCGTCATGTTCCCCGTTGATTCGGTTGTGTTTGAATTGGAAGTGGGAGATGTGGAGGTGATCCAACATGAAAATGCGTATTACATCGTGGAAGCCACAGATCGCATCCAAAGAAGTATTGATCCCTTTGAGGAAATGGAAGAAGAGGTAAGGCGGCGTGTCAGGGATGCCTACACGAGTAAAAGTATGGAAGAGTATGACCGTTTCCTGGAATCCCTCGTAGGGAAAGAATCAGTGCAGTGGAATGACGAAGCATTTCAGACTATTCACAGGTGGGCCAGACAGCCAAACTTTTTCAGTGGAGGACATTACCGCAGCGTTATCGCTGAAGAGCTGGAACACGGCAACAATTTTGAGATACTGACATATAATGACAATACCGTTGACCTGGAACAATACCTATACCTGCTTAATAACATTTTAATCCCGACCGACTCGCCTGCATTTGCAGAAGAGAGGCTCAGGAACTTTATTGTTTCCGCCCTCAGAGAGAAAAAGGTAGGTGAGCTTGCAAGAGAGGCCGGCCTGCTGGAAGAGATATTCACACCAGCCACACGCAACTGGGTAATTAGAAATGAGATTCTGATCGCTTTTAATGATCATGTGATAGAAAGTCAGATTCCAGAATCGACAGAAGACAGACTGATATCTTTTTACGAAGAGGTTAAGGACTCCCTGTTTTATCAGCTCAGAACTGTCCATACACGGATTATCGATGCCGAAAGTGAATCCCGGATTGAAGAAATGAAATCACAGTACGAGGCCGGAACGCCCTTTTCAGAACTGGCACACAGAATTCAGGTTAGGGTTTTTTACCGGGATCGTGACGGTAATACGCATGTTCGGAATCAACGGTCACAACCCGGAATAGAACATGTCGTCATTGATCTTGAGCAGGGGGATGTGATAGGCCCGGTTGAGTTTCACCATCCCGAAAAGGGAGCTGTCCCAGCCCTTGTTTGGGCAAACAGAGTGTTGCCGGAAAAGCAGCTTAGCTTTGACGAAGTGTCGGACCGCATTGAAACCAGGTTTCGGGAGCACCACCGAAATATCATCAACGAGAGGGTAATATCCGATATCCGGGATAATTATGAGTCGAAGTTTTATGAGGAACACCTGGTTCAAAATCTCAAGGATCGAGGTATGCTCTGATACCTGATTAACTTGCCGAACACAACCCCTGTTGGTTGCATATGCTCCCGGCAGGTGAAAGCCGAAACCGCACAGCCATACCATTTTGTTGTAATTTGTTGTAAATCCGGCCAAAAGTGGAAGCGCTTTTTTTGATTTAATAAATGTATTTTGTACACTTGTGATATGTGTGGTCGTTCTTCGGCGGAAGTCTATGGTGGCGAAGGCCATCGGAATAGTATGCTATTCTTCCTGAAAGCGATCGAAGAACAGTTAAATGGTAAATCACACTGAGGAGTGTTACAGGTAGCAGGAGGGTTGCATAAGTCCGTTGCATAAACCGGGTCACATGACCTTGTATCCATATTGCACACACACAATGGCAGGCAAGATTATTTTAGACCCTGCCTCAGGTTACAGGTTTATAGTTACGTGCTTTATGCAGAACAGCTATGACTGCAAATAATCAAATAATTATTACATGGTGCCAGATATGAAGAACAAAATACTGAGTGTAGCAATCACGGTATTAATTACCGGAGGGTTATTACCCCTGCTTTCTTACGGACAGGTCGTTGAGGATTTCAAGCCATCATCCATAAATCAGCCCGGCCAGGACTACCCAAAAGTGAATTCCGAAGGCAGGGTACGGGTAAAAATTTCGGCTCCTGATGCCAAGAGGGTTCAGCTCGATATCAGCGCAGTGAAATACGATTTAACGAAAGATGATGACGGAATTTGGATTGGGGAGTCGTCACCCCAAGATGAAGGGTTCCATTACTATCAATTGAATATCGATGGCGCATCAGTACCTGATCCGGGTTCACTTTACTTCTATGGTGCAGGCCGGTGGGGAAGCGGGGTTGAAATACCGGCCCATGACCAGGATTTCTACGCATTGAAGGATGTGCCGCATGGCATGGTCAGTGAGCTCATCTATTTTTCTGAATTGGACAATGGCATGCGCCGCTGCTTTGTGTACACACCTCCGGGCTACGCCGATAATCCCGATACACGTTATCCGGTGTTGTATTTGCAACACGGGGGCGGGGAAAATGAGACCGGCTGGTCGGCACAGGGCAGGGCCAACCTGATCATGGATAATCTAATTTCGGATGGCGAGGCCCGGCCGTTTATCATTGTGATGGATAATGGAACCTGGCGAATGCCCGAAAGTGCCGAAGGCAGAGAACGGACTCGCGGGTCATGGCCTCCGCAAGGATGGGCCGACGGGTTCATGAATATCCTTATTAAAGAAATCATCCCCATGATTGACACCAGGTTCCGGACACTGGACAATCAGGAAAACAGAGCTTTGGCAGGACTGTCCATGGGAGCGATGCAGACACGAATTATTTCACTGGCCAACTCCGACGTTTTTTCTCATGTGGGCATGTTTAGCGGTGGCAGTATCACTCCTGAGGATATTGAAGACAACCCGTCCTTTTTGGAGGATAATAAGCTCCTGTTTATAAGCTTTGGCAGTAAAGAAGTTGAAAGCGGGCGATTTAATCTCGGAACACAGCCGAAACGCAATGTCGAAATTCTGAAAGAGCAGGGGATGAACGCCCATTACTATGTGTCGCCTGATACAGGTCATGAATGGCAAACCTGGAGAAGAAGCCTGTATCAGTTTGCGCCACTACTATTCAGGGATTAAAGCCCGTTGACCGTTTACTGCAATTATCCTCCAGGAAAGTATATTATGAAAAAAATTATACTCATCATCGCAATCCCGGTAATTCTATCAGGCTGCTTCGGGGCATCTCAATCCGGTAGCACCATTCTTGACAACGATGAGAACTACCGGCCTTCTTCCATTAATCAGCAAGGGAGCGAATACCCGAAAGTAAATGCTCAAGGACGGGTGCGTGTCCAGATATCCGCCCCTGATGCGGAATATGTCCGGCTCGACATCGGCGGAGTAGAATATGACCTGACTAAAGACGAAAACGGTGTGTGGACCGGAGAATCATCACCCCAGGATGAGGGGTTTCATTACTACCAGTTGAATATTGGCGGAGCCTCCGTACCTGACCCGGGTTCGCTCTATTTTTTTGGTGCCCACCGGTGGGGCAGTGGCGTAGAAGTGCCGGCACATGACGAGGAAATATTCGCAGCAAAAGATGTTCCGCATGGACTTGTGCATGAAGTGCTGTTTCCCTCGGAGAGCACGGGAACAACAAAAAGAGCTTTTGTTTATACTCCTCCCGGCTATGAAAATGATATTTCCAAAAGATATCCGGTGTTGTACCTGCAGCATGGCTATGGTGAAAACGAAACATCCTGGCCGAATCAGGGCCGCGCCAATTTCATCATGGATAACCTGATTGCGGAAGGCAAAGCCCGACCGTTTATTGTCGTTATGACATATGGGATGATCAACCATGTCCCGTTCGGCGGGATCCGGGACTTTGACATCAAACCGTTTCAAACAGTGCTTGTTGATGAGCTGATACCATTTATTGATTCAAACTTTCGAACGGTAAGCCGACAATCACATCGCGCCATGGCCGGCCTTTCGATGGGAGCATTCGAAACAAAACTGGTCACTCTGAACAGGCCGGATGTGTTCTCCTACTACGGGCTGTTTAGTGGCGGTACCTATACGCCGGAAGAGCTTGCGGATCATGACCGGCTCAAACTTGTTTTCCTCAGTTGCGGCAGCAAAGAAAGACCCGATCGGATAGAAAGTGCAGCCGGGGAGTTGCAGGACCAGGGATTCAACGCGGTTTCATACATATCGGAGGATACCGCCCATGAATTCCATACCTGGCGCCGCAGCTTGCATCAGCTTGCCCCCTTGTTGTTCCAGGATTTGGATTAACTGTTGTGCATCATTGATGCGGTACTCCAGGCCTCATGGAATATGCAGGGTATTTTGCAATTATATTTCGAGTCGGGAGGAACTGCACATGTATGCCAAGCCTGGTAAAAGCCATTGCCCGGAATTGCCTAACACCTGCTCAGGCAGATTGGCGAATCATGAAAACATACTTATCTGAGCTCAACTGATTATGAACGGAGGAAACATATTGAACCCGATACTTCATTCAGCAAAAACATGGAAAACAGCCATATTTACAGTACTGTTATTATTGATGCCGGCGATGTTAACGGCACAGCAAGCCAATGTTAACCTGGAATTTGATCCGCACAGGGACAAGGAGGGACTGACCCCGTTCAGCGCTCCGGTAAACTCGCCTGAGGTCCATGATGATCAGACGGTAACATTCAGGATCTACGCTCCAGAGGCACGCAGTGTGAAGCTGCCTGCAGGTGCCATCCACACATCCAATGAGCTGGGGGAGGAGCCCATTCCCTTTCAGAAAAAAGAGGATGGTATCTGGGAGTTGACCATTGGTCCGCTTAAACCCGACATGTACGCCTATCACATCGTAGTAGACGGAATTCAGATGGCCGACCCAGGCAACACCCGTGCCGCGTTTACAGCAATGCCACCATACAGCCAGTTGGTAGTGCACGGAGACGGCCCGTCTTACTATGATGCCAAAAATGTTCCGCATGGACGTGTAACCCGCCATGTCTATCACTCTGAAGTAACCAACGGTCATCGTGAGTTGTATGTGTACACCCCGCCGGGTTATGATGAAACCAAATCGTATCCGGTGCTTTACCTTGTGGGTGGAAGTGGTGAATTGCCATCAAACTGGGTCTATGACGGGCGTGTCAATTTTATCATGGACAACCTGCTGGCTGAAGATAATGCCAGGCCCATGATTATCGCGATCCCCAATAACCAGATCATCCACAGAAATCACCCTCGACACGCCGAACTGACCTTTGACTTGTTTGAAAAAGAGCTCAGGAGCCATGTGATCCCGTTTGTTGACCAGGAGTACCGCACAATTCGAAGCCCGGAAGGCCGGGCTCTTTCAGGATTATCCATGGGCGGACGGCATAGCATGGTCATCGGTTTTCGCTCCCTGGATCTGTTTGCCAGTTTCGGCATACTCAGTGCCGGTGACGTTCATGCGGAAACCACTTTGAAACATTTTCTGACAGATCCCGGGGTTAATGACAAAGTAAACTATCTGTTTGTGGGCCAGGGGACAAAGGAAGTCCACAGTTTTTTTAATCACAGGGTTGCGGCACTGCACGAAGCCTTGAATGCCCATGAAATTACTCACGAGTACTATGTCGGTGGACACGGAGGTCATGACTGGTCAACCTGGCGGCATCTTTTGTACTATCGGTTTCTGCCAAATCTTTGGAGCAATGTAACTCAAGAGTAAGTGACCCCGACCCGGAGCCGACCGCCTCCTCTTCTTTTATGACGCGCTCCGGGAAAATCCGCTCCAGCGACAGGATGATATCTGCCTATGTCAATCGTTTTGTATGACGTTTAACCAAAAAAAGACATTTTTTTCTTTTTCTGATTAAGTAATTGTTAGCCTGTCAACTACGGTGTTGCGGGAGCTATATGCCGATTTATGGAAGCGATTTTTATTGGATTTTAGAAACGTATTTGATACACTTATAATAAGTCCTTCTCTGCTTTGGAAAAGTTCAGCATAAGTGTGTATAGCGTAATGTTCACTCCCGGATCGGAAACTGTGGCGGGTAATTCCGGGTGCCCGACTGCCACTCTGAAGTTGGAAGACGGATGATTTGAAACAAGCACCTCCGGTTTGTGCATGTAATCGGCAGAGGCTGTTTTTCTGCCGATCAGTGCTTAAAGCCTGATACACAATTGATTGGTCATTCTCTAATTGATACAAGGATATGGAAAATAAAACTACTGCTTGCAATAAGATGGGGCATCTTGCCTGGTCTCTGATTCTGCTTCTTTTCCTCGTTGGCACTGCAAATGCCAATAATGACAACGATGCGGATAATGGTTTAATAATCGTCAATGAAAATGGCAGCTTTGAAGACTCCGAGCTTGGAGTCGTTGATACCGCAGATTATCATTTGCCGTTTTGGGAGCTGTATCTGGCAAATGGTGGAGACGCAACGTTTGAAATTGTAGACGACCCGGTACAGCACGGAGAACGTGCGGTCAAGCTCACCGTGCACGAACTGGGAGATAATGCCTGGGATATTCAGGTCAGCGGCTATGATCTGTATGTGGAAGCGGGTGCCTCATACACCTTCTCCATGTGGGCACGAGCGGAAGAGCCCGGTGCGATCGCGGTATTCTCCGTCTGGCACTTAGATCACGGCGAGTTCAACGCGCTGCGAGGAGGATTTCAATTGCCTACCGATGAATGGCAGGAATACACCTTTGATTTTTCGGTTCCTGAGAGTGCCGAACAGCGTTTTCCCATCAGGGTCCCCGTTCATTTTTCCTTCCCGGAAAATGTTGACAAGACCATTTATGTCGACAACCTGCAAATCGTGCAGACCGAGGAAGCGCCTGCGCGCAGGAAACCGATCGTCCTGGAAGTAGCCGATGCCGAGATAGGTGCCGACTTCGAAGTCGTCGAGGAGGTAGATAACGGAGATTCCATCACCTATGTCTATCCCGTGACCGACAATCTTGACATCCCAGGAAGCGAGGATCGCCTGCTCAAGTTTGATGTGTTTTTCCCCTATGCAGGAGAATACGATCTGTTTGCAAGGGTCAGGACAGATGTTGCTGAGTTTGACTCCGACAGCTTCTTTTATCCGGATTCGCTTTTCACCGAACCGGATCCGGCAAGTATAGATGGTTGGATTGTTGCCAACGGACTTGTTGGTGTCGGAGCTTCTCAACCGCATGAAGTTGTTACCGGGGAAAGTTCGGCATCTGGAGATTGGAGATGGATAAATATCTCACAAGGTAATTACCATGAAGAGTCGGTTACCTACCATGTGTTTGAAGACTCGACTACCGTATCATTCTGGATCGGTGCGCGTGAAGACGAAACCCACCTGCACAAATTCGCGTTCGGACGTTCCGACCTGTTCTTTACGGTTTCCAATTTGAATAACGTAACCCCCGGTTATTCCGAATTTCCGGATGATCCTTTCGAAATCCATCCCGGTCCGCCCATTGCCGATGGGCAGGACAAGTGGATTGGCAACATCTGGTCACCACCCCAAATTGCCAATTTTGCCAATTACTGGAACCAGGTAACCGCCGAAAACGCCGGTAAATGGGGAAGTGTGGAAGGTACGCGAGGGACCTACAACTGGACCAATCTGGATGCCAGCTACCAACTCGCCAGGGATAACGGATTCCCGTACCGATTTCACGTGCTTACCTGGGGCGGACAGCAGCCTGGCTGGATCAATGACCTGAGCACGGAAGAACAGCTTGAAGCCATCACCCAGTGGTACGACACCCTGGCCGTGCGCTACCCGGACATGGAGTATGTGGAGGTGGTGAACGAAGGTTCCAACAACCACCAGCTGCCTGACGGTATAAGCGGCGATGCCAACTATATTGAAGCTCTTGGCGGAACCGGTGAAACCGGTCACGACTGGATCATCACCGCCTTTGAAATGGCCCGTGAGCGATTCCCCAACAGCAAGCTCATGATCAATGACTACAACATCGTGAGCAGCAACACCTGGGGCACCCAGAACGCCCGGAACTACCGTCGAATCATCGAAGACCTCATGGAACGGGACTTGATTGATGTAATCGGCGTTCAGGCCCATGCCTTCTCGACCCCGGGCTCGCAAAATCAGATACGTTCCGTTCTGGACTATTTGGCCGAAACCGGATTGCCCATTCAGGCCACCGAAATGGACATCCAGGGGAACTCGAGCTTGTCGCAGGAGGCTTCAGACCAGCTTCAGCTTGAAAACATGCAACGCATTTTCCCGGTGTTCTGGGAGCATCCTGCCGTGGAGGGCATCACTTTCTGGGGATGGAGACCCGGGATATGGATGGATGATGCCGAGCTGATTTATCCCAACGGCGAGGAACGTCCGGCACTGAAATGGCTGATCGAATATGTGCAGAACTGGGTGCCGCCTGCCCCCACCGATGTGAGAGACGATGCGACTCCGGTGAGATTCGAACTCTCTCAAAACTATCCCAACCCGTTCAACCCGACCACGCAGATCCGGTATGAAGTTGCCGAGCAGGCGGATGTCTCGCTGCAGGTCTACGATATTACCGGCCGTCTCGTACAGACACTGGTAAACAACACGGCGCAGGCTCCGGGGCAGTATTCGGTGACCTTCGACGGCAGCAACCTGGCCAGCGGCGTCTACCTGTACCGCCTGCAGGCCGGATCGTTCAGCGATGTACGGAGAATGATGCTGGTGAAATAATCCGACCGGATTTGTTTGTCAGTTGAGTGTTACCTGACAATGTAAAAAAGCCTGTCTCTGATATCAGGGGCAGGCTTTTTTTATTATGCAGCTTTCCCTTTCCATGGCAGTAAGCGGATCAAATCCGTCATCTCATGCCGGTCTGCCCGTATGAGATAGAAATGTTGAGTGGTTACATGATCGATATCATTCAAATCATAAGAGGGGGGCTTTCACCTGAATCAGTCCAGAGAGCTGCGAACCGTGACAGATGCGGTTTCCAGTCCCTCTGATTCTGCCGTAATGGTCATTTCTCCAGGCTCCCCATCCAGTCCGCGTACAATCACCAGAGCCTTGCCACTCAGGGCACGGCGTTCATGCGAGGGGAACGGGTTCATATCGGTGGGATCTCCGTTGTCGGTGGCCACGATTTCACCAGCACCATCGATACTGAAGCTGATCTGATTATCGGCATTACGTACGAATCTGCCCTCCTCGTCATGCAGTGTAATGGTGATGAAAGAAAGATCGTAACCGTCGGCAGAAATGACAGCCCGGTCGGCCGATGCCTCCAGCCTGGCCGCCTCACCGGTGGTCTGAACCGACGCTTCCGCCCACTCTTCACCGTCCTTGTAGGCGACTACGCGAAGCTCGCCAGGCTCATAGATCACGTCATCCCAGCGCAGACGGTATTCAAATTCGCCTTTCTGCTTGCGGCCAAGCGATTCACCGTTCAAAAACAGTTCGGCCTCATCACCGGAAGTAAAGACATGAACCGGTGTGACTTCACCCAAACGGTCCGGCCAGTTCCAGTGAGGAAGAATGTGTGCCATGGGCTCATCCGGCATCCAGCGTGCCTTGTAGAGATACGCGCGGTCTTTTCTGAAGCCGGCCAGGTCAATGATGCCGAAATAGGAGCTGCGGTTGTCGTAGAAAGGCGTGGGCTCACCCAAATAGTCGAACCCGCTCCAGACATATCCGCCACCGACATAAGGATGCCGGTCTTTTGCGGCGAATACACGATCCGGGGACGAACCGAATTGAGTAGTATACAGTTCATAGGCACTGACGTTTCCTGTTTCTGAATCGGCGCCCTGGCCGTCTTCAGCAGGAGCACTGATCGCGTCGGTCACCGGGAACATGTAAACACCCCGTTTGCTGACCGTAGCCGCGTTTTCACTGCTGAGGATCACCCTGTCGGGATAGGTCTCCCGGAAGGAGGGGTATAGCGGTTCGGTTCTGATTCCGGTCAGGTGCTGGTATTCAGGCGCATACCGGATTCCTTCGCCCTGATAGTTGAGCATCATGACATCACTCACATCCGGAAACTCCATCGGCGGTTTGGCAAAGTTCATGGAGGCGGTCACCGGACGGGTCGGATCTTCGTCATTGACAATGGCCTTCAGCATGCGTGCGATATCGGCGCCCGCGTCTTCGGTGTATTGTTCACCCACTTCGTTACCTGTACTCCACAAGTAAACCGAGGGGCTGTTTTTGTCACGACGGACCAAAGCGCGCATATCCTGCTCGTACCAGTCGGGGAAGATCAGGTGGAAATCATGAGGCGTTTTTCTTCGCTCCCAGACATCAAAACTCTCATTCACAACCAGAAAGCCCATCCGGTCGGTGAGTTCCAGCAACTCGGGTGCCGGAGGGTTGTGTGCCATGCGGACGGAGTTGACCCCGATTCCACGAAGAATTTCCAGTTGGCGTTCGGCTGCGCGGGTGTGGAAAGCGCCGCCGAGTGCGCCAAGGTCATGGTGCTGATTGACACCTTTGATGAAAATATGTTCACTATTCACCACGATACCCCGGTCACTGTCAAATTCTATGGTACGGATACCAAAACGGGTTTCATATTGATCAACGGGATTGCCGTCCCGGGTCAGGGTTGTAACCGCTACGTAGAGATTTGGCTCTTGTGTTGGAGGGGGCCCCCAGAGACGCGGATTATCAAGCACGAGTGAGCCGGATATGGTACTGCTTTCGCTCCCGGCAATTGTTGTTTCAACGGGATCAAAAGCGGCGACTGCGCGTCCGGTGCGGTTGCCCTCCCTGTCCAGTTCAAAAATTTCTGTTTCAGCGGTTACCAAAGCCGTGGATTCTGAACCATTGTCAATCGTAACTTCGAGATTTATGGTTGCCGAGTTTTCCGAAACCTCAGGCGTCGTCACAAATGTACCCCATTGGGCAACATGAACCGGCTCGGTTTTTACAAGCCAAACATTACGATAAATACCGCCACCGGGATACCAGCGGGAGGAAACCGCAGGATTGTCCAGGCGGATGGCCAGCTGATTTTCTCCACCAGGATTAACGTAAGGGGTCAAATCCAGCCGCCAGGATGCGTAACCGAAGGGCCATCCACCGACGAGGTTGCCGTTCAGCCATACCATGGCATACGACATGGCGCCGTCGACATCCAAAAATATTTTTCTCCCTTCATCCTCGGCCGGGATGTCCAGGGTTCGGCGATACCAGGCTACACCAGGACTGGGCAGGCGGCCCATCCCTCCGGTAACCTCCGCATCCGGCCCGGTCATAAACGGTCCGGCGATCGCCCAGTCGTGCGGTAACGTGACAGCTTCCCATGCACTGTCGTCAAAACCCCCCTGCACAAATGCGAAATCACTGCCGGGATTCCCCTCCGGCCGTTCATGGCGTTTGGCGGGATCGCTAATAAACCTGTTGCCGGAAGGCAAAATCCAGTCTCTGAGTACATCCTTGTCCGTTTCGATACGCAAAGGCTCCATTGGCTCGGTGTCGGCAGGGACATCATCCACATAGTCGTCGTCGGTCGGACGCACGTCATAAATAAGGTCATCTGCCTGATCGGCGGATTCGTACTTCATAAAGCGCCAGCCGTCGTTGATGGATATGCGTTCCCGAATATTCTGTTCCGCATCGGTGGCAGCCCTCTCCCCGGCACCGCTGCAAAACGTGAGCAGCAACAGGCAGGAGAGAAGCGATACGGCAGACATGGAGGGCATGCCGGCCGCAGGAGAATTGTTTTGTCGTGTTTTTTTCATCTGTTTAAATTTTTTGATTTCACTTCGTGATCTTCGATTC
The DNA here is from genome assembly GCA_029688905.1 of Balneolales bacterium ANBcel1. Taxonomy (NCBI): domain Bacteria; kingdom Pseudomonadati; phylum Balneolota; class Balneolia; order Balneolales; species Balneolales bacterium ANBcel1. Next base: position 501,088 of record JARULB010000001.1, on the reverse strand, counting down.
GCTTACGCGTTTCACTGGGCGCTTCGTGATCTTCGGTTTTAATGTCAGATAGAATTCCATGACCGGTTTTAATCATGCGCCTGTTAGTCCTGATGCCCGCCCGGTCATGATCATAGCGCTTCGCGACCTTCGGTTCATCTGTTTTTTAATTTTTTTGATTTAGAATGCCAGATAGAATTCCATGACCGGTTTTAATCATGCGCCTGTGTGTCCTGATGCCGGCCCGGTCATGTTCATTTCATAATACTCTGGCTTGAAACTTTTGGTAGCGTGCCCCTTCTGCCCACCTTGCTGCCAACATCCGGAACCGCAACAGCTGGAATATTTGTGAACGACAGGGTCAAAGTTTGATCGCCCGGATTCGGGCCTGTTATCGACTGAATGGATGGTGCGAATCCGGAGTTGTTCTGCATACTCATGTGCGACTGGAGTTTATCATAATAAACCGTTAAAAACAATCTCTAATTGCTTGAAAAAAGGGGTTTTTCAGAACACAGTAGCCGATTTATCAGAATAATAACGCCTCAAGTGCTCCCGTGCGGTTAACGTTAACATCCCGAAGTGACAGGCCATGCTTTCTTTGAGTTAATTATTTCCAACTTGCCTATACTGTATGCAAATATTGGCTGTCGTTTTGTGCGCGTTTTTTTCAGGTGCACGGGTGGAGCGAGGGTAATTCTAATCAGAGCGGCAGATGGCTTTTTCAGGAAGTAATCAGAAACGGAGAATAAGATGAACGGAAGATTTTTGTTATGGGCATTTGTCACACTTATAGCAGTATGGGGTTGTTCGGGGGATGGAACCCGGACCGGTCAGGCGGATGATTCAAGAAGCGATGTCGTTGCGGCCGATTCGGCCTGGGTGGGTACCTGGAGTACGGCCATTCAACTGGTCGAGCCTCACAATATGCCGCCCGAGCCCGGGCTCAGCGGCAATACGCTTCGGCAGGTGGTTCATGCCACCATTGGCGGAGAGCGTTTACGTCTGCGGATTTCCAACGAATTCGGGACCGAACCACTTTCACTGCATGCGGTTAATATGGCACTGCACGATGGGGGAAGCGCCATAGACAGCAGTACCGACACTCCCGTTTATTTCGAAGGGCAAAGAGATGTTGTCATTCCCGCAGGTGAAGCGGTTCGGTCTGATCCATTTGATTTTTCCCTGGAGGCACTGACCAATGTTTCGATTTCCATCTATGTGGACAGTGTTTCGGCGGAAGTCACCGGCCATCCCGGCTCCCGAACAACCTCGTATATCGCAACTGGAAATGCCGTTTCTGATGCCGAGCTTTCCGATGCCGCTTCAGCCGAACGCTGGTACCTGATCGATGCCATCGACGTGATGGCCCCGGGTCACTTCGCCGCGGTCGCCACACTTGGCAATTCGATTACCGATGGCCGCGGCTCCGGCACGGATCGGCAGAACCGGTGGCCTGACGAGCTGGCACGACGTCTGCAGGCCAATGAAGCAACGCGGCATATCTCGGTCTTAAACCAGGGTATCGGCGGAAATTGCCTGTTGAGGCATTGTCTCGGGCAGGCAGCCCTTACGCGATTTGACCGCGACGTGCTTGAACAGCCGGGCATCCGCTGGCTGATCGTATTCATCGGCGTCAATGATATTGGCGGCATTCAGGATGCGCAGCAAGCCGAAGAGGTTGCCGACGCACTCATTGACGGGTACGAAACCATGATCGAACGGGCTCATGAGCATGGCATCCGGGTTTACGGCGCGACCATTACCCCTTTCGGTGAATCATTTTACGACACCCCGGAACGTGAGGCGGTACGCCGGCAGATAAATGAATGGATTCGCAGCAGTGGTGCTTATGACGCGGTCATTGATCTGGACATGGTGTTGCGCGATCCTGAAAACCCGTCACGACTGCTCCCCAAAGCCGATACCGGCGACCATCTGCATCCCAATGAAACCGGATACCGGATGATAGCTGAAGCGATTGATACCGCACTATTTCTGAACAAAAACGTCAAATAATCAATCGGTCTGAAAAATTGGCAGTGTAGTTGCCCGGTCTGTTTTTATTATTATTTGATCAACGTCATTTTGCGTGTTTCAACATAGTTTCCCGCTTCCAGGCGGTACAGGTACACACCGGAGGAGAGGCCGCTGGCATCCCAGTGAACCTGATGGGATCCGGCCTGCTGATGTGATTCTACCAGTGTGGTAATCCGACGGCCGACCAGGTCGAAAATTTCCAGACGAACCTCACCGCTTTCCGGCAGGTCATAACGGATTGACGTTGACGGGTTGAAGGGGTTGGGATAATTTTGCCGGAGGCGATAGGAGTCGGGACGGTCCGGGGCGTCCTGTCCGGCATCCACGACATCCAGCCCCTCGATTACGATATTTCGAACTGCCAGCTGGTCGCGTGCGCCGCTGTCATGATCGCGTTGTTCGCCGGTGTGGTAATAGCGCCACATGAGCTGCACGTACCCCCGGTTGTTCAGGGATTCGGGCAGTGTCACGGGTCCGATCCACTGGCGGTGCCCTTCCTCTTCACTGCGCAGATACTCCACCGGATCGCCGTTTTCGTCAAGCACATCGGTGAACGGGCCCTGGTCACCGATCCGGTACTGGAGCCTCAAGTGGTAGGTCCTTGAATTGGGCGTGACCGTCATGCCTTCCCAGCTGACTTGCATGTCTTGCGCGTTACGGGTATCCAGGGCTAATATGGCCCCGCCCAGCCGGGTTCCGGGGTAGCCGGGGTTGCCGTCTTCGTTGCTCGTGTTGATGAATGCGAAGCCGTCATCGCCAAGCCCGTTAATACGGGTGCGGCTGTCCAGGTTGTACGTGCCGCTGGTGAATCCGGCTATATCGGCGTCCAGCCCGGGATCGGTTGCATCCATATAGACGAAGCGCATGTGATCGGGGAAGGTGCCCGCTTCGGCATCCATGGGCCACGATTCAAACGTAACAATGCGATTGTTGCTGGTTATGCGAAATGGTTCGGGAAGCGCGTCAACAAATGACCCCTCCTTAAATACGGCGGTCACGGACGCGTCACTGTTAAGCTGGAGCACAAGTTCCTTGTCATCGGCAACCGCTTCATCGACACCTTCCCAGTGGGAAAATTCAAAACCTGGAAGGGCCTGCGCTTTCAGCGTCACCGGTATATCCTGGAAATAGACACCGGTCCAGGGCCACGGATCTGCGCTCACACCGGGTGTTTCGGCGTGGATGTCGACGGTGTTCACGCGAACGTAGCCGGCGGCCTTGTCGGAGAGATCGACGGTCAGGTTATGCTCACCGGCGATATTGAAGCGATCGCGCAGATGCTGACGGGCGTATTCAGGTCTTTGTTCAACATAGGGAATAAGTTGACTGTTGATAATTCCAAAGTTGCCACGGCTCCACCGGTTTCTGTGTTCATTGAATTCCGGCTCTATTTGCGCAGCCATTTCGTTGATGATGCGCCGTGTTCGGTCAGTTTGAAATGCCGTGTTCAGTTGATCCAGATATCTGGTGATGAAATCCTGCCGGAATTGCTCGTTTTCTATGAGGCTGCTGAATAGTACTGTGGACCACGATGGGTTTCCATGTGGATGATCTTTCTCACCAAGTGCATGCCTTAATACATCGTAATCCGGGCCGCGTCCGTACAGCCAGAGCCCAAAATCAAGATCATAAGCAAGCCAGCGCCAGCGTCCGTCGTGCTGTGGCGGGGCATCCGGCTCATATTGGTCAGTTCGGTAGCGCCAGAAGTCGATGTTGTTGCCCGGCCAGTCGGTATTGCCGACAAAGATCTGACCGATCTGGTAATCGATGTAGTTTTCGATATCCATGCGGGTTTGTATCTCGGCGTAGTGTGCGCTGTCACGGATATCATTATCATCGATGTAATCCATCATCGCCAGGTAATGATCATTGCTTCCCTCTTTTACAGTGGCATTGTATGTAAGTAAATCGATGTTCTCCGGATCTACGCCGTGTACACGAGCCAAATAATGCTTGTCGTACCGCTCCCGCATGTTGATCAGCCCCCAGTATTCGCCGTTAATGAAGGTGATAAACGGCCGATAAGCCTGGGTGTCGAACTTCATGTGGCCTATCATGGCCTGCATTGCGGCATCGCGCAACATGGTCTCGGTCCAGTCGTTCCCGGAGGCCCGTAACATCAACCGGTTGAACTCCCCATAAGGCTGGTCCGGAAACATCCGATAATAAAACCGGTTATCTCCGTACTGGTTTCGGGCATAGAGCCGGAGTGATTTCTGCGGATGTGCTCGACTCCAGCCACCATGAATACGTACTCCGATATTTTGTGAAAAATTCGGATGTGCGGATTCCGGTTCAAACAGCTCCATGGAAGCTGGCCGCTCCCATTCGATACCACGCTGGGTGTAGTTGGCAGGAGCATTTCCGGCGGTACTTGGGTCACCGTCCTGATCGTATATCATGCCCGGAACATAAATTCCGTTGTCATAGCTAAACAGATGGTCTTCCTGGATAGCGAAGGAGATAACCGGAAGGGTATAGCGATCACGTCCCTCCCCGGTTACAAAATAGGATTGTGTCTGGATGCCATCAGATATTGAGCCATCTTTTAATGCTTTGACACGGACTACCGTTCCTTTAAAAATTGGATGATTCGGGAAGTAATAAGGGGTTGGTGTTTGCTCAAACGCTGTCTGCATACGGCTGAAATAGTTCGGTTCGTCAGTGCGGTCCCGTATGGTGAGCGGTTGTGACGGATTGTACACATGAGAAGTGAAGGTCTTTTCCAACAACTGCTGCTCCCAGGTTCGATACCGGTCCATATGCTGGTATGTCGTTCCGTCCAGGTTGTTCGGATCGGGCTCGGAGCCATCCAGGGTGTAGATGATGGTGACGTCCGGGTCGGGGTGCGACAGTTCTAGCTGGAAATCGCCGGTATAAAAGCCGCCCTGGTGTGAAAACGAAACCGGCTCGAGCATCTCCTGGTAGCCGTCGTCGCCGTTGGGTTCGCCGGGAGTCGGGTTGGTGTAGAAGTACCAGTCGCCGATCCCGTCGGGATAGCGTCCGATACTGATGTCGGTCGGGATCTCGGTGGGCGGAAGCTCGTCGAGCCGCTCGCCGTCCGGAGCGGTGAGGATCACCTCTTCGCCTGCAGAAGAGATCGCGAAATTGGTGTGCAGTTCGCCGGCGGGGTCGCGACGGTCCTTGTTCGAGGCCCAGACCAGCAGAAATTCACCGGGCTGGATGGTGATGTCGGGGAATTCCCAGCGGAAGGGGCGGTCGTAGTCGTCGGACAGCCCGAAGCCTTCCAGGTTCAGCGGCTCCTCGCCGGCATAATAAATTTCGACCCAGTCTTCATTGTCGCCGTCCTCATCGGCAATCGTCGCGCCGTTGGAGGCCATGATTTCATTCAGATAAAGCTGCTGACCCGATACCGGTGCGGCCACCGCGAGAATGAGGAGAAATGTCAACAGAGCGAGAAAGCGGTAATGAGAAGAAAAAGCCATACAGAAAGTCTGGTTAGGTCGGATATCCCCGAATGTTTGCGATCGGATCGGTAATTGACGGATTCGAAGTACAGGCGAAAAAGACGCAGCCTCGAAGACCGATAAATGGCAAGGTTGTTATCGACGCGTTTCGTCTGTGCCCGCAACCATAGGCACCACCCGAAAGTCCGATTTTGTGTTATGAGTATGAACACCGCACAAGGATCATGCCGGAAAATGTAGCAATTCACCCGGCCTCGAAACAGCAACCGGCAATATCAGCCGGCAGGCGCAACGAAAGCAGCGCGTTTGTGATGCACATCATGTAATGTACATCAGTATATCAAAATCATCTATTTAATCAACGTCATTTTGCGCGTTTCGGTATGGTTACCCGCTTCGAGACGGTAGAGATATATACCGGAGGCGTGGCCGGTGGCATCCCAGTGAACATGGTGGGTACCGGCCTGCCGGATTCCTTCCACAAGGGTAGTGATGCGACGGCCGGTCAGGTCGTACACCTCCAGTCTGACTTCACCGCTTTCCGGAAGGTCGAACCGGATTGACGTCGACGGGTTGAACGGATTGGGGTAGTTTTGTCCAAGGGCGTATGAAGCGGGCAGGTCCGGGGGCTCTTCACCTGTGCTGACAACATTCCCCGCTTCCACCACGATATTGCGTACCGACAGCTGGTCACGCGCGCCGCTGTCGTCATCCAGCCGCTGGCCGGTGAAGTAGTAGCGCCAAAGCAGCTGCACATAGCCTCTGTTCTCCAGTTGTTCGGGAAGGGTTATCGGTCCGATCCACTCGGTATGTCCGGCTTCTTCATTGCGCCGGTATTCGACCGGATTCCCCTCGCTGTCAAGCAGATCGGTGAACGGGCCCTGGTCACCGAATCGGAACTGGAGTCTGAGATGATACACTCTGGAATTCGGTGTGACTGTCATGCCTTCCCAGCTGATTTGCATGTTTTGCGCGTTGCGGGTATCCAGGGCTAATATGGCTCCGCCGAGCCGGGTACCGGGATAACCGGGGTTGCCGTCTTCGTTACCCGTGTTGATGAAAGCGAAGCCGTCATCGCCAAAGCCGTTAATACGGGTCCGGCTCTCGAGTGAGTAACTGCCACTGGTAAATCCGGAAATATCGGCCTCGAGGCCGGGATCGCGGGTGTCCATATAGACAAAGCCCATATGGTTGGGAAAACTACCGGGGGTAGCGTCATGAGCCCAATGGCTAAAAGAGATAGTCTCACTACCGGACTGGAGGCGGAAGGCCTCCGGGAATGCGTCGGAGTCTATATCTTCCTCGAAAACAGCGGTAACCCTGGTACTGGTTCTGAGTGTCAGTTCAACGTTCGGGTCATACTGCAGGCTATCAGGAACGCCTTCCCACCGGACAAATGCGAAGCCGGGAGCCGGTTTGGCCTTCACGGTTACCGGAACACCCCGGAAATAAGAGCCGGTCCAGGGATATGGATTGTTGTTGACGCCGGCCGTTTCCGGAGTGATATCGATAGTATTCACTCGGATGTGTCCGGCAGCTTCATCAGAAATGTCTACAGTCAGATTCAGTTGTCCATCAATATTGAAATGTTCTCTCAAATGATTCCGGACATTCCCGGGGCGTTGTAGTGCGAAAGGAATGAGTTCATTGTTGATGATATTATGCCAGTTGTCAAAACCGGAACTGCCCCAACCGCCTGTCGGCCTGTTCCAGCGCTGAATGTGTTCGGCGATATCAGGCTCGATATGACCGGCCATTTCATTAATAATTTCGATAACTCTGGAACTTCTGAATGCGGTGTTCAACTGATCCAGAAACCGGTTGATGAAATCGTTTCGGAACTGCTCATTCTCCAGCAACGACCGGAACAGTTCGGTCGACCATTCCGAGTTCCCGTGCGCATGCTCAATGAGAAAGAGGGCGTGTTGGAGCGTATTATAATCCGGATCCTCGCTATAAAGCCAGAATCCGAAGTCCAGGTCATAAACCAGCCATCGCCAGCGGCCGTCGTGCTGGGCAGGAGCGTCCGGAGCATACTCATCAGTGCGAAGCCGCCACATATCCAGATTGGTGTTCGGCCAGTCGGCGTTACCGACAAAAATCTGGGCTACCTGATAGTCGATATAATTTTCGATATCCATGCGGGTATTCACTTCGTCATAATGCTCCTGAAGTGTGATATCATTGTCGGCGATATAATTCATCATCGCAAGATAATGATCGGCAGAGCCCTCTTTGGCAACCACGTGATCCTGCTCGTCATGCTCCAGCAAGTCGATGTTTTCCGGATCCACACCGTGAACTCTGGCCAGGTAGTGTTTGTCATACCGCTCCCGAAGGTTCAGCATGCCCCAGTACTCCCCATTAATCAGGGTGATGAACGGCCGGTAGGCCTGGGTGTCGAAGTTCATGTGGCCGACCACGCGCTGCATCATCGCATCCCGAAACATGGTCTGCTCAAAATCGTTACCTGAACTCCGGAGCATCAGACGGTTAAACTCCTCATAGGGCTGATCCGGAAACATCCGGTAGTAGAACCGGTTGTCTCCGTATTGATTACGGGCGTACAGACGGAACGACTTCAAAGAAAAGGAGCGGCTCCATCCACCGTGAAGACGCACCCCCATATCCTGCTGAAGACCGGCGCGGTCGGAGTCCGGCTCAAACAGTTCCATGGACGCGGGACGTTCCCACTCAATGCCGCGTTGCGTATAATTAGCCGTAGCATGACCCGTGGTTTCATTATTTCCATACTCGTCATATAACTTGCCTGGTACGTAAATACCGGTTTCATAATCGAACAAGTGATCTTCCTGAATAGCAAAAGAAATGACCGGCAGTGAAAACCGGTTCCGCCCGTCGGGTGTCACAAAGTAGGAATGCGTTTGAACACCATCTGAAACGGCTCCGTCTCTTACCGCTTTTGCGCGAACCACCGTTCCTTTGAATATGGGGTTATTGGGGAAATAATCGGGGTTCGGGGAGTCCTCGAAGCGGGTTTGCATGTGTGTTACGTGATTCGGATCGCTTGTACGGTTCCGGATTTCGATGGGTGCCGATGGATTATACTGGCGGGAAGCATAAGTATGTTCAAGCAACTGCTGCCCCCAGGTACGATATCGATCCATATGTAGCCAGGTCGTTCCGTCCAGGTTGTTCGGATCGGGCTCGGAGCCGTCCAGTGTGTAGATGATGGTGACGTCCGGATCGGGGTGCGATAGTTCGAGCTGGAAATCGCCGGTATAAAAGCCGCCCTGGTGTGAATACGAAACCGGCTCGAGCATCTCCTGATAGCCGTCGTCGCCGTTGGGTTCGCCGGGAGTCGGATGGGCATAGAAATACCAGTCACCGATGCCGTCGGGATACCGTCCGATACTGATGTCGGTCGGGATTTCGGTCGGCGGAAGTTCATCCAGCCGCTGACCGTCGGGGGCGGTGAGGATAACCTCCTCGCCGGCAGAAGAGATCGCGAAATTGGTGTGCAGTTCGCCGTCGGGGTCGCGGCGGTCCTTGTTCGAGGCCCATACCAGCAGAAATTCGCCGGGCTGAATGGTGATGTCGGGGAATTCCCAGCGGAAGGGACGGTCGTAGTCGTCGGACAGCCCGAAGCCTTCGAGGTTCAGCGGCTCCTCGCCGGCATAATAAATCTCGACCCAGTCTTCGTTGTCGCCGTCCTCATCGGCAATCGTTGCGCCGTTGGAGGCCATGATTTCATTCAGATAAAGCTGTTGACCCGATACCGGTGTGACGATTAATAACAGTATGAATATAATCGCCGGAAAAAGGACTGCTGAGGTGACGCTTTTGTGAAGTGTGCTGCGATAACAATATCTCATGGAGTTGAAGTTTTTTATGAAGACGGAAATTGATTCCCCCGGGCAGATTCAATCGGTAAGCTCAATCAACCGGATGGTTCAGTGATCATGATCAATCATGAGACAAACCCGATGCCGCAAGACCGGACTCAATTCTCAATCGATTCTGTCCTGTAAATAACTTAACCACAATTGGTTACAGTTGCATCAAAGAATTTAAGTGTTTCTATGACGTTTAATTACGCAAGTAGCGCAATAGATGCAACATTGAAATGTTTATTTATTTGGCCTGCAGTTTCTTATTTAGGCCGGCAGGACTTTTGGACAGTTTCACAGATCCCGCGAAACAGCTGGATCTGTGCCGGATACCGACGTTGCCCTGCGGGGTGTCGTTACGGTATCGGATAAATCAGGTTCATCAATGCCCGGTCGTGGTTATTGACAACTTCGGGTTCCGTGTCAAAAATCATGGTCTCGCCATTTTCCTGCGAATAGGGTTTCCAGTCGGGCAGCCGATTCGGAACATTGGGATCGCCGGTTCGTGCAAATTGAATCCAGGACGCGCTCATCACATCCGCAACCTGACGGGCATCGTCTTCGTCGCCGGTCCAATGCTTTCCCAATTCAATGTTATTAAACACCAGCGGGATATCAAGGCCGTGAAACGAGCCCCTTGCCCCGTCATCAACGGGACTTTTCCACGTTAGCAGGTATGAATAGACGGGCGCCTCGCTTGTTTCCGACCAGGCATCGGCCACCATAATGGTATATGGTCGAAATACGGTATCGATGGATAGCAGATCCTGTGGGGTGTATTCCGGATAGGCTTTCTCGTAGAGCGCGACATATTCGTCTGTTTTATCACCGTACCGGTCCTCCAATCGCGCTATCGCCTCTTCCGGGGTAAGGTCCTTATCGGCATAGGCGGTGCGCTCCATCTCGTTTAACGTTGTTCCAATGAGCAATGGAACATCCTTTGATATGTCCGAAAACCCCGGCGTAAATGGCTGCTGAAGCAAATTGATCCCATCCGGAACCGGCCCGAACCCGAATATTTCTCTGGATCCGGGAGTTCTCATACCCACGGTTTGCTCCAGGGCCTGATTGCCGATTTCAACAAGCCTGCTATAGGGGATGGTATCCAGGCTACTCACCTGTTCCCCGCTAATTCCGAGGTTTTCCACAACGGCCCGGCCAATGGCCGTTGATTTCTCTTTATCCATCACGTTGACGAGCGTGCCGCTCTGGATGATCGCTTTGTGAAACAGCCCCGCTGCTTCCGGCATGCACATCAGTGTTGCCACCTTTCCGCCGCCTCCCGATTCACCGAATATGGTGATATTCTCGGGGTCGCCGCCAAATCTTTCAATGTTTCTGTTGACCCACTGGAGCGCGGCTACCACATCCAGCATGCCGACATTAGCAGAATGGGCATATTCATCTCCAAAATCGGATAAATCAAGAAACCCGAGAATATTGAGCCGGTGATTTACCGAAACCACGACGACGTCGCCCGTCAGGGCAAGCATGTGGCCATCGGAGATCGGGTCGTCACTGCCTCCGACGTGAAATCCGCCACCATGCAGCCAGAACATGACCGGCCTTTTTTTGTCGTCGTTCACACCCTGTGTCCACACATTTACCGTAAACAGCTCGTCTTCATCCATATCCGATTCATCCGACCAGGTGTTAACCTGCATGGCAGTCGGGCCAAATTCGGTGCTTTCTCGGACACCGTCCCAGGGCTCGGGATCTTCCGGAGGCATGAATCTGTCGGCTCTGGCATACGGAATGCCTTTAAAGGCGAAAACCCCTCCATCCATATAGCCGGCAATGGTGCCGGAGGTGGTCTCAACGAGGGGCGTGGTATCATGGATTGTATCAGAGGAGCAGCTGTTGAAAATAATGGCGCCAAACAACAAACAGACAGAGATGAATCGTGTAACTTTATTCATGGGCTAATGGGTGTATGGATAGTTATGCTGATGAGCAGGTCTCAAGGTTGACCGTTGAGAATATCGTAAATTTTTTTGCGGCGGGAGGGGCTATTTCGGATCACATCAGTCCGAACAGACGCGGCAGCCACAGGCTCAGATCCTCCCAGAATGTCACCAGCAGCAATGCCACGATCATGGCGATAAACATGGGCAGCAACGGACGGATGATTTTCTCGATCGTGGTGTTGACAACGCTGATGCCCACGAAAAGCAGGGTACCTACCGGAGGGGTACAGATGCCGATGCTGAGGTTCATCACCATAATAATTCCGAAGTGAACCGGGTCGATGCCCAGCTCTACGACCACGGGCAGGAATATCGGGGTGAAAATCAACACGGCCGGGGTCATGTCCATGAACATTCCGACAAACAGCAGCAGCAAGTTGATGATCAGGAGGATGACGATTTTGTTGTCGCTGATCGAGAGCATGGCTTCGCTCACCGACTGGGGCAGATGGCCGAACGACATCACCCACGAGAGGCTGATAGAGGCGGCGATCAGCAGCATGACGATAGAGGTGGTGCGTATGGCCCCCATCAGGATTTCGGGGATGGAGGTGATGGTAATCTCGCGGTAGATAAAGCCGAGTACCAGGGTGTAGACTACCGCGATGGCGGCCGCTTCGGTGGCGGTGAAGATGCCGACAACAATACCGCCGATGACGATAATCAGCAATAGCAGGCTGGGAAGGGCGGCTCCAAACGAGCGGCCAAGCTCGCCCATGGAGGTTCTTTCTCCGGTGGGATATTTTTTGCGGATGGCCCAGACAGTGGCCAGTCCCATCAGCATCAGGCCGGTGAGGATGCCGGGAATATATCCGGCGATAAACAGCGCGGCGATGGAGGTTCCGCCGCTGGCCAGCGAATAGACGATAAGAACATTGGAAGGGGGGATTACCAATCCGATGGATGCCGATGAGACGTTAACCGCCGCGCCGAACTCTCTGGAGTAGCCCTCTTTCTCCATCCGCGGACCCAGGATGCTTCCGATCGCGGAGGCTGCGGCAACCGAGGATCCGGCGATGGCGCCGAACAGCATGGCTGCCACCACGTTTATGTGAGCGAGTCCGCCGGGAAGCGATCCAACCAGGTTTTTGGCAAAACGGATGAGCCGTGTGGCGATGCCACCTTTGTTCATCATCTGGCCGGCCAGGATGAAAAACGGGATTGCCAGAAGCGTGAAGCTGTCGAGGCTGGTGAGGAACTGCTGGGCGAGGGTGGTGACCGCCGTTATCGATTCCATGCTCATCAGCAGGGTGAGCAGGGCCGCGATACCGAGGGTCCATCCAATCGGAACGCCGATAGCGAGTAAAATCAGAAAGCTGAAGACAAGAATCAGAATTTCGGTTAATTCCATGGGTCAGTCTGTTAATAGCGTTACAGAGACACGGGGCCGCGTGGGAGTGTTCTGTTCGGCAGCTTCGGGGTTTGCATGGACAGGAAAGCGATATGGATGCAGATTTGGGAGCAGATCACAAGGGTGGTCGGAAAAAGAGTCGATATGGGCAGGATGACGGGATTCATGCGGTTGCAGATGGTTCGGCATCTGCCGTTCGGATATCGTGATCGGGGCCCTTTCGAATTAACCGGTAGATATCATCTATTTTGTAATAGATGATCAGCAGTCCGCTGATCGGGCCGATCAGGTAGACCAGCGCCATGGGAATCTGAAGGGCCGGGGTGACCTGCAGGTAGGTCCAGGTGGTGTATACCAGTATTCCTCCACCGATAACGAAAACAATTAGCACGAAAAGCGCTATCAGAACTTTGATAAAAATGGTGAGGCGGAAACGGTTCCGGGGATTCAGGCTTCTCGGGAACATGTCTATCGCCACATGCAGGTTCTGTCCGGAGAAGTAGGCGGCTCCGAGAAGGCTCACCCAGATCAGCAGAAACCGGGCAAGCTCATCAGTGAACGTGCTGGGTGACTGGATCACATACCGGGTGAATACCTGCCAAACCACATCCAGCACCAGCAGCGCCATCAGAACAACCAGTACCACCCTCGTTACCTTATCGATTTTTTCCCGCATAGTTCGTCGGTTTATTCCACGTTTCGGATTCGCTCCACCCAGTTGTACAATTCAGGATTGCGGCGGCGCACATCGTCATACAGGGGCTGGACCGCCTGCCGGAAAGGTTCCTTGTCGGGATGGATAATTTCCACACCGGCATCCCGGAAGGCCTGCATCGATTCCTCCTCCGACTCCCGCCACAGTTCGATCTGAAATTCGATGGACTCGTCGACCGCCCTCTGCAGCCACTCCTGTTGCTGATCGGTCAGACGCTCCCAAAGCCTGCTGTCCATGACAAGGATGTCGGGTATGGTGGTGTGCTCATTCAGGGTGTAGTAGTTGCACACCTCATAGTGGCGTGAAGTGTAGAAGCTGGGAGGGTTGTTTTCCGCTCCATCGACGATGCCCCCCTGAAACGCGGTATAGAGCTCGCCATACGAGAGCGGTGTGGGCGAGCCGCCAAGTGTGCGCATAAGCTGCATGGCGATCACGCTTTCCATGACCCGGATTTTTTGCCCCTGAAGGTCTTCGGGGGTGTGTACCGGCCGGTTTGTGGTGTACAGGCTGCGGCTGCCGGCATCGTAATAGCCTACGCCCCGCAACCGGTAGCGCTCGCCTTCCAGCAGCAGTTCTTCGCCCAGTGGTCCAAACAAAACGTTGAAGGAGTGTTCCTTGTCGCGGAACAGATAGGGCATACTGAATACACGCATGGCCGGAACGATGTTCTCCAGAGTAGCGGTGGAGACTTTCGTCATGCCGATGGCACCGATTTGAATCAGTTCCAGCAGTTTGCGCTCGCCGCCGAGCTGTCCTGCCGGATAGATGGTCATAGTTACCTGTCCGCCGGAATACTCCTCAACGTTATCGGCCATTCGATCCATCGCCACCGATACCGGATGGGTGAGGTGCATGGCGTGTGCCAGGATGATTTCCACCGGCTGATCATGGTCAGCGGCCTCTTCGCGATCGCCATCACCACAGGAGGTAAGGGCGGAAACCGTCAGGGACAGCATAAGAAAGCCGATGAGCAATCCCGCTGGCCGGGAGCCCGGTCGGCCTGTCTTCCCGGCGGATGTTTTCCTGTCAGATTCCCCGGCTGTTACGGGGCGGGATGCCTGATCCGGAAAGGTATCGGCGGCTTTGCGAAGAGATGTCGGGTCAGTCATGGTTAATATAACTTTGCGGAGGACCGAGGTAGGTCGCTCCGATGTCGTCGGTCTCCACAACGATTTTCTGGAGTACCACGCCGGTATCCACCAGCCAGAATTTCAGGGTATTCAGTCCCTCTTCGGAAATTTCCAGCGTGGTTTCCTTGATAATGGCGTTGTTGCTGGTCCATTGATACCACACGTTGTTGCTAAAGCCGCCGCCTTCGGGCATTTCGTCGTGCATGTTCACTACCACCGGCGCATCGTCGTTAAACGAGAGCGCATAGCGGATGCCGTCCAGATTACGGAAGTTTTTGCTGTAGTTCTTGGTAGGTGACAGATAGACGCGCACGGTCACTTCTCCGGGGTTGAAGATGTGCATGTCGTATTCCAGGCGGGGCGTATCGGGGTGACCCGGTTCCTGAACTTCGGCGACCATGGGCCAGGGTGACATGGCCGATTTCGTACGCCCCAGCTGCGGGATCTTTTTCCACTGCACGTCATCGTTGGTGATATTCCGCGTGAAGTTTTCGGCCTCGATGGAGACGAAGCCGTTGCTTTCCACAAAACCTTGAATCGCATCCCGCGACGGGGATGCCGGATTGAACACCTCTACGGCGATGTCAGCCGTGTGCATGCCCCACTCCGCGTTCGGGCCGGTGACCGATATCGTGGCCGTCTGAGTACCGGATGGCACATTCTCCCAGTCGATACTCACCCATACTTTTTCCTGGGTTTCGATGGAGCCGGTGACACCGGAGAGCTGCACCCACGGCGCACTCACCTCCACATCATATTCAAAAGGCTCACTGCCCTGGTTGAATACCTCGAAATAGTACTCCTGCTGATTGTATTTGTCGAACACCGGCAGCCTGGGTATGTCGGCGGCTGTGGGACCGGGATAGGAGAACGGTCCGGGCCAGGGAGTCAACGAGTTTTCCGCCGATATGGCCATCACACCGCGATCGTAAGGGGTGTGAATGATATGCACGAACGGCATGCGGTCGGCATACGGCTGTGCCCATGAGGTATAGCCGATGTAGGTCTGGTCCGCCTGATGACGCCATTTGCCGTCGGCTACACTGTGATACTGCTCCCGGATTTCATCGGCGCGATCGAAAAGCTCCCGCACACGGCCGGCCATTTCATTGGTAGTATTGCGGACCTGCCGGGCGTAGGCACGGTTTTTGGCCGTGGCCAGGTACATTTCATGGAGGCTTGAGCCCGCGTCCACCTTGTATTCCACCAGCTGATAAAAGGCGTCGTAGTATGCTTCGGGCAGACCGGCTTTCACCTTTGCGGTAATCTCGCGAAGCTCTTCCCACTCTTCCATCACCCGCTGTGCTTCGCGGAAATGGTGGAGGCTGTAGGTGTTTTCATCCAGCAATTCCGGTTTTCTACGGGAGTTGATGCGGGTGTACTCGGTGAGGATGTGGCCGATCTCTTCGGCGTACTCCCGGCCAAATTGCTGGCTGGCCCAGGTAACCGGATAGGCATCCATGACTTCCCGGGTTATTTCATCAGGGTTCCAGGCATAGTCCAGGAAAAAGGAGATGGGGAATTCGTGTGGTTTGATGTCTCCTACATTAACCAGCCACAGACGGTCGACGCCATGGTTCCAGGTCAGGCCCATCTGTTCCCAGATTCTGGCGATCTGGGTGGTGTTGAGGGTTTTGTAGGTACGTGGACCGCCTACATAGTCGAAGTGGTAGTACATCCCCCATCCTCCTTCCCGCTCATGAGCGGTTTCGGGATCGGGCAGCAGACGGATGTTGCCCCAGTTGTCATTGGCCAGAAGAATCATCACATCATCCGGAACGGTCATGCCCATCTCGTAATATTCCTGTACCTCCTTATAGAGCGCCCAGTACTCGATGATTTTGGAAGTATCCTGCGCGTGTTCGCGAATCATCTCGCGCTGATCTGCGATGATACGCTCCAAAAGTTCAATATTGCGGTCGTCGCTGAGCGGCATGTCGCCGTCGCCGCGCATCCCGAGGGTGACCGTGGTTTCATAATCGTGGATACGCTCGATGCCTTCGGTCCAGAATTCGCGCAGGCGCTCTTCGTTCCGGGAATAGTCCCAGGGACCTTCACCGTAACGACTCCATTCGATGTGGGAGCGCATCATCGGTTCGTGGTGGGAATAGCCGATCACGACACCGTATTCATCCGCCAGTTTGGGATTCATCGGGTCGTCGTCATGGAACGCCTTGCCCCACATGGCCGGCCAGAGGTAGTTGCCCTGCATCCTGAGGATCAGCTCAAATACGTGCTCGTAAAACTCGTGGGTGAACCAGCCGTAGCGGGTTACGACCCATCCCAGCAGTCCCGGGTTTTCATTGTTGATGAAGATACCGCGGTATTGCACTCCGGGCTCGCCTTTGGTATACGGACCTGGATTGACGTACAGATCGGTTCGTTGCTTTACGGGGACATCCGCCCACCAGTACCATGGGGAGACCCCGATCTGGCGGGACATTTCATAAATACCGAAGATGGTGCCACGGCGGTCGCTGCCGGCGATAACGAGTGCGGATCCGACTCCATCCACAGGGTTGTCGATCCGTTGTATGATGAATTTCTCCCATTTCCCGTCGAGTTGAGCCCCGTCGATCTGGCCGTCGGCAACCAGCTGGTCGATGAGAGGATTCTTGCCGATGGTTCCGGCGATGAGGATGTGTTCTGCCTGGGGAAGGGTCCGGGTAGTCAGCTCAGGAAGGTTTCCGGTGACCCGCTCCAGGTCGGCCTGAAGGTCACCCATGGCCCGAATAACTCCGGCATCGTCCGATTCATTGATGTGAAGCGAAACCGGAGTGCCGTTGCCTGCCAACGGGAAATAGCCGCTTTCAGGTGAGAATTTTACGATGGATTCTCCCGGTGGGGTAATTTCCGAATGTGAACGATGTGACTGCGCATTATTATACGTAGAGCAGCCCAGGGTCAGAAGGATGATCAGCACCGGTATGATCCGGCCCATCGCGCCGCTTATACGGATCGCTCTTCCGGGTACGGGCAGAGCAAATGAAACAGGATTATCCGGGGAATTGTTGGAAATGTTAACCATAACAATAAATTCAAATTTTTAGAAAAGCGGGTTTGCCGATAGAGGAACAGTGCCGCAGGTTTACGGTATTTCGGTGCGGAAACTTCCTGTCGTAAAAGCGGTTTTTGGCACGCGATATCCGGAAAAATTGTGTCCTTGAAATAAGGCAAACTTCTCTCAAAAAACAAGGGAAATTTGAAAGTATCCCGGGCATTCACTCTCTTTTCAGGACCGAAGAAAATCAGCCACCGGAGGCGGGGGAAACAGATGCGCAAAAAACTGAGGGAAAAGGGGTGGCTCAGTCGGGAACACTTGCGGCTGCCGGCCGGGAATCCTGTACTGACGGTGTCACTTGCTTTTGGCTGTTCATGCTGGACAGCCGGACACTCAGACTGATGGGGACCAGGCTGACAATACCCTGGTGGGAAACGGTTTTTCCAAGTCGCGCCAGGAGGTTGTCCAGAGTGTTTTTGGCAAGCAGTGTATAGTTGGTATTGACGGAGGTCAGTTGCGGGTAATGGAAGCGGCAAAGCGGCAGGTTGTCATAACCGGCGATGGCCAGATCCTCGGGAAAGCGCCAGCCGTCGGCTCTCGCCGATTCCATGAAGCCGAACGCCATTGCGTCGTTGGCGGCAAAAACAGCGCGCGGCTGCTCTCTCTGTTTTTTAAAATCCTCGTAGGCCTTGATACCCGATTCGTGAGTATAGTCGCCGGCATAGGTCCAGACGATTTCGGCATCAGGATTGTTCTTGGTCATGTCGGAAAACCCGTTCGTACGGAAACGGGCTTCGGGTTTTTCCTGGGGACCTTCAATCATTCCGAGCCTGGTGTAGCCCTGAAGCTTGAAATGTTCCGCAATAAGCGAAGCGCCTCGATAGGCATCGAACGTAACGGTGTCGAGGACAGGGTTGTTGATGTTGGAACAGGATATGACCGGAAAATCCTTGGGTATGGCGTGAAGTATCCGGCGATACTGCTTCTCTTTGAGTTCCGGCACAAAGATGACTGCGGCGGAATAACCCAGTGCCCGCAGATTGTTGGTGAGCGTGTCCACCTGATTGTAATCGTTGGCAACGCTGAACAGACTCACCTGTACTTTCTTGTGGATTGCGGCATTTGCGAACCCTTCAAAAAAGGAGGCGTAAAACTCGCCGGTTTCAAATTGAGTGATAATCGCGACATGGGGCAACTGATTTGCCGGTATGTTACGACGGCCGGTTGGAAGTTCGTAGCCCATTTCATGAGCTTTTGCCAGAATCTGGTGACGGTGCTCTTCCGATATCCGTCCCTCACCCCGCAGAGCGCGGGAAACTGTTGAGATGGAGAAGCCTGTAGCTTCCGCGATATCCCGAAGGGTTACTTTCATCTGATTTGATTTAGTGTCCGATAAAATGCGCTCATCCCCTCATGGTTGAGTGTTTCCCCGTGTCGCTTACAGTAAGGAAGCGCTTTCTGGATATGTTTTTTGTCACTGCAAATCCTGCAAGTTCCGTAATTATCGATCAACGTCCGGAAAAGGAGATCCGGTTGAAATAGAGTAATGTGACTTCAGCAAAATACGACATACCCTGCAGGTACTTCAGAGAAAATCTGCGCAACTATTTTCAAATAAAATAATATAACTTCTAATAAAAAAATAAAATAAATCCGAAATACAGCCTGTTTTACATGGCACTTTCTGATACTGAGAGGATCAATTATGAACCGGGGCTTTGGTTTTTTGCGTTTCCGCTGCGCCAATTCTCCCCTCCTTATGTTAACGTTAACGCAGGCCCCGTACATGGTTGCGCCGATCGGCATTTTTTTTTGGGAGAGAATCGCCGCTTTTTTGCATCTTCCATATTCTGTTATCCAAATGATCGGCTTTCTGCCGGTAGTCGGACGTGAACCGGTGTCGCCGGCACCAGAGGGGAGGCCGTGCGGTGTTTTTTTCTGAATCAAAACCAATAGTCCCAAGCCATGATACCATTACCTTGTTTGAATCGATTTACGAAGAACGCTACCCGTTTGAGGCTGCCAAGCCTGCTTGTGCTGATATCGCTGCTGGTATTCGGTTTCCAAAGCACAAACGCCCAACCCGCCGACGAAACCCGCTTGCTGAGATTCCCGGATATTCATGACAACCGGATTGTCTTTTCCTACGCCGGAAACCTCTATACCGTACCGATTCACGGCGGCACGGCGCGGCGCCTTACCGGACACAACGGGTATGAAATTTTTCCCAGATACTCTCCTGACGGAAAATACATCGCATTTACGGGACAATACGATGGCAATACCGAAGTGTACCGAATTCCGTCCGCCGGCGGCGAACCCGAACGCATGACATTCACACCCACCCTTGGCCGGGATGATGTAGCCGACAGAATGGGACCCAACAACCTGGTGATGGGCTGGACCCCGGATGGCGAACAGGTTCTCTTCCGCTCACGCATGCGTGAATTCAACTCTTTCAAGGGACATCTTTTCCTGACCGATCCCGACCGCGACCAGCCCGTGCAGCTTCCCTTGCCCAGGGGCGGATTCGCCTCTTTTTCACCTGACGGCTCCAAACTTGCCTATAATCGGGTTTTCCGGGAATTCCGAACCTGGAAACGGTACCGGGGCGGAATGGCCGATGATATCTGGATTTATGATTTTGAGACCAAAGAGACGATCCGGGTTACCGACAGCAACTCCCAGGACATCATCCCCATGTGGCATGAGAACCGGATCTTTTTCATCTCCGACAGGGACGAGAACGGCCGAATGAACCTGTATGTCCATGACCTTGATTCCGATGAAACCAGGAAACTGACCGATTTTACCGAGTTCGACATCAAGTTTCCTTCCATCGGAACCCGGCATATCGTTTTTGAGAACGGCGGATATCTCTACCGTTTCCATCTGGCGAATGAAGAACTGACCAGAGTTCCGGTAAAAATTCGTGATGACCGGCTCACCGGTCGTGATGGGCTGGTGGATGCCGGTGAGTTTATCCACACGTGGGATGTCTCACCCGACGGAAACCGCGCCCTGTTCGGCGCGCGCGGCGATGTGTTTTCCGTGCCCGCCCGCAGCGGCATCACCCGGAACCTGACCCGCTCTTCAGGGGTGCATGACCGCAACCCGGTCTGGTCGCCGGACGGTGCCTCCATCGCGTTCATATCCGACCGGTCCGGCGAGGATGAAATCTATGTGATGCCCCAGGACGGATCCGGAGAGCCGCGTCAAATCACCACCGGCGCCGATACCTACAAGTACCGGATCAGCTGGTCACCCGACAGCAAGAAAATCCTCTGGGCCGACAAGAAACTGCGGCTCAATATGGTGGATGTGGAATCCGGAGAGGTCACCCTGGTACGTCAGGCCGAGGCCTGGGAAATGTCGCAATACATCTGGTCGCCGGACAGCCGGTGGATCGCCTATACCCTGCCGGAAGTGGAAACGATGAACCGCGTCTGGCTCTATTCTGTTGAGCGCGATGAGCACTTCAAGGTCACCGATGGGTGGTACTCGTCCGGTAATGCGGTGTTCAGCCCCGACGGTAAATATTTGTTTTTTGTTTCCAACCGCGACTTCAATCCCATTTACAGCCAGACTGAGTGGAATCACGCGTATACCGACATGCAGCGCATCTATTTCGTAACCCTCCAGTCGGATACGCCGTCACCATTCAAGCCTGGAAATGATGAGGTTTCTCTGAACGACGAGGATGAAGGGGAGAATGAAGACGCGTTTGATCCCGCCGAAAGCATCCCCGTGGATACCGAAGGCCTCTCCAACCGTATCGTGGCCCTGCCGGTGCAGGCATCGAACTACGGTAACCTGCAGGCTGTCGGCAATCGCCTGTACTATCAGCGGAACGGCATGACCGACCGGCAGACCGTGCTGCTTTACTACGATCTGGAGGAGAAGGAGGAGCAGGAACTGGGTCCGGCCGCCTCCTACAGGATTTCGGCCAACGGACAAAAGATGATGATCTCCAGGGCCGGCGAGTACGCGATTGTGGACCTGCCCTCCAGGGAGGTCCAAATGGATCCGAAACTGAATCTTTCGGATATGAAAATCCGGCTGGATCGTACCGCCGAATGGGTTCAGATTTTTGATGAATCGTGGCGGCAGATGCGAGACTTTCTGTATGCGCCGAATATGCACGGGGTCGACTGGGAAGCGGTGCGGGAGAGCTACCGGCCGCTGGTGGATCACGTGGCACATCGCAATGACCTCACCTACATCATCGGTGAAATGATCGGCGAACTGAATGTGGGCCATGCCTATGTGGGCGACGGTGACCGGCCGCAGCCGGAACGGGTGCCCATGGGAAGGCTGGGCGCCGAACTGTCACGTGACTCCGACACCGGCTTCTACCGGATCGACCGTATCCTCAAGGGCGAAAACTGGGTGGACTCCCGCCGCTCGCCCCTGCTGGAAGTCGGCCTGGCTGTTCGGGAAGGGAACTACATTGTACGCGTGGACGGCGCCTCCACCGCGGATATGGTCAATATCTATAAATCACTGATCGACAAAGCCGAAAAACCGGTGCTGCTTGCAATCAACGATAAGCCGTCGCTCGATGGAGCCCGGGAAGTGGTGGTCAGGCCGATTGCGGATGAGTCCGGGCTCTACTATTACAACTGGGTTCAGGAAAATATCCGCAAAGTGAGCGAAGCGACCGACGGGAGTGTCGGCTACATCCATATACCCGATATGGGTCCGGGCGGATTGAATGAGTTCGTCAAGCATTTCTACCCGCAACTGCGCAAGGAGGCGTTGATAATTGATGTGCGCGGCAACGGCGGCGGGAATGTGTCTCCAATGATTATCGAGCGGCTGCGGCGGGAGCTGGCCATGGTGGACAAGCCCCGCAACGCGGTTCCGTCGCCGGACCCGAGCGCGATGATGCTGGGCCCCATGGTAACCCTCATCGACGAGTTTTCCGCTTCCGACGGTGACCTGTTTCCCTATCGCTTCCGCAAGCACGGCCTCGGCAAGCTCATCGGTAAACGGACCTGGGGAGGGGTGGTCGGCATCCGGCAAACCCTGCCGTTTGTGGATGGCGGATACCTGAACCGGCCCGAATTTGCTTCTTATGATACCGAAGGCACCGAATGGATTATTGAAGGGCATGGCGTGGAACCGGATATTTATGTAGATAACGATCCGGCGAAAGAGTACGCGGGTATTGATGAGCAGCTCAACGCGGCAATCGACCATCTGCTTGAGCGGATGGAGGAAGTTGAAACCGGCTTGCCCGAACCTCCGCCATACCCCGAGAAAAACTGACAACTTCCAGTCGGACTGATGCCATTGCCGGCAGGCCGTACAAAAAGTACGGCCTGATCCGGTGAATTGCGGTGGGTTGCGGTGCGTCCGGCCGGGCGGGCCACAAATGCGGCCTTATTGCCGAAATAATCGCATCAAAACGAAATGGCATATCCCGTCGGTTCGACAGGGAGTATCATCCGACCGATGCCCCATACGCATTGCGGAGTGTTGCGGCATCCGCCATGCGGCAGTTCAGTTCGCGGCTGCAAATGCTTATGTGACGGTTTTAAAACGGAACGTCAGTTCCCCGTCTTTTTCAGAGAGGGTTACCTCGCCGCCCGACTGAAGTTTTCCGAACAGAAGTTCATCCACCAGCCGATCCTTGATATTCTCCTGAATCACCCTGGCCATGGGCCGCGCTCCGTAGGCGGGTTCATACCCCTTGTCGGCCAGCCAATCGACCGCTTTGCGGGTGAGGTGAATCCGCACCTTTTTCCCGCGCAGCTGTTCCTCCAGTTCCCGGACAAATTTGTAGACAATGCTTTCGACCACGTTCCGGTCGAGGTGCCTGAAAATCACGATATCGTCGAGCCTGTTCCGAAACTCCGGGCTGAACTGTTTTTCGATCGCCTTGCGGGGATTGCCTTTGGGGCCGCTGCCCGATCCGCCGCCGAATCCGATCTCGTTCCCGGCCATTTCGCGCGATCCCACATTGGAGGTCATTATCATCAGCACATTGCGAAAATCCGCCTTGCGTCCGGTGTTGTCGGTAGCCGTGGCGTAATCCATGATCTGCAGCAGGATGTTGAAAATATCGGGGTGAGCTTTCTCGATTTCGTCGAGCAGCAGTACGGCGTTGGGCTGCCGGCGGATCGCGTCGGTAAGCAGTCCGCCCTGCTCAAAACCGACATAGCCTGCCGGGGCACCGATCAATCGCGAAACCGTATGTTTCTCCATGTACTCGCTCATGTCGAAGCGAATCAGCGGTATGCCAAGCTGTTCGGCTACCTGCCGGCAGAGCTCGGTTTTTCCGACGCCGGTCGGACCGGAAAACAGGAACGAGCCTATGGGCCGGGTTTCGTTGCCCAGGCCGGCGCGGCTTCGTTTTACGGCCGTAACCAGCGATTTGACCGCCGGTTCCTGTCCATATACTTTATGATTCAACGCGGACTCGAGGTCACGCAGGCCCTCTTTTTCCGCTCCGCCGACCTGTTGCACCGGCACACGGGCCATTTTGGAGATGAGTTTCTCCACATCGCGCGGCGAGAGCTGCTTCCGGGTTCCTGATTGCAGGGAGACCTGGGAGCAGGCTTCATCAATCACATCAATGGCCTTGTCGGGCAGGCGCCGGTCGTTCAGGTATTTGGCCGACAGCCGGGCGGCCGACTCCAGAGCGGCGGGTGTGATTTTGAGTCCGTGATACTCTTCATAAACCCCCTTCAAGCCCTTCAGGATGTCAATGGTAGTGTCCACATCCGGTTCTTCGATTTCGATCTTCTGAAACCGACGGGAGAGGGCCCGGTCCTTTTCAAAGTGGTTTTTATACTCCTCGAAAGTGGTGGCTCCGATACAGCGGATGCGTCCGTCGGCCAGCAGGGGTTTAAGCATATTGGACGCGTCCAGAGTGCTTGAGCCCGCCGCGCCGGCCCCGATGATGTTGTGGATTTCATCAATAAACAGAATTACATCGTTCCTGTTCTGAAGCGCCTTGAGCACTCCCTTGAGCCGTGCCTCGAAATCGCCCCGGAACTTGGTGCCGGCCAGGAGCGCCCCGAGGTCGAGTGCGTAAATTTTGAAGCCGCGTATTCGTTCGGGAACTTCATCCGCCACAATTTTCTGAGCCAGGCCCTGGGTGATGGCCGTTTTTCCCACGCCGGGATCCCCGACATAGATCGGGTTGTTTTTTTGACGTCGGCAGAGAATTTCGATACTTCGGCCGATCTCCATATCCCGGCCGATTACCTTGTCAAATTTCCCCTCGCTCGCACGGGCGGTCCATTCTTCGGTATAGAGGGAGAGCGGATCGGTTTTGCCGGAACTTCGGCCGGACTTCCTTTCGGTCTCCCGTCTCAGTCCCTCTTCGTTTTCCTGCGCCTCACTGTCGGCATCCAGGGCATCCTGATCCTCACCGGAAAACGGATTGTCATCATCGTGGCCATCAAGGTCATCGGGATCTTCAAAACCGGGCTTGGAGATGCGGTGGGATACATAGTTCAGAATATCGAGGCGGCTGACATCCTGTTTCTCCAAAAAGTAACGGGCATGGCTCTCCTCCTCGGCAAACAGAGAGATCAGCAAATCGCCCACATCGGTCTCTTCCTGCTCGGCGGCCCGGCTGTGCATAAGCGCGCGCTGGAGGGTTCGCCGAAAACCCAGAGTGTGGATGGGATCCTGGTCAGGGTTGCTGCGCTGCGGCATGGATGAATAAAACTGTTCCAGATCGTCATTCAGCTGATTCAGATCCGTTCCGGAGTTGCGGAGGATGCGCGCACCGTCCGGATCTTCGGCTAAACTGTGCAACAAATGTTCCAGACTGACCATCTCGTGCTGCATGTGTCTGGCTATCAGGTACGAATTTTTAAGAACCTGGTCCAGGGCTTTGCTGATCATTGTACTGTGTTAAATAGAGGTTGAAAAAAACTCACGCTTGCTCCATCGTGCAACGAAGGGGAAATCCCGCCTTTTTGCTGCTTCGGGCCACCAGGTCGACCTTGGTTTCCGCGATGTCTCTTGTATAGACACCGCAGAGGCCGGATCCTTTACGGTGCACGTCATTGGTGATCTGAACTGCTTCAGGCACCGATTTGCCAAATATTCCAGTAAGTACGCTAACGACGAAATCAAACGTTGTATAATCATCGTTAATCAACAACACCTTGTACAACGGCGGTTCGTCTTGATCGGTTTTGGACTTTTTCCGAGTCCTGGTCTGATGATCGGATGCAGTGTCAGACATGGATGGATTGAAAATTCGGTGATTGGTATATTACGCGTTATGCGGGGTTTTAGTGGGCCCGAAGCCAGGTTCTCAAATGTTACGTAAAAATTATGGCTTAAGGTGCCGTGTTGCAACTCCCGTGAAAACGCGTATTTTCGGTTATGGATGTCACCGGTCTTCACCCGATATTTCGCGCCATCGGGGTCGATGAACGCAATGTTCAAACAAAAGCATATTCCACTGCGATATGATAGTGATGTAATTATTTAAATATATGGGTACTAAAGATAACGAAAGTAATATTTTCAACCTTGATTTTGAAATCGAAGGTCCGGTGCGCAACAGTCTGTTCAAGGTTGCCCGAAAGCCGCTCGAAGCGATGCTCGCTTTCGGCGGACTGAACAGGATTTACTACGATGCCCTGGAATATGACACGAATCTGCCGTTCTATGACAGACTTCTGGAACGCATGAATGTCAACTACCATGTCTCACCGAGGGATATGGAGCGTATTCCGAAGGAGGGCAAAGTTGTCGTTGTGGCCAATCATCCGTTCGGCGGAATTGAAGGGGTGATTCTGGCCTCACTGCTGCGCTCTGTTCGCAGCGATTCCAAAATTATGGCCAACTACATTCTGGAACGTATTCCCGAATTGCGGGAAGTGTTCTTTTTTGTGGATCCGTTCGGTGGAAGGGATGCCGCCAGGGCCAATCTCAAATCGATGAAGGAGTCCATGCAGTGGCTGCGTGACGATCACGTACTGGGGGTTTTTCCCGCCGGTGAAGTGGCGCACTTCTCCATGAGCAAGCGAAAAATTGTTGAACCACAGTGGAGTAAATCCATCGCAGGTATCATCCGGAAAACGGAAGCGCCGGTATTGCCGGTCTTTTTTGACGGCAGAAACGGACCGCTGTTTCAAATGCTGGGCCTCATCCACCCGCGCCTTCGCACCGCCATGCTGCCCACCGAATTCGTGAACAAGAAAGACCGCGACATCGACATTTGCATCGGGAAGGTCATCAGCTACAACAAACTCAAATCGTTTGAGAGTGATGTGGAAATGACCCACTATCTGCGGCAAAGAACCTCCATGCTGCAGAATCGCAGCGGACGTGAAACGGAGGACGAGACTCCCGAACCTGTCCGGGTAACGGAGTCGAAAGTAGAACCTATTATTGATCCTGTTCCGGTGGAACACCTTGAGGATGAAATTCGAGCCCTGGCACCGTCCCAGCGCCTGCTGGATAGCGGCGAGTTTCAGGTTTTCCACGCGGTTAAAAAGCAGATTCCGAATATTGTGCGTGAAATCGGCCGGTTGCGGGAGGTGACGTTCCGCGGAACCCACGAAGGGACCGGCAAGGCGATTGACCTGGACGGATTCGATGAGTATTACGTGCACCTGTTCGTTTGGAACAAGGAGAAGCGCGAACTGGTCGGAGCCTACCGGATCGGACGGACCGACAACATCATCAAACGGTTCGGCAAGAAAGGGCTCTATACCACAACACTGTTCAACATAAAGAGCTCGCTGTTTGACCAGATCAGTCCGGCGCTGGAGATGGGGCGTTCGTTCATCCGGCCGGAATACCAGCGCAGTTTCGCCCCGCTGATGCTGCTTTGGAAGGGTATCGGCCATTATGTTGTGAAATATCCCAAGTACAAAGTGCTGTTCGGACCGGTAAGCATCAGCAGCGAATATCACTCCATGTCTCGGCACCTGATGGTCACGTTTCTGAAGCTGCACAATTATCTGCCGGATATGGCCAGAAAGGTACGGCCAAAGACACCATACCGGGGCCGGCGGATGAAAGGGCTGGATACCAAAAACCGGACCATGATCCGAAGCCTGGAGGATGTCTCCGAACTGGTTTCGGAGTTCGAGGACGATAACAAGGGGGTGCCGATTCTGCTCAAGCAGTACCTGAAACTGGGCGGGAAGTTGCTCGGTTTTAATGTGGATCCTGAGTTCAGCGATGTGCTGGACGGGCTGATTCTGGTTGACCTGACCAAAACCGATCCGAATATCCTGAAACGTTATATGGGTGATGAGGGACTTGTCTCTTTCCTTGAATCGCACGGAGTGAGCACCGGCAAAGTGAAAAAAAAGAGTATTCCGGTGGATTGAAGCGTTTGAAACAGTCCCGAAATGAATCCGACCGTGTCCGGAATCCCATACCGGAGTCGACAAGGTTTCGCTGAACAGCAGACCCGGAAGGAGTCCAACAGTGTCCGGAATCCGGGGCAGTGGCAAGGGCAAGATCAGATGGGAAGAATTATGTCTTGTGGTGGATCAGAGTGCCATCTTTCGAGCAGGGGCAAGGGCAGATGGGAGCCCGGCGGATCCGTGCCCGGCAATGTCGTATCTGAACAGGGCATATCGATGCTGTTCTGAGTTTATCAGCCCGGCAGCTCCAGGTCGAAATCAGGCGCGCGGGGATCTCCGGAAAACTCCAGGTGGAGGCGGCCGTCACGTCGGGGAAGCTCAATTAGGAACAGCCCTTCGATGCCGTCAATGAAATCATTAAACGCAGCACTGGTACGCACAAAGGTGACCGATCCCAGGGTAACATCCGGCCGGCCGTCGTCGGGGGTGGCCACGATCGCTTGCAAGAGCGCGTCAAACGGGTCGGTCATCAGCATCGCCTCATCCACGAACAGGGTATCCCTGTAGTTGCGATAATCTGCCGAGAGCGCGCGCACGGGCAGCCGTTGATCTGTGATACCGACCATCCCCAGAAGCATGCCGTACCGGTCGGTGAGCACTTCCGAAGGATACCAGTACAGGCCGGACATCCGGAAAGAGGTCTCTCCCGGCAATACAAGCGGATGTCGCCCGGTTACAGCGTCGCCGTCATCCACGGTAACAGAGCTGCTGATGGAGAGCGAGTCCATGGAAAAACCGCCAAGAGTTTCCGAGAGAGGAATACGGGCAAGATCTTGGGTCACTGCGCTAAGTTCGTAGCGTGTACTGAAAGAAGCGGGTGCGTCCGGCCAGCCATTGTCTGTGTAGCTGAAGTCACCGACGCCATGGAAAGAAAATTTCGGTGCCGCAATCCGGAAATTGGTGATATTCGCGGAACGTTCACCGGCCAGATATCGGATCTGCAGACCGAAGCGGTCTATTTCCTGCGGCAGGTGGTACCCGGACAACGCGGACAGAAACAGGGCTTCCGCAGGCAGGGTGCCATCGGAGTCAATTCGCCGGAAGTTCAGTGTAATCCTGTGGTTCCATCGGGGAGGGGTGTTGGTGGCAAACAGGGTGAACAACTCTTCCAGGTGGCCGTTGTAGACGATGCTTGCGAAATCCACAGTGAGTGGAGTGGTTTCAATCTTAAGAGCCGCGCTTGTATTTGTGCTGCCTGCCGTTTCGCCTGTGGTATCACGTCCAGCCTCATTCGACCCGGCAGAACGGTATGACAGGTTCTCAATATTGAGCTGGAATGAACGGATCTGCTCTTCCGGGGAGGAGCCACCATGTCGCAGCGCCCTCCAGATGTCGGCATAGGGCAGCGATCCCCGTATCTTTTCCGATTGAAGCAGGCCATGTTCGTTCCGGAAAGCGAGGTTATGGAGTGTAAGAGAGCCGAGAGCCGGGTTGATGCGCAGTGATCCGTAATCCAGCGCTGCCTGTTCATTGGCATCAGCGAGATGCTGCAGATGGCCATCAACGATGGATGCGAGATAACGCCCGGTCAGCCAGTTGGCCAGAACAACCATGCCGGCGAGCAGAACGGCAATGAGGATCAGTTTGGTTCTCATGTGGTCCGGGTGCTTGGTACTTGGGTTCAGAGCAGAAGCTCATTGAATGCATTGCAGGTGGCCTGCCGGATCGTGCATTATTCAGGAGATCAGGTGATCGGCCAGACTTTCGGGAGAAACGGCTTGTTCCGTACTTTCGGCCATATGGCGGAGGGTGAAACGGTTATCCGCCAGCTCCTGCTCTCCGACAATCAGGGCGAACCGGGCCTGCTGGCGGTTGGCGTCTTTCATCTGCGCCTTCAGCGAGCGGCCGGAATAATCCATAGTACAAACGATCCCTTTCTCACGCAATGCCGGCATCTGTTCCAACGCCCATTGTGCGGCGGCCTCCCCGCGGGTCACAAAATAGAGATCGGGTATGGCTGGTTCACCGAGCCGGATATCCAAAGCCTCGCAGGCGATCATCAGACGCTCAATTCCACAGGCAAAACCGACGGAAGGTGTGGGAAGTCCGCCGATCTCTTCAATCAGCAGATCATAGCGTCCGCCGCCGCCGAGCGCGTCCTGGGAACCGAGGTCGGGGCTGATCAGTTCAAATGCGGTTTCGGTATAGTAATCGAGTCCGCGAACCAGAAACGGATCATGCTCAAAGGGAATGGCCAGGCGATTCAGATGGCCGCAGACCGCCTCGTAATGCGCCCGTGACGATTCGCTCAGATAATCGATGATTTTCGGCGCATCAGCTTTCAGCGGCTGGTCTTCCGGCTCTTTGGAGTCGAGGATGCGCATCGGGTTGGTCTCAAGCCGCTTCACAGAAATGTCACTGAGTTTGTCGCGGAGCGGATGGAAGTAGTCGCCGAGCGCTTTGCGGTAGGCATCGCGGGAGGCGGGGTCACCGACGGTATTCAGTTTCAGGGTGATATTTCGGATGCCGATCTGCCGGTATATGGCCATCATGAAGGCGATAACTTCCGCGTCGGCGATGGCGCCGGAAGCACCGATGAGTTCGGCTCCGAATTGATGAAATTGGCGCTGACGCCCTTTCTGTGGACGCTCGGCACGGAAGAAGGGTCCGATGTAGAACAGACGCTGCGGTCCGCCGCGCTGGGAGAGGTGATGCTGTACATAGGCCCTGGCAACCGGAGCAGTCCCTTCCGGCCGAAGCACGTACCGGTCCTCACCGCGGTCGAAGGCGAACATCTCCTTGCTGACGATGTCGGTGAGCTGGCCCACTCCCCTGGCAATCAGTTCGGTCTGCTCCAGTACCGGTGTACGGATCTCCTGGAAGTGAAATCGCCGGGCCGTCTCCCTGATAATGGATTCAAGCGCCTGCCACTGCTCGATTTCTCCGGGCAGCAGATCCGCCATTCCGTGGTGCGTGCTGAAGGTTTGTTTGCTCATGGATAGCTGAAAATTGTGAATACGATCGCAAAACCCCGTCCGGGGAACCGGCAGGAAAGATAAGAGTATCCCGGCTGTTTTCCATCTTGCCTCCGATTTCTTCCGGTTATGCTTTCTGCGGCAGGTTTCTCAAATGCTATTTTTTGAAAATTCGGGCATGGACGGCACGAATGAGCTCTTCAAGATCGGAAGAGAGACGGAACAGCACGATTCCAAACAGGATGAACGCTGTTGTGACGAGTGTGCGAATAGCGAAGTCAAGTACCCAGAACCCGGCAGCGGGCAGCAGGGTAGCCGCTGCCAGGGCCAGAAGCAGCAGGAGAAGCGCACCGGCGGTTTTCCGGCTGAAGGGCTGAATGCCGAAGCGGTATCGTATGTACAGAAAGCAGGTCGCGTTATGAATAAATACCGAAAGCACGGTTGCCATTGCCGCCCCGGTGATTCCGTACAGCGGGATGAAAATCAGGTTGGTGATGACGGTTAGCAGCACCAGAAGCACGGTCGCATAGAGATCGAACCGGTACCATTTTGAGGTTCGGATAATGGCGGCATTGAACCCGGAGGTCATATCTATCATTTTCGACAGGCCGATAAACAGGAACACGGGGATGCCGGCATGGTACTCGTCCGGGAGAAAACGGAAGATGTGGTCAATGTTCGCCCAGATCAGGAGGAAGAGGGTACCGCCCACCAGCAGCTGATTGATCGAGCTTTTTCTGTAAATCTGCGAGATGGTATCCAGGTCGTTATTGTAATGCGCTTCTGCGATGACGGGCTGCGAGATCTTGAGCAGGTTCCGCGAAGGGATTTTTATAAGTGTGGCAAGATAGAAGCTCACGGCATAGACAGCGGTCTCGGCCAGGGTGGTCATGCCGCCGACCATTATCATGTCGATGTTACCAAGAGCCATGGCGGCGACACTTCCCAGCAGTGCATAGGCACCATAGCTGCCCATGCTGCGTATGCGCTCCCGGGTGAACGCCCGGAGATCGGGCTTGAGGTAAAGCTGCCTTTGCAGGCCGGTATAAAGGAGCAGCAACAGCGCCTGAAGAGCGTAGGTTAGCACAAAGAGCCACATAAAGGTCCCGAAACTGACCAGATTGAAGAAGTAGAAGAGTACTGCCGCTGTTTGAAGCAGACGGAGCAGCACGTCCTGGAAAAAAGTGGCCACCACCGTGTCGTACAGGGAGCGGATGTAGCTCTCCAGGATGTGAAAGTAGAGCATGAAAAAAAGCAGCGGGAAGAGCAGAAAATAGTAGTCGCCGAACAGGGCGCTGTCGTCGGCATAGAACCGGATTATCGGCGACTGAAACAGCCAACCGGCCAGCGACAGCAGCAGAAACCCGATCAGCGGCACGGTAACGGCAACCAGCAGGAACCCGTGGTGCTGCCTGCCCTGGTCGCGGAATTGCGGGAAAAACCGCAAAGTGATATTTCCCATCCCCAGGCTGGCCACCTGGGTGCCGATGATGCTGATGGAGACGAGGATGCGCGTGAGACCGAACTGCCCGGCTTCCAGCACAAAGGGAAACAGCCATATGACATTGACAAAACCGATCGCGGCTCCAATGAAGGAGTAGATGGTGTTGGTGAAACTTTGTCGCAGGATGATGCCCATTGTATGGTTACGTGCTTCCGTGCGTTGGGGTGGAACCGGTGATTTTTTTCAGAATGCGGCGGTACCGAAGCCGGCGGATACATTTTGCCTGTGAGCGGTCAACATACCGGGAAGGCCTGCCGAGTGAAGCCCAAAGGTAACCAATCCAGCTGATAAGTGCTGAAATGCCGAAGGGGTGCATGGTGCAGCGCTTGGCCGAGGCGAGCAGCGAAATAACCGGTCCGTAACCGAGCCGGTAGAACAGCTCGCCGGTCATCATATGGAGCTTCAGGGAGCGGGTCCGGTTACCGGTGGGCGCCCGGTGCTCCACACAGAGATCGGGCAGTACCACCGTATCCCAACCATGGCAGGCCGCCAGCAGCTCGTCAAGGGTATCCCAGCCGTACACCGGACGAATGCCGCCGATCTGTTCGTAACATTCTCTTCGATACGCCTTAAGCGCTCCCCGCACATGAAAGCGGTCGGTCAGGATTTCCGGCTTGAGAAGCTCTCCCTTACGGATGGCACAGACCCCGCCGCAAATGCCGGTTTTGGGGTTTTGTTCAAACTGTCGCAGGACAGTTTCGAAATAATGGGGGGGCAGCACCAGGTCGGCGTCCAGCTTCACTATCACATCAGGCAAAGGATCTGTTATTTGCGCTATTCCGTAGAGGAAAGCTTCGGCCACTTTCGATCCGGTGATATGTTCCGGCCGCGACCGGCGGTTGACCACGCGGATCCAGGAGTGCCCGCCGGCCGCTTCTTCGGCAACGGCGAGGGTGTCGTCCGTCGAGTTGTCATTAACGATAACCAGCTCCACCGGCTTGCGGGTCTGAGCCGCAACCGACCGGATGAATCCGGCGATGTTGCCGGCTTCATTGAAGGCCGGTGTGATAATGAGGTATTTCATGAAGGTATTCGGGAATCGTCGGACGGCCGTTCACCGTCCGGTTGCTTCAAAGGACTCCTGGCAAGGGCTTTATAGCTTTGGTGCAGGATGTCATCCACAGAAAGATAACCGTTTTCAAATATCGTGCGCAGCAATTCCAGTGACTGAAACGAATTGATGTTTTCACTGCCGGTGTACAGTTTTCTGAAATCGGTTTCCCTCATCATTCCGTACCAGGCCATCGGATGGGTTTCGTACTCTTTTTTACGGCGCCTTCGGGCGGCCCATTTGTTGTACAGGGCTCGCGACGGCCGGAAAAGAGGGGTTTTCCGGATAGTCTCCCTCACGGCGATGATCGCCTTGCCCGGGTTGTGGGTGGGAGTGTTGAAGGGCGAAAGCCGGTCGATGTAGCTGGTATAGAGGTTTTTGTCGTGTCGGAAGGCAAGCGGGATTTCCAGCCAGAACCGCATGTAGTCCGGGTCACAGTAGGGCATCAGCCAATCGTAGCCGAAAAAATCGTAGATACGCCCGCTGTTGATAATGAACTTGGATTGCCGTTCACGGATATTCCAGGCTTCGCATGCGCTGGGGCTGTCGGGATAGGCATCGATCGGCTGCAGCAACCGGAGGATACGATCCCGGAAAAAAGGCTCCAGAACATCCCGGTAAGCGGACCAGTCCCAGAGATAGTAATGGTAGTGGAAGATGTGGCGAAGAATCGTATCCGGATGGGTTTCAGGGTGTTCCCGATAGGTGTAGGTGTCGTAGATCCCCTTGCCCCCGACCAGGGCGTCGCCAAAGTGGCCCGACATGAACAGGCTGTCGTCGGGTACGGTGCCGCCGGATCTCAGCTCACCGACGGCAACCCATTCCTGGATATTCGGGATACCGGCCGGCCGCGCCGCTTTCTTGTAATATCTCTTGCGTTCCGGCCGGTTGAACCAGTCACGCCATTTTTTCCGGGTATAGGGTACGCCGATCCACCGGTAACCCAGGGCCTCCGCAATCTCCCGGCTCAGCTTCATTTCCGGACTCCCCTGCTTGCCATAGGAATAGCAGATGACATCCCGGTAGTTGAGCCGGTGAAGCAGAAGGGCGATCAGGCGGGAATCATGGCCGCCGCTGAGGGGGAGAATGACCGGCCTGCCGTCCGCATGGTCAATGGACCGCTGCATCGTTTGTAAAGCCACATCATCGAGATCCTTGAGCAAGGTGTTCCGGTCCGCATTCCGGTAATGGTGTCGGTATGTGAAATAGCCGGTGGTTTCGGCTGCCGGCCCATCATCCCCGTCTGTTATGGTCACGATGGATCCGGCTTCCACCTGTTTGATCCCCCGGAACAAGGTGTCCGATCCGGTCAGGTACCCAAGGACCAGATATTCCGATGCCGTCCCACGGTCAGGTTCCGAACCCGGAAGGCTTCGGCGGATGAGGTCGGGCTGATCGCCAATGTAGACATCCCGGCCGTTGATAGCGTAGAAAAGGGGAATGGAACGATGAAAGTCGACGGCAATGCGCACTTGTGCCTTTGCGCCCGGATGCTGGATATCCTGCATCTCCCGGATCCAGGCAAATCGTCCCTTCAGCCCATTGCACAGGTCCGCTGCCTCGTCATCATCCGCAATCCGACGGACTTTTCCGGTCAGGCCGGAATCGCGCCCGCCTTCCGACCGGCACCAGACCCGGCTTTGCGGCTGTTGACCTGTTTCGTGGTTCCATCGGGCCGAATCGTCAAGAATGATATGAACCTTCATGGGGCAGGCGGGTTATCTGCAGGTTGCGGTTATCTGACCAGCGTCATTTTTCCGGTGTGCTGTTCTTCAGCGGCGCCTTCTACTCCCGAAACGGTGAGCTGCATGATGTAAACACCGCTGGCAAGGCCGGAGGCGTCCCAGTTGACGGAATGCGTCCCTGCGCTGCGTATTTCGTCGGTCAGCAGCGCCACCCTTTGCCCGAGAATGTCGTACACCTCAAGCTGGACTTCGCTGCTTTCCGAAAGCTCGTAAGAGATTGTCGTGGAAGGGTTGAACGGGTTCGGATAGTTTTGGTGCAGTGCGATCTGATTGGGCTGCGGGCCGGGGTCGGCGGAAGTCGGTTCCGAAAACAGCGCCTCAATGTGCAGATCCTCTTCCGGGAGAAGGGTGATGAGGGTGTCGGTGACCGGGGATAACTCGCCGTTGATCACCCATCCCTCAAACAGCATCCCGTCCCGGGGGCTCGCGGCAACCTCTATGGGGATGCCGTCAAAATAGATACCGGCCCATTCCTCCGGATCATCGGCAATTCCCGGGATATCGCCGGCAACCGGAATGCTGTTTACGATGATATGGCCATGACCGCTATCCAAATTCTCCAGGCGCAGCACGTGCATATCCGGAATATCGAAATGTTCCCTGAGGTGATCCCGGAGGTAGGCGGGACGTTGGCAGGCGTAACGATACATCTCCTGGACGTATCCTTCCCATGCATGGACACTCTCGGGAAGGCTCCATCGATGGATATGTTCGCCGATGAGGCCGGCTACGGGGGATTTCAGACTGTCTATGACCTGCTCCACACGTTCGCAGCGGAATGCGGTATTGAGATGATCCGCAATCCGGTTGATGAAATCTCCGACGAACTGCTCGTTCTCCATCAGATTCAAAAAAAGCTCGGTGGGCCAGGTTTCCTCCCGGATGACGGGCTGCATCATCCAGGCGATCATGTCGAACTCCGGACCGGTAGCATGCCCCAGCGAACGGTCCACGTCGAACATCAGCCAGCGCCAGCGTCCGTCGTGCCCGGGATCCGCATCGGGGTCATAGGCCACGCGTGACCTCCAGAAGTCGATGTTGTTGTGGGGCCAGTCATTGTTTCCGAAATAGATCTGTGCACTGTAATAATCGAGCAGGTTATCCAGGTCGATCATGGTCGAGAGCTTCGCCATCGCCTCGTCATCACCCAAATCGGCGGATCGCACAAAATCCAGCATCTGAACATAGTGGAGCGAGTCACCTTCCTTGACCTGCCAGTCTCTTGTCAGCAGATCGATATTCTCCGGATCGATCCCGTAAACCCGCTCCAGGTAGTGTTTGTCGTAGCGTTCGCGGATGTTGTGTATTCCCCAGTATTCCCCGTTCAGGAAAAGCACGGCCGGCTGGTATGCCTGGGTATCCATGTTGAAGTGCCTGACCAGCGACTGGGCCGCGGCGTCCATGAACATATCCTCGCCCCAGGTATTGCCCGCATTGCGAAGAATCAGCCGGTTGAAGACGCTGTCTTCCAGGTCGGGGAAGAAGCGATGACGGAAACGGTTGTCGCCATATTCGTTACGCGCATAGAGCCGGAGGCTTTTCTGGGCCAGTTCGCGGGAAAAGCCGCCGTGTATCCGGATTCCGATATCCTGGTGAAGGACACGCTCCCCGGTTTCATCGAAGTACTCCATAGTCGCTTCGCGCTCCCATGCGCTTCCGCGCTGAAACTCATTGCCCGTACCGCCCCCCGAGCGGTGAATGCCCGGGATGTAGATGCCCGTACGGTAGTCGAACAGATTCAGGCTGTCGGTGGTGATGGAGATTACCGGCACCTCATAACGGTCCGCGCCCTCACTCATCACAAAGTAGGTTCGCTTGTCATAAACCGGCAGGTGGTTTTCCCTGAGGGTGACGGTTCTGATTATGGTAGCCTTGGCAACGGGACCGTCGGGCTCGTGCCATTGCCGCCAGTCGAACGTTCTGGCACTGGTGCGAATGGTGGAAAAAACATTGGCTTCGCCGGATCGGTCGTGGACGGTCAGCGGACCGTCAAAAACCGGTGAGTTGCTGGTTGGGCGGGAGCCGTCCAGTGTAAAATGGATAGTGCTGTTTGTGTCCCTGGGGACCACCTCCAGCTGAAAATCTTCTGTGTAGAATCCGGCTTCGTGGGAGAAGAGTGCGGGTTCGGTGATGCCTTCGAAGGCAGGGGTTTCGTTGCTGCGTCCGGGGGTGGGCAGATTGAAAAAGAACCAGTCCCCGTAGCCGTCGGGCACTCTGCCGGCCGAAATATCGGTCGGGATTCTCCGAGCCTCGAAATGATCCAGCAACCCTTCGACCGGGTGGGAAAGCATGATATCCTCCCCATCCTGCGCGATTCTGAAATTGGTGTGCAGGGGTTCGCCCGGAGTCGCACGGTCCTTGCCGGAAGCCCAAACAAGCAGGTATTCTCCCGGGTGGATGACGGTGTCCGGGAACATCCACTGAAATCGTTTGGAGGGGTCGTCGGTGAGGCCGACATAGTGCAGGGAGAGAGGTTCCTCCCCGTCGTAGTACAGTTCGATCCAGTCGGAGCTGTCGCCGTCTTCATCCTCAATGGAAGAACCGTTGGAGGCCATGATCTCATTGAGGAAAAGCGGTGGGGATTCGGTCTGCCGATTTTTTTCGGGGTGATTCGGCCCGTTCGGAGGTATCGTATCGGACGCGAACGTGGCTGCAGAGCTGCCGATCAGAAAAAGAACGGGAAATACAATGGCGGGTACAGAATAAGTCATAACAAATTGCCGATGAACTACACGAAATTTCAGTGAGTGTCACAGGCGGGTGATGATGTTTGATTCGGGTTTGGCCGGTTATGATTGGACGTTTTTTGGTGGATGGATGATGTTGCAAAGCGCGCGGGTGAGCTCCTTTCGTGAGTACCGTGCGATGGCATGCTCATCCGGGCTAAACGAAGGGTTCCTTCCCGGGTTTTGTTTTTCCTGCTGCAGTGTGCGGATCCATTGCCCGGGCCCGTCCGCATCGTCATAATCGAAGGTTTTCCCGATCCGGCAATCCCGGATGATCGAGGCGGTATCGCCGTCCACCGGACCGATGGCCAGGACGGGTTTGCCTGCCGCGAGATAATCGTACAGTTTTCCGGGAATCAGAATCCGGCTGTCATCCGATCGCTGCACCACTACCACATTCAGGTCGGCGTGCTGCATCAGTGCCGTGGCTTCCCTGTGCGGAACATGAGGGAGGATGGCGACCCGGTCATCCAGCCCGAGATCGGCGATCTGCCTTTCAAGCTCGGCATGTACCGGTCCGATAAATTCCATCCGGTATGGGGTTGCGGGCAGTTGTGCGAGCGCCTCCAGCAGGCGGGAAGGAACGGATGATTCCGATATGGTGCCGACATGCCGTATCACAAACGGATCCGCGACGGTCTGTTTATCGGACGCGGCGGACGCGGCGGACGCGGCGGATGCGGCGGATGCGGCGGAGTCCTGGCGGACAGGCCGGGGTGCACCTTTTTCAGCGGGAGCGTCCGCAAAGTCATCGGGATCAAAACCATTGGTGATGGTGTGATAGGTACGGCTCACTTTCTGCTGAAAATAGCGGGCAGTGCCTGGAGCGGTCACGGTTACTTCATCCGCGCTGTTTAAGACGGAGCGTTCCAGCCGTTCGTCCCGGCTTCGGATCCAGGCGGTTCTTGGCAGCATCCGGTTATAGTGAATGTCGGTCCATGGATCCCGGAAATCGGCGATCCAGCGAACCCCGGCCTTCCGGCGAAGCCATTTTCCTGCAAAATGGGTGGAGTGGGGCGGCCCCGTGGTGATGACAGTAGTGATGTCGTATTCTTTTACAAGCCGGAGCGCCCGGCGCTTGGCGAAGGGAAGCCATCCGAGCCGGGCATCGGGAACGAACACATTGGCCCGGATCCAGCGTACCAGCCTGGAGGCCGGTCCGAGTTTGCCGGAGCCGAGTACGGTGGATGGATTGGCCGCTTTCTCCGGTGTGGTGCCGGTGAACAGGCTGTAGATCCGGAAAGGCTCAATCGACCGGGCCCGGAAGACCGCAACATCCTCCGGAATATCGTCGGCCAAAGTGTGATCCGTGATCGGATAGGTCGGGTTGGCGCAGGTGAGGACGATCGGGTTGACGCCGAATTCCCGGAAGTATTTCACGAATTTCAAAAAACGCTGAACACCTGCTCCCCCGCTGGGCGGCCAGTAGTATGTGATAATCAGTACGTCGGGGGACGTCTCCTGTTTTTGTGGATGGGTAGGTGGTGATATGTCCTTGGCCGGGGTCATGATTTCCGGTACCAAAGGCCGAGTGCGGCGACACCGATCAGCAGAATAGCGATGTTGAAGACCCAGGAGAGGCGGCTTCCCAGGATGTGGGAGCGGGGCTCGAAGCGAAGCTCAAGCTCATGCTGCCCCGGCGGGATTTCAAATCCGCGCAGGATGTAGTTGGTGCGACGAATTGTGACAGGCTCATCGTTCAGCGTTGCATACCACCCGGCCGGGTAGTAGATCTCGCTCATCACCAGAAACGACGGGGCATCGGTTTCGACGTGCAGCCGGATCTGCCGCGGACCGTATTCGGTTACCTCGGCGCTTCGGTTATCGATAGGGGTGATGTCGGGGACGGCATCCGCGCCGGAGCGGC
Source organism: Balneolales bacterium ANBcel1 (assembly GCA_029688905.1). NCBI lineage: Bacteria > Pseudomonadati > Balneolota > Balneolia > Balneolales > Balneolales bacterium ANBcel1. Next base: position 461,463 of record JARULB010000001.1, on the reverse strand, counting down.
CATCGGCCAGAAGTATGGCAGTAGAGGAGGCGTCAAAGCGATTGAGTTGCGCCATCACATCCTCCGGCCGGTCTTCGGTGAGCAGCTCATCGACGAACCAGGCTTTGGGCAGGGCGTTCCGGTTCTCCATGACCACCCCCTCACGTCCTTCGTATGCGACCTCCCAGCCCGGCAGGGAGATGGGGTTGGAGAAGATCAGGAAGCGGGTGTTGAGCATGTTGAGCAGCTCGGTGTTCAGTCCGGCCTGACCAGTATACAGGGCGTGGTCCAGCACATCCTGATAAATGCTCAGTTTCGCCCCCGAATAGCCGCCGATGGAGGGATAGACAAAAGCCGCCGGTACGGCGTTGTTGAACGGATTGTCGGAGAGCGGGAGTGTCCGCCACGGCCAGGCCTGATCCACTTGCTTGTTCTCCTCAATGAACCGGTCCACGGAACGCACCTTGTTGTTGATTACGTCATAGGCCGACATGTCGGAAGGGACGAGGCCGCTTTTGTCGGCATATCGGCCGCCGACCTGCACCAGGTCAACGGCTGTGAGTAGTACGAGACCTGCAAGCGCATAGTTGGCCGGCAGGTTGAAACGCGCGGTGGCGGCAAGCAGCCCGGATGCCAGCACGAGGTACAGCAGCAGGCGCCGGCTGTCGGAGGCCGCCATCTCCCGGCGTTCGGGCTTGATTTCCTGGTCGATGTAGCGGTTGACAAACTGGCGGACCTGGGGATCGTCCGGGGAGACATTTTGCTGTGAGGCGACCTGCTGTGCCAGCTGGCGGTGCTCGCCCGGTTTTTCGAAATTGAGGATGGTTCCGGAAAAAGCGGTAAAGAAGAGTGCGATGACCAGGGCCGTCCCTGCGGGCAGATAGAGCTGTTTGAGGGTAAGAGAGCCGTCTTTCCAGGAGTCGTGAAACCATTTCATGCCCATGGCGGCTATGACGGCAAAGCTGAAGACCGTCACAATCAGCCACATTTCCGGGGTGCGAAATTTGTCGAAAAAGGGCAGGTATTGAAACGCCAGATAGTTAAAGCGGTACAGGTTCTCGCCGAGAGAGAAAAGCAGCGCGAGGCCTCCGGAGCCCAGAAAAACATATTTGAGTCGTCCGGGAGCTCTCATCAGTCCAACCAGAAACATCAGAAAGACGATGGCGCCGAGGTAATGCGGACCGCTGGTAAACGATTTTGGTCCCCAGTACGTGCCTTCCGCCGAGGATCCTCCGTAACTTGCCGGTATGATGAGGGTAAGCAACTCGCCCCGGCCCTGCGACCAGGCGAAAGCATAGTCGACATCGAGACCGTCACGGCCAGCCATCTCGCTTCGCATCTCCGAACCGCCCCGGATGCTGTGCGCGGAATACTCGTACAGGCTCCAGTACGGCTGGATGTTGGCGGCCAGGGCGAGCAGGCCTCCGAGTACCATCAGGGAAGCGCGACGAAGCCAGGCCGGCCAGACCTGCTCTTTCCATGCAGTGAATCCGTCGTATACAAACCAGATGAGCAGGACAAACAGGAAATAGTACAGCACCTGGACATGTTCCGCACGCAGCGTGAAATTGAGCGCGATGGCAAAGAGGAAGAGCCCGGCCAGTTTTCGGTCACTTCGTGACAGCATCCAGTAACCGGCCATCACCCATGGAATAAAGGAATAGGCGATCAGTTTGGAGTTGTGGCCTGCCCCCACAATGATGGGGATGTAGGTTGTCAGCGTAATCGCCAGGGCGGCGAGTGCCGAGGGCAGCGGCCGGTACCCCATCAGCCAGAAAAAGAAATAGACCCCTCCGGCACAGATCATAAACGGGAAAACGGGGATGAACAGGGAGTTGAAGGTCCGTCTGAGCAGGGTGTCGATGTGATAGACCGCCTTGGTGCCGATGACGGTGTAGGAGGGCATTCCGCTGAAGATATTGGTGGCCCAAAGGGCGTTTTCGCCGGTTTCCTCGCGGTACTCGATAACGGACTGGGCCGTGGCGCGGAACTGTTCGATATCGTGGGCGACGAACTGCCGGCCGCCGAAATAGACTTCGCTGAACAGGAACGAGGGTGCGATGAACAGAAACAGCAGCACAATCAGGTGCCGGTATTTCAGGGGGAGCGATTCCCAGTAATCGTGGATGCTTTCGGCAGGTTTCAGATTTCTGCGTGATCGGCGGGAGGCTTTTTTATCCGGCTTTGGCTCGCGACTTTTCTGGGTCATTTGAGGCTGAGGTGGGTTGGAGGGATCTGCGTGAATTGGAAACAGGGAGAAGGGTTGATGGCTGAAGGCGCCGATGCGGCAGCTTGCATCCAACGGGCACCACCTTTAAGGCACCGAACAGGTGGGTCAGATGGCTGCACCGTCAGCAGCGGACAAGCCTCTCGGCTTCGTGCGAACAATTCTCAATCGATCACCTTGGGTACACGAAAGTGGTCCGTGTCGGCATCGGGTGCATTTTTGAGTGCCAGTTCGTGATCCAGGGGCGGCAGAGCCCGGTCGGGCCGGAAGCCGGTTTTTTCGTCTGTGACGTGTTCCAGCGGGGGAACATCGGAGGAGTCGATTTTGCCCAGGTGATCCATATACCCCAGAATATCGTTCATGTCCTTCAACAGGGAACGGGCTTCAGAATCTGAAAGCTGAAGTCGGGCAAGATTTGCCATATATTTAACATCATCCAGAGAAACAGACATATTGATAATTTTTTTTTTGTTTATTGATTACAGAATTCGAAGTTACAAAAAGTGCAGGCAAAGTGTAACTTTGAGCGCATCCCCGGGGATGCAGAAACAATAACACGGCAAGGCAGAATGTAATAAATGATAAAAAAAACGGTAACGGTGAAAAATCCGGCGGGTATACACGCACGTCCGGCATCGGTCATAGTTCAGGAAATTACCCGGTTCAAGTCGGATTTTCACATACATATGTATGGATATCGTATTAACGGCAAAAGTATTTTGGGGTTACTGACACTCGCGGCAGAGCAGGGTGCCGAACTGGAACTGGAGATGGACGGCCCCGATGAAGAGCAGGCGATGGAGGCGATGGTTACCTTGTTTAACAATGGCTTCAAGGTTGAAGAATAGAAACCGTGAACCGCAAAGCGGACGCTATGGAAGATCAACGATCTTATGAATCCAACGAAAAAATAAACGGGCTTACGGCAGTTTCGGGTCTGGTGATGGGAGTTGCCAGGCTCTATTCCAAGGGGAATATTAATATTGACGCCGAGCCGATTGAGGAGGATCAGAAGCCCGAAGAAATTCGCAAGTTTGAACAGGCCAGACAGAGCGTTTCGGTCGAGGTGAAACGCCTCACGGATTTTGCGGATTCGCGGGAGGATCAGCAGACCAGGGACATCCTCAATGCGCAACTTCAGATTTTACAGGATCCCGACCTGATCACTTCTGTCAACGGTCTGATAGATAACCAGAATATGAGGGCCGAAAAAGCGGTCTATGACTCTTTTCAGCAATACATCGACCTGATCAAGTCATCTGACAAATCGTTTCTGGTTTCACGCCTCTCGGATTTGCGGGATGTCCGCGACCGGCTGGTGCGCAATATTCAGCAGCTTGCCGTTATCGCCAGCTTCGGAAAGGATACGGTGATGGTAACGGCGGAAGTGACGCCGCTGGAAGTGGTGACCTTCGCCCGGAACGGAGTGAAAGGGATTATCTGCAATGCAGGCGGACTCACATCGCATGCCTCGATTATCGCCAACGCCATGGGCATCCCCATGCTCATTGATACGAAAACGGCAACCCGACAGATCCGGGACGGCGACACGGTTATTCTCGATGGATATAACAAAAATGCCATCCTGAGGCCGGATGAGGAGACGGCCGGCCTCTACATCCGGGCGATCAAGCGTCACAAGGAGGAGGAAAAGCAGCTTCGGCACGTTGTCGACAAGCCGGCGGAAACCCTATGTGGACATAAAGTGACCCTGCAGGCCAATATCGATTTCGAAGATGAGGTGCTGAATATCGAGAAGTACCGGGCCGAAGGAATCGGACTGCTTCGCACCGACACACTGCTGATGAACGCAGGACCCGTTACCATGGACCGGAAGCGGCAGGAAGAGTTTTGCCAGACCGCCTATTCGGGCAGCGGCTCGTCGCCGGTTACCATTCGCCTGCTGGATGTGGGTGGAGACAAGGTTCTTGATATCAAGACCAGGGAGGCCAATCCTTTTCTGGGTTGGCGTGGAATTCGTATTCTGCTGGATCGCAAAGAGCTGCTGCGGAGTCAGCTGGAGGCTATCTGCCGGGTGGCCGGACAGTATCCGGGTCGGACGCGTATTCTTGTGCCCATGATTTCGACACTGGATGAGTTTCTCGAAGTGAAACACGTTCTGGACGAAACCCAGGAGCGGGTGCAGAAGAAGGGAGTGCCTGTCGACAATCACATACAGCTCGGGGTGATGGTGGAGGTTCCGAGTGTGGCGCTGCTTGCCGATCTGTTCGCCCAACACGCCGATTTTCTGAGCATCGGTACCAACGACCTGACCCAGTATACGCTTGCTGTTGACCGTGGAAACAACCTTATTTCCTCGCTTTACCAGCCGCTTCATCCGGCGGTGCTTACCTTCATTGCCATGAGCGTGGAAGCCGGAACTAAACACGACAAGCCAGTGGCTGTATGCGGTGAGCTTTCTTCGGATCCGTTTGCTGCGCTTGTGCTTATCGGACTTGGTGTGAATGAGCTGAGTATGACTCCACGGCTGATTCCTTCGGTTAAGCAGGCCGTTCGATTGCATTCAATGGATGAGATGAAGGAGCTGGCGAAGGCCATGCAGAACGCGTCCACGTTGGAGCAATCCCGGCAGCTTAAGGCGGATTGGAAGAAAAGCTACCAGCAAAAACTCAAGAAAGAACGAACCCGGCCGGGATCCTGATTCTGACCGAAAAAACTCAGTTACTAACCAGTAAAAAACGTTTATAATAAAACTCTATAAAATAGAGCATATAAGAACAAATCTATTTAACTGCAGTTCGGGGTCAGACGCTATAAATGAGCAAAAACGGTAAAAAAGCTAAATTATTAATACAACTAATCGTATTTGCATTAAATAATTAATTATTAGAATATTTCAAGTAAATATTTTTAACACCGGTATTGGAAAGTATGTCTGTTAGTTGGTATCTTTTGCATTCATAATACACCCAAAACAACGGTAGAGACATGATTGAGAAAAAATTCACCCCAAAAAGAACGATATGCAAAGTCACGTTCCGGGTTCCGGAAGACTGGGCAGGCAAAGAGGTTTCGGTAGTTGGAGATTTTAACGAATGGGACACCGAAGCCAACAAGCTTGAAGCCAAAAACGGCTCATGGGAAACAACCCTGAGACTGACTCCGGGCACCGAGTACCGATTCCGCTATCTGCTGGACGGTGAGCGTTGGGCCAATGACGACTCGGCAGACGGATACGCGTCCAATCCTTACGGAACCGAAGACTCCCTGCTGGTTATTGGAAACTGACGGTAACCGAAAATCCGGCAAAAGCAGTACGACAAAGGCCTCATTATTGAGGCCTTTTTTGTATAATGGAGGTGTTGACACAAAGCACGCGACGGCATTGTTTGATATCTCCTCCTATATTAAATGGCTGCAGACAGGCAGGCTTGGCCGAAGATTTTGGTATTTCCGAAGCCTGGAATCGACCAACCGGTATGTCCAGGATCTGGCCGGTTATCGCCTGACCGACGGTCTCGTCTGCCTGACTGAACATCAGACTGCCGGAAAAGGCCAGTTCGGCCGAACCTGGGACCATTCCGACGGGCAGGACCTCGCCTTTACCCTGGTCCTGAAACCCCGGTCCAATATTCCCATTCAGTTGGTTACACTCACCGCGATGCTGGTATTGAGTAAAACCTGCGAGAGTGTGACCGGCTGCAAGGCCGAAATCAAATGGCCGAATGACCTCCTGATTACCGGAAAGAAAGTCGCCGGCATGTTGACAGAGTGCCGGTTTAACGGACGGAATCTGGATCGGGTGGCAATGGGACTCGGCATTAATGTCAATCGAACGACTTTTTCTGGAGAACTGAACAGCAAGGCGACATCGCTCAGGCTTCAGGCGGGAGGCGGGACAATTGACAGGTCTCTGCTGCTGGCTGCATTTTTCAACCGTCTGGAACCGTATCTGTCAGCGGCACTGGACGGCGATCGTGATCTTCTGCGAGCCATAAACCGGAATATTCGGGGATATGGTCAGTGGGTATCCGTCCATGTGGATGGCGTTCGTGAGCAGACTCCGGTCAAGGTGCTTGGCATCAATGAATTCGGATACCTGCTTGTGCTTACGGCCAATGATGATGTCAAAACCTACACCCATCAGCAGGTGCGTTTTGAAACCGGTTCTTCAGCAGAGTAATCTCGTGTAATGCATATCGAAGCCCATATTTCTCAACATGTTCATGAGTTTCTCGAACGCATCGGCTTTGCAGGCGAAGAGAAGCTGGTTGTGGGTGTGAGCGGTGGACCCGATTCCATGGCTCTGCTTCATGTGCTGGCCCGGTCATACGGTCGATCACTGGTTGCAGCCCATGTCAATTACGGAAAGCGAGGCGCCGAGTCGGATAGCGACCAGCACCTGGTTGCGGAAAGTTGCCGCCAATGGAACGTCCCTCTGGAGATTAAGGATGTGCGGGTTCACGACATCGGCGAACGGATAACGGCGGAAGCTCACAAGTCCGAAGAATATCAGGTGGAGGAGTCTAAGCAATGCGAGGCACCGGCCGGAAATTTTCAGGATTATGCCCGCAGGGTCAGACGGACTTTTTTTCTTGATGTGATGAAACGGCATTCTGCCGCTGCGGTTGCCATGGCCCACCACAGCGACGATCAGATGGAGACCGTTTTTCAAAAGATTCTTCGGGGGTCCGCTCCGGAACACTGGGCCGGGATGCGTGGATATGATCCCCCCTGGCTTCGACCGCTGCTTGGGTTTTCGAGGAGCGATCTGTTGGCCTATGCGGAGCATCACCGCGTTCCCTATCGAATTGATCGCACCAACCTGACTTCGGATTATGCCCGCAATCTGCTGCGGAATCGTGTGTTCCCCGAGCTGGAAAACCATTTTCCAGGGTGGAGGTCCAATCTGGAACGTATTGCCGGATTCGGATCGCTGCACCGGGAAATGCTGGATTACCTCCTGTCCGGTGTGGTTTGCGGCGGGAACGCCGGCGGAGGGGCAGATTCCGGGAGTGCGCACTACAGATCCATGCGCCTGAATCGTAAGCAATGGTTTGCCCTGCCGGAACCGCTTCGTCTGCCGGTTGCGCGTCACTGGGTCCGGGAAGCTGCCGGCTTCACAGGGTGGAGCCATGGCCTGGTAGACCGTCTGTCCGACCTGGGACAGATTCAGACCGGGGCCCGAATTTCTGTCACAGAACGGCTGCACATTATCCGCGACAGGGACTGCTTTGTTCTAGTGGAACCGGAAGTGATAGTCCCCAAGGCGGATGAAGCTGCCGGCCGATTTTCCGGTACAGCCGAGGGCAGCACACTTCAACGAGCCGGTCGCAGGACGGATGCGGAGACTTCCACTGCTTCCGGTTCCGAATCCGCTCAAGAGGCCGTTCAAAAGGAGAATGCCGGATATGAACTGCGTTCGCGGGAGCTTGTCCAACAGCCGCTCACTATCTGCGGATGTGTTATATCCGCCGGCCGCTATCGTCCGGATCACCATGCCTTCAGGCTGCAGTTGCGGCTGGATTCACTTCCGGAAACACTCATTCTGCGGCGATGGAGGGCAGGTGACCGGCTGCAGCCGCTTGGAATGAACGGCAGTCAGTTGATCTCCGACCATCTTGTCAATCGCAAGATCCCATCCACCCAAAAAAACGAAACTTTGGTCCTGGTTTCTTTTGATGAAACAGTTCATGCCGTTATATTCCCACAATCCCTGAAAAGTGGTGAAGTGGGTACCATAGCAGAGCACGCCCGGTGTCACACTGAGGGAGAACATGTCCTCTTAATCCAAAAACAGGATCATCCTTCATGAGTTTTTATGAACCGGAAACCGTTGTCTGCAACGGATCGCTATTTCGACTTTTTATCAGCAAGGAGCAAATAGACAAACGGATTGCCGAACTGGGCGAAGAAATCAACAGGGATTACAAGGATAAGAAGCCGATTTTTATCGGAATTCTGAACGGCGCATTTATTTTTCTTGCCGATTTGATGAGGCATGTAAGTGTTCCCTGCGAGGTCGACTTTTTCAAGCTGAGCAGCTACGGCGATGAAAAAGTTTCATCGGGCCATGTCACCGAGAGAAAAGATCTGGATGCCGATGTCGAAGGCCGCCATATCGTCTTGATTGAGGATATTGTGGATACCGGACTCTCCATGAAGTATATGGTGGATCGCATCCTTGAGAAGAATCCGGCATCGGTCAAGGTGATGACCCTCCTGCACAAACCCGACGCGACCCGCCACTATGTGGATGTGGAGTATGTCGGGTTTCAGATTCCCACTCTTTTTGTTCTGGGTTATGGGATGGATTACGCCCAGGAAGGCCGAAACCTGGCTCAAATTTACGTGATTGATGAAGAAGCCGGAGAAGAGAACGGGTAGGCACCTTTCCGGATTGGGATTGCATTAACGGTAAAACAGACCCGGATGGAGTATCCGGGCCTGTCATACCACTGAATGTGCGGCCGTTACCGATCCGACGCCAACCACGCCGCTTGTTGCCTGCACATGACTTGCTTCAAAAACCGAACACCGAATGCGGGATTTTTCCCGCTTTTGGAGCGCAAAACTGCAAAACTACTCCTTCCGGTTTCCCAATGCCTGAGCCTGAACAACGGTTCTCTGTTAGTTGCACACGTCATCGTCGATGATTTCAGTATGCTCCACTGAGATTCCTGACATGTTTATGGTACTTGTGTACTGATCGTCATCATAATTGATGCTGAAAGTGTAATCTTCACCACTCTCTACACCTGCGACCAGTGCGGATCCGCCGATCAGCTCGTTATTGTCTTCATCAAAATTCCATGTGGGACGGGTCGTTCTCCATGAGCCGCTACCGTCGGCTTTCCGGAAGGAGACACTGGAGCCGGGTATGTCGGTGACCCGGAGCTTGTCACCTGCGTTTCGGCACTGCAAGGTCACGTTTACATTGGCATCGATAAGGTTCGCGGGCGGGGGCGGGAGCGTGATGTTGATCGAGCTGTTGTCGCACGGATTGAACGTCCCGATTACAGTGCCTCCGGGAAGTTCGGCCGTATACGTATACGTCCCGCAAGGTATTCGTGGTACGGTATGACTTGAATTACCTGCCGGTATCGTGACATCGCGATTAAATCCGGTACGGCGCAGGTTCACCAAAATGCTGCCGGTATTACCATTTCGGTTTATGCCGACTTGCATAGTGGTGGGAATAGATGCAGCGGTAACAACTATAAGCATATTGCCTAAAGGAGTAATGCCTGTTGGACCACTGAACCCACTGAATATGATCCGAGGGACCGAGATTGGCAACCCCGCGGATTCATATCCGGGCTGCTTGTTAGCCTTTTGTTTGCCGGCAGCCTCACCGATAGTAATGGTTTCATATCCGGCTATCTCGTTCTGCTCATTGAGCACTGCAATGATCAGTTCATCACCAGCCCTAAGGGGTTCTCCAGATCCAGGATGTTCGAAATTATCGTCAATCGTTAACTCTAAAAGTGCACCTCCATCATCTCCGGACAACGTGGCCGCTTCCCGGTTGTTCTGGTCTCGCATTGATAAAGTAACAAGCCCGGCACTAACCAGAATATCCCCGTTCAAAGTGAGATTATCTATCGGAAGAGCATTAAGCGCATCCGGATCATCCGGACTGAAATAGGTCAGCTCGGTGCTGATCTGCCCGGTAAGCGGATTGCCGGATGCATCCGCAATCACGGTGCCTTCGGATACAGAAAATCTGGCAGCATATGCTTCATCCGGATTATCCGAACTTTGCACACCGATAGGTGTGCTTACAGAACCCTGGGCATCCGAAACACCAGAGTTGTCAACGGCTGAATATACTCCGGAAACCTCGGCATCCCTTCTCATGACCCGAATTACATTGGAGCCGAAGCCGGTTTCATTAATGGTCACCGTACGGGTAGTTGTGAGATAGTTCGGGTTGCGAAGCACCAGGGTGACAACGGCCGGATCGTCATCGGTCGGACTCAGGTCATTGGATAGGTTCAGGTTGAGGATGCCGCTCCTTACTCTCGCGCTGCTGACAGGATCACTGTACATGTCGATCACGTCATCGGCATTGGGTCCGGTGAACTGGATTTCCAGCTCCTCGGTGATAAGTTGGCCGGTGGAGCTGTCCAGAAGAAGGATGGAGTTGGTGGTTTCGATCGCATCGAGCTGAACGATGACTCCAAAATCGTCGAAGGCATCATTCAGATCGCTCAGATCGCAGGAAACTAAAAACATTGCAGCCAATACGGCGGTAAAAAAAGTTTTTTTTGTAGAACGTTTCATATATGTGCAATTGGTCAGGATGGATGAATGAGGTGTTCAGATGGGGGCATAGATCGGGGGTGGTGTTCAATTGATCCGGTAGGTGAACCCGGTTCTCAGGATTGGATAGAAATTGAAAGCACTCAGACCGTTTTGAATATTGCGGTCCTGCCGGGCAGTTGCTGAGATCAGCCCTTCTCCTTCCATACGAAAACGGGGAGAGCCCGCGTAGAGGACCCCCAGGTCAAAATTGAAAGTCAGGCGGCTGCCGGGGGACAGCGGATTGCCGAAACCGAGTCCGGCATAGGGCATGATTTTGGAACCGTAATCGACCTTGGCCGCGAGGCTGCCCATTCTTTCAGGCTGAAAGACCTTGTTGTTCAATTCGTAGGCCTCATTCGGGGTGGCGAATCCATCCACAGAAAAATCCATATAGTACAGACCGGCAGACAGCTTGAAAATTCGGCCTGTAGGAAAGTAGTCGAATACCAGAGAGCCGGAAGCCGTACTTCCATCGACGGAATAGTCGAGATTGGGCTCATCGTCCTCATACGTGCCGTTTGTTGAGTAGGAGAACATGGATACATTCACCCTGGCATTCAGATTCCGGATAACTGTACCGGAGGCATCCAGGCCGATTCCGGCCGTACCCGCATGCACACCAACGGCAAACTTTCTATCCACTGCATGGGAACTGTCTGCGCTAAGTATGATGCCTGTAAACAGGATTGTCGCTGTGAACAGAACACACCTGTATTTATTAAGATAGTTTTCTTTCATAACCTGACTTTTTTAAGTATCGTTATCTGATGGCTTTTTTTGGGATGAAAAACCAGCAGCAGTGACATGAATCAGTTCGGAAAAGCTGCCAACCTTGATGTGATACAGCATTTGAGTGTCTATGTTGAATAAATGCCGCACCTTGCGCACAAGTATTGTTATTTATTAAGTTACATGACATCCCTATTTATGGGTATTTTTTATGGATTGGTTATATGACAGTATTGATGGCATCAAACAGCACCGTTTTTCCGTGGGTGATCCGGAAATGGAACGGAAGGAAACGGAGGAACGGATAAAAAGCTTCTTTCCGGTCGGTAATCAGTTTGTGTTTGCGGTGAATTATGATGAATGCCGGATACCATATATCTCGGACGGTATTTCAGAGATGCTGGGATATGATGTCGATGAAGTGGATGACCTCTCTTTTTTCTATGATATTACGCATCCTGATGACCTTGAAGCGGTCAAGGCGCTTACGATCCGGTTTCTGAGTGTTTTTTGCGGTAATATCCGTCTCGAGCCCCTGAAACATGTTTTTCATATCGTCTACCGGCTGCGGAGACAGGACGGGCGGTACATTCGTGTTCAGTTGCAGACGGGGATGCTGACCCACGACGCCAACCATGCCATTGTTTCGTCTTTTGGAATTTTTACCGATGTGAGTTTGCTTCACGGATCCGATGAGGTCCGGGCTTATATGACCGGGCCCGGTATCCCGAACTTCAATTTTTCTAATGGCCCGATCCCATCCGGAGCCCATTTCACCAGGAGGGAGAGAGAGATTGTCGCACTTATGGGTGAAGGGTTGAGCAGTGAAGCGATCGCAAAAAAACTGTTTATTTCCATTCAGACGGTCAATACCCATCGGAAGAACATCCTCCACAAGGCCGGGGTGAAGAACAGCGCCGGACTAATGGCCTATTTCTTCCGGCATGGCTTCTGAGTATGAGGGGCAGGGTGCCAGGAAGAGAGTGAACGGGTTCGTTGCGGCGGAGCATCCGGGGAAAACCGGATGCGAGAAACCTTTTGTTGGCCGATGACGTATGAAAGCGTTGGCATGTGAAAGCAACTGGAACAGGATCAGCCATTTGCAAGACCGAATTTGATTGATTAAGTGAACAATTGCTGAATACGAAAAAAAAGTGGATTATACGCCAGTAATAGAGAAAATCGCGGCCGTCCCCGGAGTGGGGCAATACCTTACGGCCATATGACTAACGGTAATAATTGACCAATGGATTTCAATCTCTGGATGTTTGTGACCATTGCCGTAATTGTGTGGGGGATTGTGGAAATAGTCCAATCCCGCACCAAGGCAAAAACGATAGAACGCGCTGAATCCGGGCACAGGGCCACGGAAGTGTTGCAGGAAAAAGTAGCGTTGCTGGAACGCAGAATCGGCAATCTGGAGGCTGTGGTCTCCGATGACCGATACACGGACCGGTCGACGGATTCAGCTGAAAACAAAAGTGACAATCGTCAGTCTGAACAACAGGCTGGAAAACTGTCGAATAACCTGAGGTGAACCGACAGGCAACTTTGAGGATTTGTAAGGGTGGCGGCTTGCCGCACCATGCCGGGCCTGGTTACGCGTCTCGGAGGAGTTGAATCTGGCGGCACAGCCATAGACTTAGAAGCATACTTCGCTGTTCGTTTACCCACCTCGAAAGAGATGAACCGGTAGTGGCTCAAGCGGCTATGGAAGTTTCTCCCCGGCGGTTACAGCGGGCAGAATATCTTTCCCGAAGGCATTGAAATCCGGTTGTGAATGCCGTATCTTTACCCACTCCAAAAAGTCATTTCGCAGAATAGTTCTGGAACAACGGAGAGATGGCTGAGTGGTCGAAAGCGGCACCCTGCTAAGGTGTTGAGCCCTTCACGGGGCTCCGTGGGTTCGAATCCCACTCTCTCCGCGAAAAGCGGGGCATCATTTTCGATATGGTGTCCCGCTTTTTTCTTTTCCAGGCAAATCCACAAGTTGAAAATCCATGAGTTCATCCAAAAGGATCGTTTCCAAGTTCGGGGGCAGCTCCATGGCCGATGCCGAAGCCATGCACCGAAGTGCCGCCATCGTAGCCAAACAAAACAGTTCCGTGGTTGTGGTCTCAGCTACATACGGAACCACCAACCTGCTGGTGGAAGCCGCCGAAAAATCTGGCGGGGGCGATTTTTCTGTCATTCGCCCGATCATTGATCAGATTGTTGAGAAACACAATGCCATAGCCGCCGACCTGAAGATTTCAAACGAAGCCCGAAAAGATCTGGAAGCCTTGTACGAGGAACTGGGAACGTTGCTGGAGCTGCTGGTCAGCAAAAGCCGGGCGGCCGGGGAGATGCTTCCGGGTTCGGGATCCGACCCATCCAGGAAACCCTATTCCGATGAGGAGTCGGGCGATAACCCGGATCGTGAGAAAATTCTCGAACTGCAGGATTCGCTTTTCGGCATCGGTGAGCGGATGTCGAGCCGACTGTTTACGGAGTGCCTGAGCTCTATTGGTGTCACTGCCGGCTATTTTGACGCGGCTACCATCCTGCGTACCGATAACAGGTTTTCACGGGCGACTCCCGACTTCAGCGCGATTGAACCACTTGCCGGCGCCCACCTCGAACCGCTTATTGCCGGTGATGAGCGGCCGACGATCGTTACGCAAGGCTTTATCGGAAGCACCGAATCGGGTATCCGAACGACGCTCGGACGCGGAGGAAGCGACTACAGCGCAGCGATTTTCGCCTGGGCTCTGAATGCAGACGTATTGGAAATATGGACCGATGTGGGGGGAGTGGCGACCACCGATCCGCGTATCGCACCCAATGCAAAACCCATCAGTGAGCTTAGTTTTCAGGAAGCAGCCGAGATGGCTACCTTCGGCGCCAAGATTCTCCATCCGTCCACCCTGATCCCCGCCATTTGGCGCGACATTCCCGTCTATGTGGGGAGCAGCATCAACCCCGACGAAGGCGGTACGTGGATCTACCGCAATGTGGGGCAGGCGCCTCTCATTCGCGCGCTCACGATACGCCGGAAACAAAGCCTTTTGACAATCACCACCCCCGACATGCTCAATACCTATGGGTTCCTTTACCGGGTATTCAAGGTTTTCAACGATCACAAGGTCAGTGTCGACAGTATCACCACCAGTGAAATCAGTGTGGCCATGACCGTTGACGACGCCACCCTGGACGATCGCAAGATGCTGGGTGATCTCGAGAAGCTGGGCCAGCTGAATATCGAGAAGAGTTTTGAGCTGGTTTCGGTCATCGGAAACAACATCAATCACACCGCCGGACTGGCCCGCGTAGTGTTCAAGGCACTTTCGGATATGAATGTGAGGATGATCGGACAGGGTGCCAGCAAGCACAATTTCTGTTTTCTGGTGGATGAGGGCAGCGGCGAGGTGGCCGTCAAGCGCCTGCATGCCGCGCTTATTGAAAGCGGGGATTTTGTGTAGGCGGGTTTCATAGTTATTTGTAATAGTGTACCGCTTAAGATTGCAGCCTCACGTGCGATAACAGTAGTATTGTCAGGGGGCGTATCGGCCGGGTGTTCCATTGGATCGGTTTGTAAAGCGGGCGGTTAGAGGCAAAGTTGCATACGGCAAGGTCTCCCCTTTGATATCCAACCCGGTATGCCAAAACACTTATTACAAAGTTGCTATGAAAACAAAAACGAGTTGGAACAAGACGGACACGTGGACTATCAAGACCCGTATGCTGGTCATGACTATGGGTTTGCTGGTATTCACCGGTGCCATTTATATCATTGTGGCGGGATATGTGGGAGGGCGAAGTGCCACCAATATGGTTACCTATACCCTGGAGGCCAAAGCACAGGCCATGGAATCACAGCTTCAGTTGCGATTTGGCCGGCTTGCCCAGGCGGAGGGACGCCTGGTTGATCAGGAAGGCAATCGGGTAGCCGGCAGAAATGATGTCATCGATGATATATCCCGGATGCTGAACATGGATGCCACGGTATTTGAGCGTGACGGAGAAAATTTTACAAGAATCGCAACCAGTATCCGCGAAAACGGGCAGCGCGCAGTCGGAACCCGGCTGGATCCGTCAGGTGAAGCGCATGCTGCAGTTATGCAGCGGTCCACATTCATCGGACGGGCGCACATACTCGGCGAGCGCTACCTGACCATCTACAAACCGGTGGTTGGTGAGCGAAATGAAGTGATCGGTGTGCTGTTTGCAGGAATACCGATGACCGAAGCCGCCAGTGCCAGAAGGAGCCTGGTCGGATTTCTCACGCTCATAATGATTGTAGTTATTTCAGTAGGAGCGGCGGGAGCGTGGTATTTCAGCAACGGCATCAACCAGGTGTTGAATCGGATTATAGACGGGTTGAGAAGCGGGGCCGATCAGGTGAACGCTTCCTCGAATGAGCTGTCGGGATCCAGCCAGGAGCTGTCCGAACGCGCCAATGAGCAGGCCGCGGGAATCGAAGAGACGACTTCATCACTGGAGGAGATGTCTTCACAGACCAATCAGACGGCGGAAAATGCGAGCCTTGCCGAGCGCGCCGTCCGCAATGTGGATCCGCTCATAGCCAGCGGAGTGGATGCAATGCAGAGGATGAACCAGGCGATGCAGGAAATCCACAGCTCTTCCGATGAAACCTCAAAAATTATCAAAACCATCGATGATATCGCTTTCCAGACCAATCTGCTGGCGTTGAACGCGGCCGTTGAGGCGGCCAGGGCGGGAGAAGCCGGGAAAGGATTTGCCGTGGTAGCCGAGGAGGTGCGCAGCCTGGCGCAACGCAGCGCCGAAGCGGCAAGAACCACCTCGGATCTGATCCAAAAATCACAGAGCAGTACCGAAAGCGGCACGAAAGTAGCCACCGAGGTTTCGGAAAACCTGGACAAGATCAAGAACAGTATTTCGGATGTGAGCACGCTGGTGGTGGAAATTTCGGCGGCCTCCAAAGAACAAGCCACGGGAATCAGCGAACTGAACATGGTGATGAATGAAATGGACAAGGTGGTCCAGCAAAACGCGTCCAGTTCGGAAGAGTCGGCCAGCACGGCCCAGGAGCTCTCTTCCCAGGCTCAGGAGCTGAACCATATGATCACGGACCTGCTGGTACTTGTCGGTCGCAGCCAGGATGAGAATAAGGCCTCGACCACTCGCGATCGCGGGCCCGCCATATCAAAATTCCAGGGCAACGGTAACGGAAGAAGCAGCACGGCTTTGCGTCGCGGCGCTATTCCTGCCGGTGCCGGGGTCACCAATGGCAACGGTAACGGCAACGGCCATACCGCAAAATCAGGGCACAAACGTTCGCATTCCGGCAACGGTCATTCCGAATATGCCCATTCCGGCAACGGCAAATCAAAAAACGGGAAGCCGGAGAACATCATCCCGTTTGATGATGACGATCTGGACGATTTTTAGGCAAGAGGCACACGCACCGGAAGCAGTCCATGTAACCTGTAACCGGACCAGGCCGGCGAAAATCTGCGCCATAAAGACACATGCGGCTTCGATTCTAGCCCTGCAGTTATCCGTTTTTCAATGATAACCGGATAGATTCAGTTCACATCGTCGTTCACCGAACAGCCGGTTGGTTATCCGTTTTCATTGATAACTGGATCGGATTGAGAAAGAGGGATATATTGTGCCGGTTATCACCATGAAATCGATACGACATAACCGCAAGGGAGTTGATAATGGGCACTGAGAAAAGTACACCGGATACACCGAATGTGAAGCCCCGGCTTCAGAGCAGCATTATGATGGCGAAGCGCAAGCGTATTGTGCTGATTGCCCACGATAACCGAAAGGCCCAGATGCTGGAATGGGCCCGCTGGAACAAGAAGCTGCTGGGCCGGCACCAGTTGTTCGGGACCGGTACCACCGGCGGCATCATATCCAAAGAGTTGGGGCTGGATGTGCATCTGTTCAAAAGCGGTCCGCTGGGAGGTGACCAGCAGGTGGGTTCAAGGATTTCCGACGGAGAAATCGACCTGATGATTTTTTTCTGGGATCCCATGTCGGCCCAGCCTCACGATGTTGATGTGAAGGCGCTGCTCAGACTTGCAGTGGTCTATAATATCCCGGTGGCCAATAACCGCTCATCTGCCGACTTTATGATATCTTCCCCGCTGCTTCAGGAGGAGTATGAGCGGAAGATCGATGACTACGCTGCGGTTTTGATCGATCCATAAACGGTTCCGGGTCGATCGGCTCTTCAAGAACCACCGCCGTTTCCAGCGGCCTGACATGGACCCGGTCGCCGGGATGGAAATTGACCCGGTTGTCGGTGTGAACCAGGCATTCTCGCGCCTTGATGCGCACCCGGT
The DNA here is from genome assembly GCA_029688905.1 of Balneolales bacterium ANBcel1. Taxonomy (NCBI): domain Bacteria; kingdom Pseudomonadati; phylum Balneolota; class Balneolia; order Balneolales; species Balneolales bacterium ANBcel1. Next base: position 443,940 of record JARULB010000001.1, on the reverse strand, counting down.
AGGTGATATCGTGACCCTTGAAGTCTTTTGTGATCACTTCGCCCAGGTGGTTGTCGCGATTGCGATCCGGCTTTTCGATGGTTAGGTGTTCCGGGCGTATGGAGAGGGTCACTCTTCCGCTGGCCGGCTGATCGAGGTTGACCCTGCCGAACTCGGTGAGCGCCGTGGCTCCGATGGCATCCGCGCTGATAAGATTGGTCGTTCCCAGAAACTGGGCCACGAAACGGGTACGCGGCCGGTAATAGACCTCTTCCGGGGTACCGATCTGTTCGATCCGGCCTTCGTTCATTACGGCGATTCGATCGGCGAAAGAGAGCGCCTCTTCCTGGTCATGGGTCACCAGCAGCGCACTCATTCCGGCTTTCTTGAGCAATGCGCGAACTTCATCGCGCGTGGATTGCCGCAGAACGGCGTCCAGATTGGAAAAAGGTTCATCCAGCAGTATCAGTTCGGGTGTCGGAGCAATGGCCCGGGCCAGTGCCACCCGTTGCTGCTGGCCTCCGGATAGCTCAAAGGGACTCCTGTCGCGGAATTCGCGCAGGCCCATCATGCATAGTATCTCCAGCGCCCGCTCTTCACGGTGTTTGCGGGGCACGTTCTTGAGTCCGAACATCACATTCCTTATTACAGGAAGGTGAGGAAAGAGCGCGTAATCCTGAAAAACGAATCCGATCCCCCGCTCTTCCGGTTCCACGAAAGTGGATCCGCCGACAAGGGTGCGGTTGTTCAGTATCACCTCTCCGCGATCCGGACGTTCGAAACCGGCAATCATGCGAAGTGTTGTGGTTTTACCGCATCCGCTCGGACCAAGAAGCGCAAAGATCTCGTGACGATTCGCCGAAAAAGAGACATCGTTGACCACGTTTTCCTGCGCGGTAAAGGCCTTGGTGAGTCCGCTTGTCTGGAGCAGTGTGTTCATGGATGAAATGGTACCGGTTCGGGTATTCGGATATAGGTGACTTTAGTAACGGCTATCGGCGGGCTGTCCATTCCCGGGTGAACAGCAGTCCAACAAAAAGAGCAGAAAATAATAAAATAACAAGAGCATAGGGAGCGGCTTGCGCAAACATGGCTTCGGCCGTGTAACTCCAGACATTCACGGCCAGTGTCTCGAAACCGACCGGTGCCAGGAGAAACGTTATCGGCAGTTCTTTCATTGCCGACATGAATACGAATGCGGCGGATACGACCAGACCGTTGCGCATTACCGGGAATGTGGCGAAAAAGAACGCCTTCAGGCGGCCGTAACCCAGAGAGCGGGCGGCCTCTTCAAGTCGCGGAGAAGCCTGGTACAGGGAGCTGCGAACCGGTCCGATAGCTTCGGCCAGAAAGTGAAGCGCATAGGCGACAATCAGCAGGGTAAGGGTCTGATAGAGTACCGGCGTGGCGTTCAGGGTGAAGAAAATAAGCGCGAGGGCGAACGCCAGGGGCGGGGTGGCGTAGCCCAGATAGGCGATTCGTTCGAGGCCGCGGGTCAGGCGCGAAGGATGGCGTACACCGTTGTATGCCAGTGGGATCGCCAATGCGGTAGCCAGCAGCGCGGCGGGAGCCGAAGCCATCGCAGAGCCGGTCAGTGCCCGGCGCAGGCCGGTGAGCTGGCCGGGATCAAAGGCCTCAATCATCCAGTACGCGATGGTGCTTACGGGAAGCACGATCGATGCCAGCACCAGGACCGTCACAAAAATATAAGCCGGCCATTTCCAGTGCCCCAGTGCCACCAGTCCCGATTTTTTCTCGCTTCCGGTGCCGATGCGATGAAAAAACAGGCCGCGAAGCAGACGGTATTCCACAATAAGCGCCGTTGAGGTCAGTGCCAGCAGCATCAGCGCCAGCCAGGCGGCATAAACCCTGTCGTACGAACCGGCATATTGCAGGAAAATGGCGTAGCTGAAGGTTTCAAAGCGCATCAGCGAAACCGCTCCGAAGTCGCCGAGCACATAGAGGAAGATGATCAGCGTTCCCGCATAGTAAGCGGGACGAAGCTGGGGGAGAATGACCCGAAGAAACACTTCAAAGGGACGGTAGCCCAGTGATCGGGAGGCTTCTTCAAGGGATGGGTCCAGCCCGGCGAGTGCCGATCGGAAATTCAGGTAAAGATAGGGGAAGGTGTAGAGGCTGATGGCCGCCAGTGCTCCGCTGAAGCCGCTAAGCCGGGGCAGCTCGATGCCGAACAGGACGGCAAGCGTCCCGTTGGCGCCGGAAAAGCCAAGCAGGGCGTAGGCCATCACATAACCGGGGATGGCCAGGGGCAGCACTCCCAGCAGGGTGAGAAGTTTTCGGCCTGCTATGTCGGTGCGTGTGGTAATCCAGGCAAGCGGCAGGGCTATGAGCGTGCCCGCAACCAGTGTCGAGACCGCGAGCAGAAGCGTGTTGAACAGCAGCTCGAGATTGCGATACCGGAACACCAGCTCCATGGACAGCTCCGGATCGGCATCCAGGGCTCGTACTACCAGATACAGGAGTGGTATCAACACCGACAGACCAACCAGTACGGAAGGTGCCAGGAAGTACCATCGGGGCAGGTTATCGATTTTGAAAATGCCTGAGAATCTGGAAATCAAGGGATGTTGTAGGAGCTTGTTACGATGTCGGGTTCCCGGCAGTCCGGCAGCGACATTCCTGCTGTCGGAACCGGTGATAACGCTCGTCCGGTGGAATAACCATCGGGAACAAAACCGGAAGGCGGTATAAAATAGGGATTGATCTTGTTTGTAACGCCATAAAAAACAGATGCCGCTGAGGAAAGGTTCTGCGGGACAAGCAATCGAATCAAACGACGCATTGACGGAGAAACCCGGGAGCCTCTTCCGCCCTGATCCTGAAGCGACATGTACACTGTAGTTTGATTCGTTTGCCGGTCAAGGGCTTCATCCACCCGGATTTTACAACAATCCGGCTCTGCGAAGCAGATTCAATGTCTGGTTGAGATCACTCAGCTCATCCAGATCGAGAACCGGACTCAGCTCGCGGATGTCCTGCAATGTGGTCTGCCCCGGAACCGCACTGATATCTTCCCGCACCGGATACTCAAAAACCTCGTCGGTGACCCACTGCTGATTTTCTACCTCCAAAAGAAAATGGATGAATGCCAGGGCGGTCTCCCGGTTGCTGGCGGTGTTCAATATCCCGATACCTGCGACATTCACCAGATTCCCCGGGTCGTTGGGGGCGAAGTAGGTTTGATCCACCGGAAACCGCGGGTTGCTTTCGCGAAAGCGGAACAGGTAGTAGTGGTTGGTGAGGGCGATGTCGATTTCGCCGGCCGCGATGGCCTGCAGCAGGGCGCTGTTGTTGATGTAGCTCTGAGCGCCGTTATCCCTCATGTCACGAAGCCATTGCAGGGTGGTCTCATCCCCTTCCAGCAGTCGCATGGAAGTCAGGAACGACTGAAACGACCCGTTGCTGGGTGCCCATCCCACCCGGTTCTGCCATCTGTCGTCGGTGAGGCCGAACACCGAATTGGGCAGTGCGGCAGTGTCGACCCTGGCGCTGGAATAGGCCATCACTCTGGCGCGGCCGCTGGTTGCCAACCAGGTGCCCCGGGAGTTGTGGAGCTGTTCGGGCAACAGGTTGAGCAATTCCTCCGGGAGCTGTTGAAACATCTCACCCCTGTGAACCGCGCCCAGAGCGCCCGCATCCTGTGCCCAGAAAATGTCGGCCGGGGTCCGGCGACCCTCTTCCAGCAGGGCCACGGCGAGCTGTGTGGAGCCTCCATAGCGCACATTCACACGTACTCCGTGCTCTTGCTCAAATTTTTGAATCAACGGTTCGACCAGAGCCTTGCTGCGGCCGGAATAGATGGTGAGGGATTGAGCAGGTAACAGAGCGGGAACAACCAGCAGGACGGCCGCCAGCAGAAGTATTTTTGTTGAGAGAAGTTTTCGTACCATGTTGTTAGCGTTTGGGAAGATGACTTTTGCGTCGGTCGGTGTATCAAACAGCAAGTTTGCGGTTTTCATTCTGTATGCGGTTTTATTCAGATTCCTGAGTAGTGCAGCAGCAGGTTTAGTCCGCCGCCGGTAATCAATACAATAACGACCATGATACCGATGAGGACCAGCAGGTCACGCAGGCCCAGTTCCTTGAAAAGCACCACGAATGTGGCCACGCAGGGGAAATAGACCATCAGTACGACGCTGGCGACGATCAGCTGCTGCAGCTCCATTCCGAGCGGCGCCAGCATGCCTACGGCGACATCCTTGCGCAGAAAACCAACGATGAGTGCGGCACCGGCTTCACCGGGCAGTCCGAACAGGCCGGTTATGACCGGCGCGAACGCGTCACTGATATAGGAGATCAGGCCCAGGGTGTAAAACAGGTTCACCACAAGTACTCCGAGCAGCACATAAGGCAGCGCGCCACGGACGAATCCGCTCATTCTCATGTAGTTTTTTTTTACCAGGGAGGGCCAGTAGGGTAGTCGGTAGGGCGGCAGGTCAATGAGCAGTTCGTTGGGCTCGCCCTTCAGAAACAGGTTCATCATCCACCCAAGGAGGATCCAGAGGAGGAACAGAGTAGCATATACGATGACGAGGCCGATTGCCCCGGCTTTTCCGAGAAGGCCGATTACCATGGCCTGCTGCGCCACGCAAGGCACCACAATTGCGATGAGCGTGGCAACGATCAGGCGTTCCCTGCGGGTTTCCAGCATGCGGCCCGCCATCACGCCCGGCACATTGCAGCCGATGCCAAGCATCATTGGAACTACGGAAGCTCCCTGTATTCCCATTCGCTGCATGAGATTATCAACCACCACTCCGAGACGCGGCAGATATCCGACATCTTCAAGAATGCTCAATACAACGTAAAAGCTGAAAATAAACGGCAATACCACGGCAAGCGGGATGTACAGTCCGGTGGTGATGAGGCCGAACGACTCATCAAAGTCGATTTTGCCGTCGATGAGCTCCCCGATGATGATGTTATGCACTATTCCGGAGCCGCCCAGCAGATTCGAGCCAAGGGTGGCAACCGGCAGCCAGAGAAATTCGAACAGGTCACCCAGGAGGTCATGCAAGGCGTCACCGGCCACGGCAACGATCAGGAAGCTGAGCAGCATCACCAGGGCAGCCCAGGCGGGTCCCCAGACCGGGTGTACCGTGCTGTGGTCCAGTTTCATGCGTGCCGATGTGCTTTCCGGTGGCGATTGTTGCGTATCCCGGAGGATTTGCTCGGAGGTTTTCCATAAATCTTTGCCGGGCAGTGTGGAGGAGGTTCCTGGACGGGCCTCGGGCAGCCGGCTTTTCAGCATCGCGATACCCTCTCCGCTGATGGCGCTGGTGGGTATTACCGGAACTCCCAGCCTCTTCTCCAGCTTTTCGGTGTCGGTTTTGATCCGCTTCTTCCGCGCCTCATCCCACATATTCAGAACAACCATTACCGGCTTGCCGGTTTGCAGGAGCTGCAGTGTTAAATACAGGTTGCGCTCCAGGTTTCCGGCATCGGTGACGTTGATGATCACATCGGCATCACCGAGCATGGCTACCGCGGCCTCTTCGGCTTTGTTGGCCGGATTCATGGAAAATGTACCGGGGGTATCAATCAGCTCCGCAGTACCCTGTTCGAGCGCCAGCGTGCCGGAAGCGTATTCCACCGTTGTTCCCGAGTAGTTGGAAACACTGACATGAGTACCGGTCAGATGTGAAAAAATGGCGCTTTTCCCAACGTTGGGATTGCCCATCAACAGAATACGCATGAATCAACCTCGATTGGCGCTAAAGCGCAGCTGCTGACTGAAAAACTGCGACAGGCTCTACCAGGATTTTCGCAGCCATTTTTCTGCCCATTGCTGTTTGCCGGCCATCAACAGAGACGATTACCGGTCCGCCGATGAACTGGGAACTGACACGGGAAATGATTTTTCCTTCACGGATGCCCATCTCCTCAAGCCGCTTGCCCTGGGTTTGGCAGCCCTGAAAGCAGATGACCTCCGCCGATTCTTCCGGATTCAAATCAATAATAGTTTTTTGCATTGCCAGGCTGATGTGAAATTATTTTTTGAGTACGTTGCAAGCTTGATTTATTAAGATTAAATCTAAATAAATTCCGGGACAAATGCATCGGAGAAATTTTGCCGGGGATGCTAAAAAGTGCAGCCGGGCAGCGATGCGGTCACTGGTGAGGGTTCAGAAAAATCAGTCGGGCAGTGGAATGCAGATAATGCAACCGGGCGGTAGAACGCAGGAAATGGCGTTGGAAAGCGAAGGAATACCCGGCCGGGGATGCTAAAAGTGCGGCCGGGTGTTGATGGTGTTCCCGGCAGGGGTCAAGCGGTTCCGATCAAGCGGCTCCGATCAAGTGGCTCCGGTCAAGAGGCTCCGATCAAACGGCTCCGGTCAAGTGGTTCCGTTCAGTGTAACGATAACAGAGCGGCTCCCACCGCGATTCCGGTGTTCACAGAGGTAAATGCCTTGCCAGGTGCCCAGTGCAAAGCGCCCATTGGAAACCGGTATGGCAAGAGAGCTGCCGAGCAGTGAAGCTTTGATATGGGACGTCATATCGTCCGGCCCCTCCAGGGTGTGCCGGTACATGGAAGTATCTTCCGGAACGGTCCGGGTAAAATGCATCTCAAAATCGTCCCGGACGGTCGGGTCGGCGTTTTCATTGATGGTCAGGGAGGCGCTGGTGTGCAGGATGTGGATGTGCGCCAGCCCGATTCGCAGTTCGGAGAGTTTTTCAAGCTGCGAGGTGATTTCATCGGTTACGAGATGAAATCCGCGCGGGCGCGACCTGAGTTGAAATGTTTGCTGGTGCCAGATAGGTGACATGGTGGTTATATTTTTGTGATCAGGTGTCTGTTTGAATACAACGTTTGGCGGGTCCGGCAGTTTTCGGGTGATGAAGTACGGCGGGTGCTCCATCAGCCGAACAAACCCTGGATATTGCCGCCGGCGTGACTGATGGTCTGACCCGTGACGTAGCTGGACTGTGAGGAGAGAAGCCACAGCGCAAGTCCCGCCAGTTCGTCGGCGGTTCCGAACCGGCCTGCCGGAATGCCCGCTTCCATTGATTTTCTGGCTTCCTGGATCGACTGGCCAGTTTTTTCGGAGCGGTAGGCGATCACTCTTTCGATGGCGGGAGTGTCATGCGGACCCGGAGCCAGCACATTAACGGTGATCCCACCGGCGGCCACATCCAGCGAAAGCGACTTTGCGAAACCGACGATGCCGGCCCGCATGGCGTTGCTGAGGGCGAGGGCGGGGATCGGCTGCTTGACAGACTGACTCTCGATGAAGAGAATGCGTCCGTAACCGGCGTTTCTCATTCGGGGCAGCAGCCGTAGGGTCAGGTCCGCTTTCCATCGGAAGACCTGCCGGTAGGCGCGATCCCACTCGGTAACGGTTGTTTCGGATGCCGTTTTGGCGGGAGGCCCTCCGGCGTTGAGTACCAGTCCGTGCAGCGGTTTCCCGGCTGTTGCCATCTCAAGGCGGATGAGGGTTTCCTCACTTTCAAGGTCGCCCTGAATCGGAGTGAAACGTTCGGGCCACCGATGATGCAGGCGGGCGAGCGGATCCTGCCGGCGTGCTATGCCGGTCACATTCGCCCCTTCCCGGCAAAGAGCATGGGCAATGGCCTTGCCGAACCCGGAACTGCATCCTGTTACGATTACATGCTGGTCGGTCAGTTTGTAATCCATAGTATCTGGATAGCTGTGGTTGTGATTGTTTGAAGCAAGTAATGTAACACCTCAATGCTACGATCCGTTTTCTGATTTATGCGACTGTCTCTTCTGTTTGTATTTCTGATGAAGGGGCTTCATCGCGCTCCCGCTCAATCGGTCTTTCCATGGTGCAGAAGGTGTCGGACTCATACTGCCAGAGCACCAGCGCGGGCATCAGCAGGAACATAACCCGGTTCGCCGTATCCCCGGCCATCAGGAGGGAAAGCCCGAACATGATGACGAACCATGCGGTCAGGGTTAGCGTCACCCGGTTCCGGCCCGATACATATATACGGTACGCGAAGAAAGGCAGAGCGAATGTGAAGCTGCGCCAGAAGACTCTTGCAGTGGAGAACTCCCGATCGGCCCATTGTTCCCTGGTGTTGTTCAGCCAGTCGCTGAATTGGTAGATCAGGTGTCCGTCGGGAATACCGGCCACCACCGGTGCGGCCAGGTATATCAGCGCTGCTGATGCAAATGCCGCGTAGCCGCCGGACCATCTGCGTCCACGGAGCACGTCGATCAACGGCATCAGAAAAAACGTGAGAAACAGCCATTCGGAAACCCAGACGCCGGCAATGGCTGCCGGAATCAGTATGGCATGGCTCCGCAGAAGGATGCCGGCGAGAATGAGACCCGACATGCAGAACATCAGCGCATCGGGTACCGGCAGAAAGACGCCTTGCCAGAAACCCGGAAGCGCAAGCACCAGAAAGGGGGGGAGGGCCACCTGGAGGGCGTTGATCGAGCGCTCCTTCATCGACAGGTAGTACATCACCCCGAACCCGATGAGCATGTAGAGAAAATTGAGCGAGCCGGTGAGCAGTCCGAGGGATTCCGTGCCCGTGAGGCTGAACAATGCGGCAATGGATCCGCTTATCAGGGGCATCAGCATTCGGAAGGAGTGGATATCCTCGTTGAAGAAATCAAAACGTTCCGCCAGGGCGATGTAGGTGTAGAGGTCGCCGTACAAGCCATCGGCGACGATTCGTTCTTCGGCAAGAAGTACGAAATGGGCAATCATGACGATCGAACAGGCCGATGCCAGTACCGGCAGCGAGATGTAGAGCGTCATGGAAAATCGGGTTGCCTTCATATGCCCGGACTTGGGAGATGATTTGCACAGGAGATTCGGCCAGATCCGTAAACCGGATGTGTACCGTTCGGCGGGAGCTTCAGGGACAGTGGAACGATGGTTGGAGAATCAGGGATAGTAGAACGATGGCCTGAGAATCAGGGCCGATGACCGGGAAGTCAGCCGAGCAGCTGCTTCACAGTGTCGCCGATCACAGCCGGACTTTCGCAAACGGTGATGCCGGCTGCTTTCAGTGCCGCTATCTTGTCATCCGCCGTCCCCTTTCCGCCGGAAACGATCGCTCCGGCGTGACCCATTCGGCGGCCCGGAGGCGCGGTTCGCCCGGCGATGAAAGCCACCACGGGCTTTTGAACATGCTCGCTGATCCATGCGGCCGCGTCCTCTTCATCCGTTCCGCCGATCTCACCGATCAGTACGATGGCGTCGGTATCGGGGTCGTCGTTGAACAGTGCCAGGGCATCCCGGTGCTTGGTTCCGATAACGGGATCGCCCCCGATGCCGATGGCCGTGCTCTGCCCGAGACCCGCCTTGGTTAGCTGATCGACCGCCTCGTAGGTGAGGGTCCCCGACCTGGAAATGACACCGACGCGCCCCGGTGCAAACACATTGCCCGGCATAATACCCACTTTCGCCTCACCGGGGGTAATCACGCCCGGGCAATTAGGGCCGATCAGTACCGCGTCATGACGCCGTACAATCTCCCGCGCGGCAATCATATCCTTTACCGGAATTCCTTCGGTGATACAGACGATGGTTTTGATGCCGGCAAGAGCGGCTTCGGAGATGGCATCGGCTGCAAAGGCCGGGGGCACAAAAATGACCGAAGTATTGGCTTCTTCCTCCTTCACCGCATCGGAAACGGTATTGAAGACGGGCCGGTCAAGGTGAGTGGTGCCTCCCTTTCCGGGGGTAACCCCTCCGATGACGCGGGTTCCGTAAGCGATCATCTGTTCCGCGTGAAAGGTGCCTTCCTTGCCCGTAAATCCCTGAACTACAAGGCGGGTGTCTTTTCCTACTAATACGCTCATGCCGTTTTTTTTGGATGGTGAAAATGTCAGCGGCTGCACAGAGTGTCGTCCACGGTGGCGGCTCGCCGATCGGAATATACCCACCCTCGGGCTCAGTTGCCAACCCGGAGGCCGGCCCGACTGCCGGTTTGGCCTGCACGCTTTTCGGGCTTGGCTGCTCGCAAGGGCACATCCGCCGCCTGTATTTTCGCCGCTCGTATTTTGGGCGAACACCCGACGGGCGTTGAGGTTGGCAGGCTCACAGGGTCACATCCACCCGGTTGTCTGTTCCGGCTTCCTGGGGCGGAATCCGGTTCCCCTCCAGTACGGTGCCGTTCAGTTTCACTTCCGCCGGGCCTTTCATCACTCCGTTGGGGTTCCGGACGGTAATGGTGTACTTTGCTCCGCGGAAAGTTCGCCTCACGGTAAAGCCGTCCCAGTCTGCCGGGATGCAGGGGTCGATCGTCAGGCCGTCAAATTCGGGCCGGATACCGAGGATGTATTGCGTTATGGCGACGTAATTCCAGGCGGCGGTGCCGGTGAGCCATGAGTTTTTGGCTTCGCCGTGCCTGGGTGCATCCTTGCCGGCGATCATTTGCGAATAGACATAGGGTTCGGTCCGGTGCAGCTCGCTGATCTCCTCCGTAAATGTGGGCGCGATCCGGGTGTAGTAGTCGTACGCCTTGTCACCGCGGCCGACCATCGTCTCGCCGATCATCACCCATGGATTGTTGTGGCAGAAAATCCCGGCGTTTTCCTTGTACCCCTGCGGGTAGGAGCTGATTTCACCGAGATTCAGATAGTATTTCGAAAATGCGGGCTGATGGAGCACGATGCCGTATTTGGTAGCCAGGTGCTTTTCCACGGAATCCAGCGCTTGCAGCGGCATCCCATTGTCGCGGCCGATTCCCGCCATGGAGCAGAAACCCTGACTTTCGATGAAGATTTTGCCCTCCTCGTTCTCGTTGCTGCCCACTTTTTTTCCACTGTCGTCGTAGGCTCTCAGATACCACTCACCATCCCAGCCGTGTTTCTGGACGGCCTGTTCCATTTCGGATATCGCCTTCTCGGCGGCCTCCGCTTTTCCCGGGTGACCGGAACGCCGGGCCAGCTCCGCATAATCGCGGCCGTAGTAGATGAACAGGGCGGCAATGAGCACGCTTTCGGCGGTACGTCCGTTTTTAGAGTCGGCAGTCTGGAAGGATTCGTCGGGGTTGGTGCTGAAGCTGTTCAGGTTCAGGCAGTCGTTCCAGTCGGCCCGGCCGATGAGCGGGAGTCCGTGCGGCCCCCGGTTGTTCAGCACGTGGTCCATAGATTTTGTGAGGTGGTCGAACAACGTTCCGGTGTCATCCGGGTTGTTTTCGAACGGGACCACCTCCTCCAGAATACTCCAGTCGTCGGTTTCCCTGATGTAGGCGGCCACACTGGCGATCAGCCATACCGGGTCGTCATTGAAATCACCGCCGATGGCGTCGTTCCCGCGCTTGGTCAGGGGCTGATACTGGTGAAAGCAGCTGCCGTCGGCCATCTGGGTGGCGGCCACATCCAGAATACGCTCCTTGGCCCGTTCCGGAACCAGGTGGACAAATCCGAGCAGGTCCTGGTTGGTGTCACGGAATCCCAGTCCGCGCCCGATGCCGGTTTCGTAATAGCTGGCGCTGCGGCCGAAGTTGTAGGTCACCATACACTGATACTGGTTCCAGGTATTGACCATCCGTTCGAGCCGGCCGTCGCCATGCTCAAGCTGGAATCCGGAGAGCAGCTCTTCCCAGTACTCGCGCAATGCATTGTGGGCATGGGCCGCTTTCTCCGGGCTGTCATAACGTTCGATCAGCTGCTCCGCGCGGGTGGTATTGATACGGCCGGGGGCAATCCATTTTTCTTGGTCGGGATTCTCCACATAGCCGAGCAGGAAGACGAGCTGCGCGGTTTCGCCGGGCGCCAGGGTGAGGCGGTGAAAATGGCTGGCGACCGGTGACCACCCATCGGCCACCGAGTTGCGGGGGGTATTTTCAACAATAACCTGCGGGTCACGGAATCCGTTATACATACCGAAAAAGGCCTCCCGGTCGGTATCGAACCCTTCGGGCTTGCGGTTGCAGTGATAAAAAGCCAGATGGTTGCGCCGTTCGCGGTACTCCGTTTTGTGATATATGGTGCCGTCGTGAATCTCCACCTCTCCGATGGAGAGATTGCGCTGCAGGTTGTTCATGTCGTCGTGGGCATTCCAGAGACACCACTCCAGAAAGGAGACGAGGGAGAACTCCTTTTGGGAATCGGAGTTGTTTCGAAGAGTGATAAGCTGCACTTCGCAGTCGGCATCCACCGGAACAAAATTGAGCTGCGTGCAGGAGAGACCGTTTTTGACGCCGCGGATGGAGGTGTAGCTGAGGCCGTGCCGGCATTCGTATTCGTCCAGCTCCGTCTGCGCCGGTTTCCAGGCCGGCGACCAGATCGTTCCGCCGTCGTTGATGTAAAAATACTTTCCGCCGCTGTCCATGGGCAGATTGTTGTAACGATAGCGGCTGATGCGCCTGTAGAGAGGATCCTTGTAAAACGAATATCCCCCTGAAGTGTTTGAAATCAGACTGAAAAACTCCTTTGTGCCAAGAAAATTGATCCAGGGCAGAGGCGTTTTAGGGTCGGTGATAACATACTCGCGGCTTTCGTCGTCAAAGTGTCCAAATCTCATGCGTTGTTCTCCTCAAATACGGAAATGATCGGTTTGATTGTTCGGAAAATGCGATGATCCCCCCAGTTGATCGTCCCTGTTTCCGGAGTAAAACGGATTCCATGGCGGAAAACCAGGTGCCGGGACGGATTGGAAAACTTGTTGTAAGTCTTTGTTAAATAAATCTTTATGCCCGATGTTCGGTTTTGCGCATTCATTATGTAATACAATAATCAATTTGATTTAATAATTAAAGTGCGAATGTTCTTTGTTTGTGAGGGTGGTGTGTGCCGAGCGACCTCATGCCGCAAAAACGAATCGCACCTTGATACGGAGCTGCCAAAGGCGCAATTTAGGAGGATGATTCCCGACGATAAAAAAGAAGAGGTACGCCAGGCCGCCGACATCGTGGATGTGGTGTCGGATCATGTCAAATTGCGCCGGTCCGGCAGCAACTTCACCGGCCTGTGCCCGTTTCACAACGAAAAAACGCCCTCTTTCAGCGTTTCCCCGAAGCTGGGAATTTTCAAGTGTTTCGGATGCGGGGAAGGAGGCGATGTTTTCAATTTTGTGATGAAGGTCGACGGCGTCGGTTTCGAAGAGGCGGTGCGCACACTGGCCGACCGATATCACATCACCATCCCCGAAAGGGAACAGGAAGTCTATGATCCGCGACAGCATCTCAAAGACGGCATTTACCACACATTGCGGTTTGCGGGTCATTTTTTCCACCAGACCCTGGCGGAGTCGGATGAGGCCGAAGCGGCGCGCAACTATCTCAACAAGCGGGGCTACCCCTGGAAGACAGTGCGCAAATACGGACTGGGCTATGCCCCCGACCGGTTCGACGGACTGCTCAAGGCCGCGGACAAGGCCGGCATCAACATGGAATATCTCCGGGAGTCGGGACTTGTCAAACCCCGCGAGAAGGGCAACGGATTTTACGACACGTTTCGCGGGCGACTCATGTTTCCCATCTTCAATCCCGGCGGCAAGGTGATCGCCTTCGGCGGACGCACCCTCTCCGAAAGCAAAAGCATCCCCAAATACATCAACTCCCCCCAGACACCGGTCTACAACAAAAGCGAAGTCCTCTATGGTATCCAGGTCGCGAAAAATGAAATCCGGAAAGCGGGGGAAATTGTTCTGGTTGAAGGGTATACGGATGTGATTTCCATGCATCAGTCGGGAATCGGCAATGTGGTGTCGACCAGCGGCACATCCCTTACCTCCGGCCAGATCCGCATCATGAAACGGTACGGCGATGTGATGCTCATGATTTTCGATGCTGATACGGCCGGATTGAATGCCGCTGTTCGCGGTATTTCCGTAGCTCTGGAGGAAGGGATGGGGGTGCGCGTCCTGTCGCTGCCCGATGGTGAGGACCCTGATTCGTTTGTGCGACAGTTCGGCGAGGAGGGATTTACCGAATATAAAAGAAAGGAGACGCGCGACTTTCTCCGGTTTTTGGTGGATATGGCCGGCCGGGAGGGGCGCTGGAAGGACCCCGTGGAACGTCAGCGGGTAGTGGGTGATTTGCTCGAGACCATCGCGACCATCCCGTCTGACCGGACCCGCGAGGATTATGTCCAGGAGCTCAGCAAACTGACCGGTATCGGAGACCGTACCCTGATGAAAGAGCTGGGGCTGGTCCGTTCGCGGCTTCTGAAGAAAGCGCAGTCCAGGAGCGCCAGGCCGGGCAGGGAATACGGCGATCAGCAAGGCAACTCGCGCCGTCCGTCCGGAAGTGCTGCCGGAAGTTCCGGTTCGGGTCCCACTTCTTCGGGAGGGGGCGGTGGACCTCTGAAGGGTAGCGGCGGTGCAGGGCGGAATGCGCCCGGGCAGGCCGCCGATAGCGGGGTTCCGGCATCTGCGGGAACACGGGAAAGGGGTCTGCGTGCTCCGGAGGGGCGTACAGGGGTCGCTGCGGGTCACTATCCGGAAGGCTCTTCGCCTGTTTCACCGCGGCGGCGGCCAGGGTATGAGAAAGAGCTGCTCCGGCTGATGCTCACCTATGGAGAGAAGCTGATTGTATTCATCGGAAGCCACTGTAACGAGCACCATTTCGAGGATCCCGACCTGAAAAAAATGTATTTGGATATGGTGGAGCGATATCAGCGGGGGGAGCCGGTTTCGGTGGAGGAGTACAACCGGCGCGAGCATCCGTATCCCGAACTGATCGGGGAGATTGTGATGGATCGCTACGAAATCAGTAAATTGGGCATGAAAAAACGGGGCGTCGTCATCGAGAAGGATGCCCGGCCGATACATACGGCGCGCGGAGCCCTGAAAGCTCTGAAGATCCGTTTTCTGGAGCGGTATCTCGACAGGCTTCAGGAGGAGTTCCGGCAGGCTGCCGCAGATAAAAAGGCGTCCCTTCAGGAGGAGATCCGGAAATTCACCCTGGAACGAAACCGGTACTACCGGGAGCCGCCGGCCTCCCTGTTTCCGGACTATGAAAACTCCGAAGAGACATCAGAATAACACATCCGTCGAACGAAATTACTCACCGGGCTGAAAATAACGGACAGCGGAAGTCCACACAGCCTCAAACAGACAGTTATCGCATGAAGGAATCTGCAAACCTTGCCACCGCCCGGAAAGCGGCGGCCAAAGCCAAAGAGATCATCACCTATTACAATGAAAACCGGTCGAAACTGGAGATCGGCCTCAAGGGAAAAAACGACCTGATAACCCGGGCCGATGAAGACGTTGAGAAGGAAATCATCCGCATCATCAGGGAAGACTGGCCCGATGACGACATCCTCGCCGAGGAGTCGGCCAGTGAAACCAGCCTGACGGATCGCCGTACCTGGATCGTTGACCCGATCGACGGCACCACCAACTTTGCACACGGCCTTCCGGTGTATTGTGTCTCTATCGCCATGTGGGAGAACCGTCAGCCACAAACAGCACTCATTCTGGAAGTGTGCCGCGATGAGTGGTTTACGGCCGAAGCGGGCAAAGGAGCCCGACTCAATGGTGAGCCGATCTCGGTGTCTGCCATAGAGAAAGCAGAAGAGTCGCTGCTGGCGACAGGCTTCCCCTACCGCGATCTGGAACTGATTGATGCCTATCTCCAGCTGTTCCGCGCGTTCATGCACGAAACCCAGGGAGTGAGAAGGCCGGGCAGCGCCGCGTTTGACCTCTGCCTGGTAGCGGCCGGACGTTGTGACGGCTTTTTTGAGTACGGCCTGTCGGCCTGGGATGTGGCCGCCGGCAGCCTGATCATCCGCGAAGCCGGTGGTATGGTGGGCGACTGGACCGGCAATGACGACTGGCTTTTCGGCAAGCGCATCGTTACGGGAAACCCCTCGATCTACCGGTATCAACTGGAGCGCATCCAGGAAATCATCCCCAAAAAATTCTGGAAGATCTGAAAACTTCAAAACGCTGTCCCCGCCCGGGTGCTGCAGTCCGGGCCACTTGTCCGACCTGATGAACCGATTAATCTTCTGCGCGTATAACACATTGAAAGCTGTCGGCACAGATGATGTGTGAGCGGCAGATCGCATTTACATCAACGAATGTCATCCACCCCGTTAACAGAACACGAGTTGAACCGGCACCTGCCGGATTTTTACCCGCGGATTTTCCGAATGGTACGAACGATGGTATATGGGACCGGACTTGATGCCGAAGACATCACCCAGGACAGCTTTTTGAAACTGTATAACAAGCGCCACCTTTACAACGGCAAAAGCAGCCTCTACACCTGGGCTTATCAGATTGCGAAGAATACCGTACTGGATGAACTCCGGAAACACAAACTGCGCCGCCGAATATTTTGGTGGGATGAGTCGGATGTTGACCCGGAGATGTTTTACGCAGCCGAGGAAGGAGATGAAACGCTGGATCGCCGTGAACGCAGGCGCCTGCTGTACAAGGCACTGGGAGATATTGCGGAACAGGATCGACTGATGATTACCATGCGCGATCTCGAAGGGCTCTCGTATGATGAGATCGCCGAGGTTGAGAATGTGGCGGTCGGCACAATAAAAAGTAGAATATTTACCGCCCGCCAGCGGCTTAGAAAAAAACTGACGGAACTGGGAGTCGGGAGCGGGCCGCAAAGTGAAGAAACGTAACAGTAGTTGTAATCCGGAAAGCAGGTACAGAAATATGGGCGACACACGAACCCGAAAACTGAAACAGGCACTGCTGGATGCCCGCGAAGGTCAGTTGAATGACGATGAACTCGAACGGCTCCGGCAGGAAGTGATGAACCACGATCCATCTCTGTGGGATGACTATCTCTGGATGATGGAGCAGGAGAAACCGGGCGGCCTTTTCAACGAGCTGTCGGAGTTACACCGGGATGGCCCGGATGACGGCGCTGTTTCCCGTTTTTATCGCAGGCTGGAAGCCGGTCAGACTGCCGGTGCCGATCTGGAGCCTGTCGTCTGGAACTGGTTCCGGCGCTATGTGCTCACCACCGGCATACTGATGATCTTGCTGTTGACCGGATGGCAGACTATCCGTCCGGGGGTCACCCAAGCCAGCGCGCAGCAGCAGCTGGAACAGTTTATGGGATGGGACCAGCAGCTGGAATTGAGTCATCAGGATTTTCCGGAACTGAATCACTGGATTTATGAAGACCTGCAATAATGCCGCACCGGCCTGTACCGCATCAGGCTTCGACGGCAACTGTGGCAACCGACACGTGAACATCGAAATGGATTGCAACACCATCGGCCGATGGCTGCAGCCGCAGTTCTGTTGAAGCGGAACGCGGTTAATCATTGCAGGTATCAACCGCTGGTTGCATAAAAGAGCATTCAGGCAGCATCCACAGGAAGAAACATAACATTATCTGCAAATCACATCATTGGCAGGAGCAAGATTATTATGAGCAAAAATCCGAAAGTAACCATAGCACTGGCGTTTCTGCTGACTTTTTTGTTGGGCATGGGCGCCGGGTATCTGCTGCGGGGTGGCCTGCAGCATGTTCCGGAAAGAATCGACACCTCCGACCGCATTGCCGCGGAATATGGCCCTGATGCCGCCGAAAGAGGCGAAGGGGATGTGCGGCGCGGCCGTTTGGCACCCGAACCTCCCGAGGAGCGACGTAGTCGCGAGTACAACGGTGACCGCATGCACCGCAACGGCGATCGGCCCGTTGAACAACGAGAACGGCAGGAAAGATATCAATCCGGTGAACAAATCGACCGTGACAGGCGTGACGGTGACAGCCAACCCGGTAACGGGGACCCGCGATGGCGGAGCGATGATAACGGCGAACGCCCGGATTACTCCCGTTTCAGAAACCGGCTCAAAACGGAACTCGGACTCTCTGATGAGACGGCAGATGAACTTTTTGAAGTTTTGAGAGAGCATCGCCAGGCCATACGGGAGGAGATGGAGGGAAAGCGGGAAAGAATGTCGGAGGTGTTCCGCGAAATGAAAGTCGAACTTGAAGAGGAACTCTCCGAAATACTGACCGAAGAGCAGTGGGAGACATGGCAGGAAATGTTCACTCCCCGCGATGACCGCTGGCGTCAGGGCCGGGAAGGCGACACCGGGAGCCAGAGAAACCGGGATAACCGGTACCGGGATCGGGACTGAAACGAACGTTCCGAAGCCGGGGTCAGGGCTGCAACATAACATCGCGAAGCCGGGGTGGATGGGGTTCGGCATCAGCGCCGGCACTCGGGCCGGGCCGGGATAATGCATCAAATACCGGTCATGAGCTGCTTCGAGCATATCTACAGCGCTAGCGCTCGGGCCGGGCCGAAAACAGCACATCAAAAGTGGTAAGCGGTACAGGTCCGCCGTAGTACAAATACGGTTCGCCGAATTCGACGCCGATATGCTGCCCGTATTCCTGCGCCCTTCCGCGCAGAGCCTCAAAAAACCGCGGACTTGACACATAGGTTTTCGGTCCGTTGTCCCCGTCACCTACATTGAACTGGGAGGCGAAGGCGCGAATCGCCCGTTCCTTGATGTCGATGGTATCGGTGATATCAAACACAAAAGTGGGCTTGAACGGCCAGTGCTGCATGAAATGCATGATGTGCTTCGGGCGCCATGGTTTCTGGGGCGTTCCGTCGTCGCTGAAGGTGGGCAGTTTGGCCAGGCCGGAGTAGAAAAGCGCATCAAGCGAAAGTGCGGCGGCATTCCGGTGGTCGGGGTGGCGATCTTCCCTGGCGTTGATCAGGCACACCTCGGGTCTGAAAGCGCGAACCCGGCGTATGATGGCTTCCCGGTACTCGGGGGTGTTGTCAAGTCCGCAGTCGGGGAGCCCCGCATTATCCCTCATCGCCAAACCCATAACCTCAGCGGCTTTGCGCGCTTCCTCCAGCCGGACTTCCGGTGTTCCGCGCGTTCCCATCTCGCCGCGGGTAAGATCGAGGATACCGCACTTTTTCCCCGATCGGGCCAGGGCGGCCAGGGTACCGGCACAACATAGTTCAACATCATCGGGATGAGCGGCAATGGCCAGGAGATCAAGTTTCATGGTTGAAAAAGGCTTGTTTTTAACAGGATTAGCAGGTGCGGGAAAGTTCTGTTTTTTTTGAAACGAAATGCACAACAATTCGTAAGATACAGGTTAAACCGCTATTAATTATCCCGCAACATGATCTTTCGAAGCATAATTGAGGGGTTCCGGCTGTCGCTGTTCGCAATTTGGAGCAATAAAACACGGTCGGCACTCACCACGTTCGGCATTGTCATCGGTATTGTGATGGTGACTACCATGGTCACGGTGATCGATGGGATCAACCGGTCGTTCGAATCCAGTATGGCAATGCTTGGGCAGGATGTAATTTTTGTGCAGAAATGGCCCTGGGGGTTCGGCGGGGAGTACCGCTGGTGGGACTATATCAACCGTCGCGAAATGGAGGTGGAATACGCAGAGGCGATCGCCGAACGCAGCCTCCTGGCAACGGCGGTATCGGCAGAAGCTCAACGGAGGGGAACGGTTACCTTTGAGGATAATGTAGCCGAACAGGTGGAGCTTCAGGGAGTCACGCCGAGCTACCTGTTCACCTCGGCTGTGGAGGTCGAGGACGGCCGGTTCTTCACCGATGAGGAGAACCACGCCGCTCGAAACGTGGTGGTGCTCGGGTCTGAATTGGCGGAAGCCCTGTTCAGCTGGAGAGACCCGGTCGGACGACGCGTGCGTATAGGAGGGCAGCGGTTTGAAGTGATCGGGGTCCTGGAACGGCAGGGAAGTTTTCTGGGACTTGAAAGCTTCGACAACATGGCCATCATCCCCATAAACAGTTTTCGGTATTTGTATGGCCTGCGGAGCGGGATCTCGATTCGGGTCCAGTTTTCCGGGGAGGAGGCGCTCAGGGACGGCCAGTATGAGATAGAGGGGATCATGCGCCAGATCCGGCGGCTTGGACCCGCCGAAGAGAACGATTTCGCCATCAACCGGCTGGATATGTTCGAAGAGCAGTACCGGGCAATGACCGGGGCCATCTACGGTGTCGGAATATTTCTGACGGCGCTTTCGCTGTTCGTCGGCGGCATCGGGGTGATGAACATCATGTATGTTTCGGTTAAGGAACGGACCCGGGAAATCGGGATCCGCAAGGCGGTAGGGGCCCGGTACCGGGAAATCCTGCTGCAGTTCATGGTGGAGGCGGTCGTGATTTGCGGAATAGGCGGGGTGATTGGTATCGCTTTTTCCGGCCTTGTTGTGTTCTTGATCAATCAGTACTTTGTGGCTCATTTGGGGTTGAACACCATTCTGCTCGCTTTTTTAATCACCACCCTCACCGGACTCATATTCGGGTTTCTGCCGGCCAATCGCGCAGCCAAATCCGATCCGATAGAGTCCCTTCGCTATTCCTGAGGTGTTTCCATGAATCTTTGGGCAACAATTAAAATGGCATTCGGAGCTCTGAGCTCCAACAAAACCAGGGCATTTCTGACACTGCTCGCCATTGTTGTGGGCGTTTTTGCTGTGATCAGCGCTTCAACAGCGGTACGTGTTATCGACAACTACTTCCAGAATACCATGACCCTGTTGGGCAGTGATGTGATCAATGTGTCGACCCAGCCGGCGGTGCAGGTCGGCAACGATCAGTCCTGGAGATCACGCGAACCGATCACCTTCCGGCAGTTCGAACGGTTTCAGGAGTTGGCCGAGCTGTCCCGGGCCATTTCGCCCAGTGTCACCTTCAGGAATACCCGAATCTATTTTGAGGATAATTCCACAGAACCGAACGTGCAGGTCAGGGGCGGCAACGAGCATTCCACCCGCAACAACGCCTATGAGATTGCCGAAGGGCGCGACCTGACCCGTGATGATGTGTTTGATGCCCGCTCGTTTGTCATACTCGGGTATGATATCAGGCGGGAGCTGTTTGGAGAGCGGGATGCTCTGGGGCAGCGAGTCAGGATCGACGGGCAGTATTATACCGTAGTGGGTGTGCTTGAAGCCAAAGGAACGGCGTTCGGACAGTCGCTCGACAATCTTGTGGTGATCCCCTATACCCGATTAATTGCCGTCTATGGCCGGGATCGCAATATCACGCTGCAAATCAGGGCTCCATCGGTGCTGATGATCAACGAGACGGTGGATGAAGCCACCGGCCTGCTTCGCACCATCCGGCAGGTCCCGCCGGGGTCTGATAACGATTTTGAAATCGCCACCAACGAATCGCTTCGCGGCATCTTCGACGATTTTACCGGAATCCTCTATCTGTTTGGATTTGTGGTTGGCGGTATCGCCCTGTTTGGTGCGGGTATCGGAGTGATGAACATCATGCTGGTCTCGGTGACCGAACGCACCAGGGAGATCGGAATCCGGAAAGCGGTCGGCGCGAACCGGAAAGTGATTGTTCAGCAGTTTCTGACCGAAGCCGTCATCGTCTGCCAGCTGGGAGGGCTGATCGGAATGTTCCTGGGAATCGCCGCCGGAAATATTCTGGTGATTATGATGGACACCACCTTTGTGCTGCCGGTAGCGGCCATTGTTGCCGGTATCGTGGGAATGACGGTCATCGGTATCGTGTTCGGAGTGTACCCGGCCTGGAAAGCCGCCAAACTGGACCCCATCGAGAGCCTTCGTTTCGAATAATCCCGGCCAGATTTCATTCTGCAGGACTCGCCCGGCAGTGTAGATGGGTGACCCGCACGGAAACAGACACAAATGAGGCGATTGCATCACTTGCCTGGGTCGCCGGACTCCTTTCGGCCTCTTGCAGACTCCTTCGCATTTAGCTTTTATCTCTGTATTTTGTATGTTCCGATTATCCGGAAAGAACATCTAATCACAAGTATGGCCATGCACCCTTTGATCGATACACTGGAACATCTTGTGCGGCAGGCACAGGAAACCTGGGAAGATGAGGCGACCCAGCAGAAGATTCGCGATGCCAAAGCCCGTCTAGCCGAAATGATCCGCAAAAACCCGGTCGGGTCGGTAGGTGTTGCCCTTGCTGCAGGATTTCTCATTGGAAAACTCACCCAAAGAGGGAAAAAAGAATGAGTCCCGCTGAATACGAGACACTTCTGCAAAATTTGAAAAAGCTTCCCGGAGAGTTCAAGATGCTTGTAGAAAAGCGAATTGAGCTTTTTACGCTCGAAGTGGGAGAGCGTATCTCCGGAGTGATCGCTCATGCGGTTTATCGCGTCACCGGTATTGTGTTCCTGGCCCTGGGACTGATATTGATACTTTTTGCGGCGGCCAACTTTGTGGGTGAGTTGCTGGAGAGCGAAGGCCTGGGCTTTATTGTGGTTGCTGCGCCGATGCTGCTCATCGGGCTGTTGCTGTTTCTCAGGCGCCCCCGTTCCATGGTTACCGCCACACGTGACAAAATGCTCGCCCAGTTTATGAAGGACCTATCCGAACAGCTTTCCAATATAGACGGGATGGATGGGGATGACACCTCTTCCGGCACCTCCGGCAGCCGGGCCAAATCCCGTTCCAATGATCGCGCCGCAGAAGCTGAAGAGGGAGCGGAGGATGAGGGAAAGAATACAGGAAACAGGGGATCACAAAAAGCGTAACCGGAATTCGAATGGAAAGAAAACGATCAACATCTGCCGATATCAGAGAGCTTCAGGCCCGTAAAAAGGCGCTGCGCAAGGAGATGGATGAGATTCAGTCCGAGATTGAATCATCGCTGAATGTAGTCAGGGAGAATGTGGCAGATCGCATGAAATTCCGCTACTGGGTGAATCGATATCCGCTTCATCTGGCCGGCTCGGCGCTCATCGCGGGATTTGTTTTTGCCAGAAAAACCGGTGCAGGAAAAGTGAAATCAAAAACCGCGTCAAGCGGTCTCTTTACAAGCTTGCTTGCTGATGAGCTTCGCAAACTGGCAACTCAGCGGATCGTGCGCTATGTGATGCAGAGAATCGAGGAAGCCATCGATGAGAGGAACAAGGAAAAGCTGTGATTTTTTTTTGCAACCTGCCTTGCAAATCAACGTCTAAGTAAAACAACGAACGGGCCTGGAACCGGTACTATATTTGGCGGCATACCAATAATACCTGATCTGAGCCCGTAGCGGCCATTTATATCCGCCGCAGGAAATCAAATAAACAACAGAATAATCCCATCATGAAATATATTACCGTTTTTGCGACGTTGTTCCTGGCCATTTCGCCGTTGGCCGCACAGGCCCAGCAAGTACAAAGCATCACACTGGAAGAGGCAATCGAGATCGCACTGGAGAAAAACGTAGATGTGCAGATCAGCAAAAGTGCCATAGAGCGGGCAGAAAGCGAATATGAGCGCCAACGCGCCGACTTTTTACCGAACCTCAACGCGACGGTCAGCGGTCAGCGCAGGGTGGGACAGCAGTTTGACCAGGCGGCCATTGCCTTTGAAGATTTAACCACAAACAACCTGAATGCCAGTATCAGCACCAGTGTGACCATCTTCAACGGGTTTCGGAACATCAACGAATTGCGAAGCGCGCGAAGCGGAAGAGAGAGCGCCGAGGAGCGTTATCAGCGAACTCGCGAAACGATAATTTTTGAAGCCGCAGCTCGCTTTCTGGATGTGATGCTCTCCCAGGAATTGCTGGAAATCGAACGCGAAAACCTGGAGGCAAGTCAGAAACAGCTGGAACAGGTGGAAGCCCAGGTTGAAGTGGGCATGCGCCCCATTGTGGATCAATATAGCCAGGAATCGGTGGTTGCAAACAACGAATTGAGTGTCATTCAGGCTCAGAATGCTTTGAACTTGAACAAACTCCGGCTTTCCCGACTGTTGCAGCTGGACCCGCTGCAGGAGTATGATTTCATCACGCCCGGCATCAGGGAAGAGGATATCACCGTTCAGGACTACAACCTGAGGGAGATGATTTCCATCGCCATGGCCAACCGCCGCGACTACCGTGCTTCCCGGCTCGAGCTGGAACAGGCAAGATACGCCATGCGCATCAGCGAAGCGGGAAGGCTTCCGGAAGTGAGTCTGTCCGCATCCCTTTCTTCGGCATACCGCGATCAGCAAATGTCACGCGATCCAAATACCGGTATGCCTACCGATGATGTCATGCCGTTCAGCGACCAGTTTTTTGATACCAACATCAACAGAGGCCTCTCTTTCAATGTGAGTATTCCTATCTATAACCGCCGGCAGACCCGTAACCAGATTCAGCAGCGACAGATCGACTTCCGCAATGCCGAACTCCAGCTGGAAGATTTGCAGCAGGAGGTGTTTCTTGAGCTTCAGCAAGCCTACAACGACTATACCGGCCTGGCCAAAGAACTGGAGGCGACCGAAAAGGCGTTGATTGCCGCCGAAAGAGCCTACGAGACCGAACAGGAGCGGTATAATGTGGGAAGTGCCACGCTTATCGAACTGACCAACGCCAACAACGAGTTTATCCGTGCCAGTTCAAACCGGATTCAGGTGATGTACCAGTTCGTATTCCAGGAAAAGGTGCTTGATTTCTATCTTGGCCGAATTACCGAAGATGTGGCGATCAACGCACTGTCCGATTAAAACAGGTGCCGATCATTTTTCCGGCAGCCTCCGGAAGGGAACGGCAACGGGTGATGTAGGGTGCGTGAATGGGAGATGGAGACCAGAGGAATGCCACCTGGCCGGCTTCATTTTTTGCAACCTTGTGATAAAGGTTACGTAACAGATGCATGATGTACCCCGACCCTGTCCGGGGGGCACTTCCGGACAGGTACATGGGACGCATGGGGCGGGTGAAGGGTATGCCCGCTCGAAACAACGGGTTTATAAATTTGAAATGAGTTACGTTATGGCCTCAACCGCATCCACAAAAAAATCAAAAAAGAAAACCTGGCTGATCATCTCGGCCGTATTCGCCTGCTTTGTCCTGCTCATAGTTATCGGCCGTGCGGCCGGATGGATCGGGGGTGAGGGCGTAGGTCATCCTGTGGAAACCTCCACCGTGAGTGAACGAAACATCACCAGGATAGTAACTGCTACCGGGCGTATTCAGCCTGAAGTTGAGGTAAAAATAGCGCCCGATGTGTCCGGTGAAATTGTGGAGCTGAATGTCAGGGAAGGTGACTTCGTACAGGAAGGCGATCTGCTGCTGCGGATCCGGCCGGATATCATCCAGGCGCGTCTTGAAGAGGTTAACGCATCGCTGCTCAGCCAGAAATCGCAGATGGAGCGAAGCCGCGCCGCCATGCTTCGTGCTAAAAATGAATTTGAACAGCAGCGGACCCTCTTTGACCGGGGCATGGCCTCCCAGCTTGAATTTGAAAACGCGCAGCGAAGCTATCAGGCCGAAGAGGCCGCGTTTCATGCCAGCCGGTACCAGGTGGAAAACGCCCGGGCCCAACTGCGAAGGATCGAGGAGGAACTGCGCCAGACCACCATTCGTGCGCCGATGACCGGAACAGTGAGCCGCCTGGATGTGGAGCGTGGCGAACGGGTAGTCGGGAGTATCCAAATGGCCGGTACAGAAATGCTTCGCATTGCCCGTATGGAGCAGATGGAGGTTCAGGTGAATGTCAATGAAAATGATATCGTCTATGTTTCTGAAAATGATACCGCGCGGATCGAAGTGGATGCCTATCCCGGCCGCCAGTTTATCGGGACGGTAACTGAGATCGCCAACTCCGCCGTTACCAGGGGAGGCGGCACCGCCGACCAGATTACGGAATATCCGGTCAAAATCCGGATTTTGAGTCCGCATAATATTCAAAACGAAACCGGCCGGCCCACAGAGCCGGTCAGGCTGCAGGATACGGAAGTGATGGTGCCCCAACAAATAGCACACTTCAAGCCGGGTATGACAGCCACTGTTGATGTGGAAACACTCCGGGAGGAAGAGGTGCCCTCCATTCCGCTGCAGGCGGTGACCATGCGTGACTTCAGCCTGCAACGGGCGGATACCGCCGGCGTTGAGCGGGAAGACCTGCGCCGGGTGGTGTTCCGTGTCAATAACGGAACCGCCGAAATGGTGGAAGTCGAAACCGGTATAAGCGACGATCGGTTTATTCATATCACCTCCGGCCTCCAGGTAGGCGAGGAGATTGTTTCGGGTAATTACCGAATCCTGTCCAGGGTACTTGAAGACGGAGATGCCATAATGGTGACCCGCCGGCCGGGAAGCACCGTTGCCGGGCGATAATTTTTTGTGTCGCAACTGAAACTTCCGCCGGCAAAATCCGAAGAAACGGAGAAACAGGGGATGCCTGATTTTCCACCGGCATCCGATACCTTCAACCGATGAGTAATTGTCATGAACCAACAGGCCATAATAACCATCCGAGAACTCGAAAAGATCTACAAAATGGGTACCCAGCAGGTGAATGCCCTTCAGGGAGTAGATTTCGATATCCGAAAAAATGAATATGTCTCCATAATGGGGCCGTCCGGATCCGGCAAGTCCACCCTCATGAATATCATCGGTTGCCTGGATACCCCCACGGCAGGCAGCTACCACCTGAACGGACAGGATGTGAGCCATCTGAGCGACAACGAGCTGGCCGAAGTCAGGAACCGGGAAATCGGTTTTGTGTTCCAGACATTCAACCTCCTGCCGCGATCCGATTGCCTCGGAAATGTGGAACTTCCCCTTATCTATGCCGGCATGCGTGCTTCGGAGCGGAAGAAAAGGGCACTGGAGGTGCTTGACCGCGTAGGGCTTTCCGACCGTGTGGATCACAAGCCCAACGAGCTTTCCGGCGGACAAAGACAGCGCGTAGCCATCGCCCGTGCACTGGTCAACAACCCCTCCATTCTGCTGGCCGACGAGCCCACCGGTAACCTGGATTCTAAAACGGGCGAAGAGATCATGCGGCTGTTTGAGGATCTCTATGATGCCGGACACACCATCATTGTGGTAACTCACGAACAGGAAGTGGCGCAGCACAGCCGCAGGATCATCCAGCTCAGGGACGGGATGATCGAAACCGATGCCATGGTTGACCAGCCCGTACTGGCAAAGGCCGCCGCCCACGCCTGATACCGCCCGTCCGGTGCCGAACGGCGCCTTTGAGTATCCAGGGTGCCTGCGGCTTGCTCCCGGAATGATCAGATACAGGCATTTTCCATGAAATAATCCTATATTTGGGTTTTGAAATGTACCCGAACAAGGATTTGCTACAACAAACCCCCGAGTGATTTGAGCTACCAAGGAGACCCTTACCAACCATCCTCCAGTTTTTCCCTGTTTCCACCCGCCGTTAAGCACCTGCTGATCATCAACCTGCTTTTTTTTCTGGCATTGATGACTCCCGGGCTGAGTAACCTTGTATTCGGACTCGGTGCGCTCTGGCCGCTGAATCACCCGAATTTCATGCCCTGGCAGTTTGTCTCCTACATGTTTCTCCACGGTGGATTTGCCCATATCTTTTTCAACCTGTTTGCCCTCTGGATGTTCGGGCAGAGTATCGAAAATCTGTGGGGCACCCGGCGCTTTGTCATGTACTATTTTATCACCGGTATCGGCGCGGCACTGCTGCATATCGCCATTACCGGAGCCGATGTGCCGATGGTCGGGGCGTCCGGCGCGGTTTACGGAATCCTTCTGGCGTTTGCCATGATGTTCCCCAACCGCCCCATCTTCCTGATCTTTCTGCCCATTCCGATCAAGGCCAAGTATTTTGTCATGATTTTCGGCGCACTCGAGCTTTTTAACGGAGTCAGCAGCCTTCAGACCGGAATCGCCCATTTTGCCCACCTCGGGGGGATGGTGGTCGGCTATATCCTCATCCGCATATGGGGCATCAGAGGTAACTACGAGTAGCCCGGGGAACAGAACATGTCCATGTACGGCGATAGTTTTGGCACAGCACTGAAGCGGGGGTATCTCGGACTTCCGGTTGCGCTTCGTACCATCCTGGCGATAAATGTCGCCGTTTTTCTCCTTCAGATGGTGCTGATCGCATTCGGAGGATCATCCATCGCCGTGGGTATCACACGCGTATTCGGCTTTATTCCCGAATGGGGAATCAGCCTCACCCAGCCGTGGCGCCTGATCACCTACCTCTTCCTGCATGGCAGCATCCTCCACCTGGCCTTCAACATGCTTTGGCTCTGGTGGATGGGGCGTCCGGTCGAGCAACAGCTCGGCTCACGAAATTTTCTGGTGATTTATTTCGGATCGGGGATCGGCGGCGCACTCATCAACCTGGTGCTGAATCCCATCTTCGGGACAACGCTGACGATCGGCGCGTCAGGTGCCGTTTTTGGCATGATGGTCGCCTTTGCCATGCTTTTCCCGCGGATCCCCATCATGCTGCTGTTTCTGCCGCCGATCGAGGCGCGGTTTGTGGTGGCCGGCCTCATTGCCATCGACCTGCTTCTGATCTCTTCCGCAAGCGATAATGTTGCGCGGATCGTCCATCTTGGCGGCGCATTCTGGGGCTATGTCCTGGTCAAGCTCTATTTCCGCGGCTACAATTATGACCTGTGGGTGGAACAGCTGAAACAGCGATTCCGCACAAAGACCAGGCCCAAACCCAAATCCAGGCCGGTCACATCCACCCAAAACAGGGGCAGGATGCACATCGTAACCGATGCCGAAATTGTTGAAGAGCACAATCAGGACGAACTGGACCGTATTCTGGACAAGATTTCCAAATCCGGCTACGAAGGGCTGACAGCCGAAGAAAAACGTCTGCTGTTCGAACTAAGCAAGAAGAAATGAGGTTTTGCTTATTCGGGAACGTCGGTACGGCCCGGATCTCCGGCACAAGCAGGCCGGATTCAGCACCGATTCGCCATTTCAAACCGAATTTCCGTGAGTAATTCCGAACTTTTTATTTTTAGCGCGCTATC
Organism: Balneolales bacterium ANBcel1; assembly: GCA_029688905.1. Classification (NCBI taxonomy): domain Bacteria; kingdom Pseudomonadati; phylum Balneolota; class Balneolia; order Balneolales; species Balneolales bacterium ANBcel1. The sequence continues at coordinate 415,323 of JARULB010000001.1, read as the reverse complement.
AGAAGGATTCAGGCTATGAGACAGATGCAGCGAAGAAAATCAATCCCGGTATTTGTGGGCGGCGTACAGGTGGGCGGCAATGCACCCGTAGTCGTTCAGTCGATGACCAATACCGACACGGCGGATATCCCCGAAACCATTGAACAGGTTCACCGGCTTGCGGCCGCCGGCTCCGAGCTGGTACGTATTACCGTGAATAACAAGGAAGCCGCCGAGGCGGTGCCCGCTATTGTGGAAGGTCTCGATAAACGGGGCGTAAAAGTGCCGCTCATCGGAGATTTTCACTATAACGGGCACATTTTGCTCACAGAGTATCCGGAATGCGCCCGGTTGCTGGCCAAGTACCGGATCAATCCCGGAAACACCGGAACACGCACACGTGACCAGAACTTTGTGACTATTATCGAGCAGGCGATCAAATGGGATAAGCCGGTACGAATCGGTGTCAACTGGGGATCGCTCGACCAGCAACTGCTGGCCGAACGCATGGACCGAAACAACGAACTCCCGGAACCGAAATCAGCCCGGGATGTGATGATGGATACCATGATCGAGAGCGCCATGCGTTCCACGGCCCTGGCCGAAGAGGTGGGGCTGCCCGCCGAGAAAATCATAGTGAGCTGCAAGCTGTCCGGAGTTCAGGATCTGATCGAAGCGTATACCCGCCTTTCGGATCTGTGCGAGTACCCGCTGCATCTCGGACTCACCGAAGCGGGGATGGGGAACAAGGGCGTGGTTGCCAGTACGGCGGCTCTGTCGATTCTGCTGCAGCAGGGTATCGGAGAGACCATCCGCGTTTCACTGACACCGATGCCGAACGGAGACCGCGCCGAGGAGGTTCGGGTGAGCCAGCAGATTCTTCAGTCGCTGGGCATTCGAAATTTCATCCCGCAAGTGGCCGCGTGTCCGGGTTGCGGCCGAACAAAAAGCACCTACTTCCAGGAGCTTGCAGATGAAATCCACAACTACATCGTTGAGATGATGCCTGTCTGGCGTAAGGTGTACCCCGGCGTTGAAGATATGAACGTGGCGGTCATGGGGTGCGTAGTCAACGGACCGGGCGAATCCAAACACGCAAACATCGGTATTTCTCTTCCGGGAACATTCGAGGAACCCAAAGCGCCGGTCTATATCGACGGAGAGCATCACTCCACCCTCACCGGCGACCGTATCGGCGAAACCTTCCGCAAGATGCTGGACGATTATGTCGTCAGCCGGTATGGCAGGAAAAAGGAGATGGCCACGTCCGAATAGCCTGATCCCTGCATAATTGCAATGTAAACACCCAGGGTAGACTGACAGTTGTCCGACGAACACGCGGACCCAATAGCTTGATATCCGCATAATGGCTATGTAAACGGCCAAACGTTGTGTTTCAGGGGTTTGACGGGTAAAACCGCTTTTTTGTAAAAAGCGGTTTTTTGTCACGGGGAAAAAGATGTAAGCGCTCACAAAAATAAAAAATTCTCCCTGATTGCTTTGAAATTGTAAGCGCTATCATTACCTTGAAGCAATACAGGCGGCAGATATCGCTGTGAACACGCTTGTTACCGGATAGCAGAAAGCCGGTCAGTACTACGGGCAGTGCAAGATGATATTCCATCAGCACAACATTCTTTTTCCTTTGTCAAACTGAACACTAAAGAGAACATTACATATGTTAAAAAAACGAAACGGACTACAGGTATTTCTGTTCCTGCTGTTTGCCTTTTCGCCAATGATTTATGGAGGCGGGACGGCTTTGGCGCAGGAAATAGAGGTACAAGGGCAGGTAGTTGATGCCAACACCAATGAAGAATTGATTGGCGTAAATATTGTAATCAAGGGCACAACAAGAGGAACGACCAGCGACCTTGACGGGAACTTCTCTTTGAGAGCCGCCGAGAATGATACGCTGGTTTTTTCCTATGTAGGCTATCAGGTTCGTGAGGTGCCGCTTGAAGGCCGGACGTCCCTCACCGTTGAACTGATGTCCGAGGCCATATTCGGCGATGAGGTCGTCTTTGTCGGATATGGCGTAAGACGGGTGGAAGACAATACCGGATCCATCCGGACGGTGTCATCAGAGAACTTCAACCAGGCCGGCCGGCCCTCGATCGGTGAATTGTTTCAGGGCAGGATTCCGGGCGTGGAGGTCACCACCAGTGATGGTGCCCCCGGCAGCGGGTCACCCATCCGGATTCGGGGCGGTTCTTCGCTGTCCGCGAGTAATGATCCTCTGTATGTGATCGACGGCGTACCGGTCGCCCCGGGCGGGATATCAGGTATGAGGGATCCGCTTAACGCGCTTAATCCCAATGATATCGAGTCGGTTACCGTTTTGAAGGACGCGTCCGCTACCGCCATTTACGGCTCAAGGGCCTCCAATGGTGTGATTGTCATCACCACAAAACGGGGAAGAGAAGGCCAGCCTCCCTCATTCTCATATAGCGGTAAGTTTTCCTACAAAACCCAGGGGGAAACCCTCGAAATGCTTTCGACCGAACAGTTTCGTCAGACCATCGAGGAGCGTTTTCCCAATCAGACACACCTGCTCGGTGATCATAATACCGACTGGCAGGATGAGATTTATAGCAATGTGGTAAGCCATGAGCACGATGTGAGTGTTTCCGGCCACTACGCAGACTGGAATCTTCCTTACCACCTTTCCATCGGCTTTTCCGGTGATGAAGGGTTGCTGAGGACTTCCTCCAACGACCGTCTCACCGGTTCACTATCGCTTTCGCCCAGTTTCCTGGATGGAGATCTCCGGGTGGATATGAACCTCAGAGGCGCGCGCGTCGAAAACCGCTTTGCCGACCAGGGAGCGCTCGGAGCCGCTGTGGCCATGGACCCCACCCAACCCGTAAGGGTGGATGATGACCGCTTTGGCGGCTATTTCGCCTGGCTGGATGGCTCCGACAATCCGATTCCGATCTCAACGACCAACCCTGTTGCATTGCTGGAACAACGCAGGGATGAATCCACGGTGTACCGCTACTCCGGAAAATTGCAGATGGATTACACCTTGCCCTTCATGAGGCAGGTGACGGCAACCGTGAATGCCGCGTTTGACTATTCGGATGTCGGTGACGGAAGTGTAGTGGTTTCCGACCTCGCCGCATTTGATTTCGAGGGAGAGCGCAGGCTTTCCGGAAACCGAACCGATTACGACCAGCGCAGGGAAAACCAGCTTCTGGACATCTATCTGAATTACGAAGAGGAGTTTCGCAATATCAACAGCCGCCTTGACGCCACATTGGGGTACTCCTGGCAGCATAACTACGAAGAAGGCTCCAGCTACACCACCAACTTCAACAGGGCCGATACCCTCGTCGTCTATTCGGATACCGATTACAAAACCGAGAACTATCTGGTCTCGTTCTTCGGGCGGGTCAACTACGCGTTCATGGATCGATACCGCCTGACCGCCACCCTGCGGGCCGATGGTTCTTCCAGATTTTCCGAAGATAACCGCTGGGGCTACTTCCCCTCCATGGCATTTGCCTGGAGCCTGGACCAGGAGCCCTTCATGCGTGGATTTAACAATCTTTCCGACCTGAGGCTCCGGATCGGATACGGGGTTACCGGCCAGCAGGAAATCTTCCAGGGCAACTACCCATATCTCGCCCGCTATACCTTCAGTGAACCCACCGCCTACTACCGGTTCGGTAATGAATTCGTCCAGACCCTCCGACCGGAAGGGTACAACGAAGAGCTGAAGTGGGAAGAGACCACAACATACAACCTCGCGCTGGACTACGGATTCTACAACGACCGGATTCGCGGTTCCGTCGAAGTGTATCACAGGGAAACCAAAGACCTGCTGAATGTGATTCCTGTCCCCGCAGGATCCAACTTCACTAACCGGATTATCTCCAATATCGGTTCGCTGGAAGTGCAGGGTATCGAATTCGACCTGACCGGAGCGCTCATCGCCACCGAAGATACCTACTGGGAAATTGGGTTCAACGTGAGTCACAACGTTAATGAAATCACCAAACTGACGACCGTAGACGACCCTTCCTACATCGGAGTGGAAACCGGTGGTATTGCGGGAGGTGTCGGCAATAACATTCAAATTCACACGGTGGGTCACGCGCGCAATTCTTTCTATGTGTTCGAGCAGGTGTATGATGAGGACGGAAATCCTGTTGAGGGCGCCTATGTCGATCGCAATGGCGACGGACGCATCACCGATGCCGACAAATACCGGTTTGAAAGTCCGGATCCCGACGTAACCTTCGGCTTTTCATCACGGTTCCGCCATCGCAACTGGGATGCCTCCTTCTCGGCCAGAGCCCAGATCGGAAACTACGTGTACAACAACATCGCTTCCGAATACGGATTCTACGCCGACATGTACTATAACGGATACCTGAGGAATTCCCCGGCATCCGTACTGGAGACCAACTTCGTGAATTCGCGTTTCCACTCCGACCATTACGTGGAAAACGCCTCTTTCTTCCGCCTGGACAATGTCTCCGTAGGGTACACCTTCGACAACCTCTTTGACCTGGGCACCACCATGAGGCTCTCCGGTACGGTGAGCAACGTGTTTGTTATCACCAACTACAGCGGGCTGGATCCCGAAGTGTTCGGAGGTATCGATCAGGTGCTCTTCCCCAGGCCGCGTACCTTTGTCATGGGCGTGAATATCAATTTCTAACGGAACACTTTAATTCTCCGAGATTATGCAAAAACTCAATTTGAAATTACTACTGATTGCCGTGATTGTCGCCATGGTGCCTCTGTGGACATCATGCACCGGTGATCTGTCGACAACGCCGATTGACGACAGTGAGATCACATCCGACATGGTCTACGACAGCCCCGAGAATTTCCGCAAGGTGCTGGCGAAGCTCTATGCGGGGTTTGCGGTCACCGGACAGGAAGGACCTGCCGGAATGCCCGACATCGACGGAATTGACGAAGGATTTTCCAGCTATCTGCGCCAGTACTGGGTGCACCAGGAGATCCCGACCGATGAAGCCGTCGTGGGATGGTCCGACCCCGGACTTCCCTCTTTCAATACCCAATCCTGGGGTGCCAGCAATGACTTCGTAATGGGTATGTACAGCCGAATCTTCTATCAGATCACCCTTGCCAACGAGTTCATCCGCAACGCCCGGGATGAAAGCGACGCGCAGATCCAGCAGTATATGGCCGAGGCGCGCTTCCTGAGGGCATTGAGCTACTGGCATGCGCTTGACCTGTTCGGCGGCGGCGTTCCTTTTGTCACCGACGACGACCCGATTGGCGCGTTCGAACCCCAACCCGTTGGCAGCCAGGCGCTGTTCGAGTTCATTGAAAGCGAGCTGCTGGCAATTGAAAATGATATGCCCGCACCCCGTGCCAATGACTATGGCCGCGCCGACCGTGCCGCTGTCTGGATGACCCTGGCGAAACTCTATCTGAACGCCGAAGTCTATATCGGTGAAGCCCGCTGGGGCGATGCCGTTACCTTCTCCAACCGGGTGATTCAGGATGGGGGGTATTCTCTGCATCACACCTACCAGCACCTGTTTCTGGCCGATAACGACCAGGCCGAAGGCGTGATTTTCGCTATCCCGTTTGACGGGAACATGACGCAGACCTACGGTGGGACCAACTTTATCGTGCACGCCGCAATCGGCGGTTCCATGGATGCCTCTGAATTTGGTGTTGCCGGCGGATGGGGAGGCCACCGGGTTACCCCGCAATTTGTCGAGAAATTCGACCTGGACAATGACGGCCGCGCCATGTTCCATACCGACGGGCAGTCGCTGGAAATTGAAGATATCACCGACTTCAACCACGGATACGCCGTCACAAAATGGAAAAATAAGACTTCAACCGGTGCAGACGGGTCGCGTACGGCTTATGTCGACACCGACTTCCCGATGTTCAGGCTGGCCGACGCCTATCTGATGTACGCTGAAGCCACACTTCGCGGCGGACAGGGCGGAAACACCGCTACCGCTGTGGACCTGGTCAACCAGCTCCGCCAACGCGCTTTCGGGGATGATTCCGGCAATATCTCGGCTGGTGACCTCACCCTCGACTTCATCCTCGATGAACGGGCGCGGGAACTTTACTGGGAAGGCCACCGGCGTACAGACCTTGTCCGACACGGAAAATTCACAACCGCAGATTATGTCTGGTCGTGGAAAGGCGGTAGCCAGGAGGGATTCTCAACTTCGGATCACCTGAATATTTATCCGATCCCGTCATCGGATATCAACGCCAATCCGAACTTGACTCAGAACCCGAATTACTAATCCGTTTTTAACATTTAATTACAGAACAATGAAACGATTTAGCTTGTTTACGATCTCGATGGTTCTGGTCTTTGCGTTCTATTCCTGCGACAAAGATTCAGGACCGGTAATGAGCTCTTCGCCGGGTTCCGCCTCTATCACATCGCCGGAGCCGAACCAGAGCTTTGTGCTCACCGAAGATCAGGCCGATGAAGAGCTGTTTACACTGGAGTGGTCGGCTGCCGATTATGGATATGACGCAGCCATCGTCTACTCGGTGCAGATGAGTCCGGCAGGGGATAATTTCGAAAACTTCACCCGCCTTACCCAGACGCATGAAACATCCCATACGTTTAGCGTGGGACAAATAAACAGCGCCCTTATTTCAATGGGATTCCAGGAAGGGGACCAGGCAAGCGTCCAGTTCCGTATCCTTTCCGAACTTGATGGCGCCAGAATGGATGAAATGCTGGTTTCCGAACCCATCGGAATGGCATTTTCACCGTACGAAGTGGTGATTGAGTACCCCGAACTCCAGGTTCCGGGCAGCCATCAGGAATCCAGCAATTACGGTAGCAACTGGAGTCCCGATGATCCCAACATCGCGCGCCTCTATTCCATTGACAACGACAATCAGTACGAAGGCTATGTCTATGTCGCAGAGGATGGAAGCGAGTTCAAGTTCACCCAGGGCGCTTCCTGGGATGTCAACTGGGGGGATGACGGTGCCGACGGTACACTTCAAACAGACGGTGCCAACATCGAACGCGACGCCGGGTACTACAAGATCAACGTGGATCTGGATGCGCTCACCTACGAGACTCTCAACACTCATTGGGGGCTTATCGGTGACGCCACACCGGACGGATGGGATGCCGACCAGGACATGACCTATGATCCCGATGAGCATGTCTGGACGATCACCCTGGATCTGACCGAGGGACACATGAAGTTCAGAGCCAATGACGACTGGGCCCTGAACTACGGCGATGACGGCCTGGATGGTGAATTGAGCGAAGGTGGCGCAGATATTCCGATTGACGCCGCCGGAAACTATACCGTCATTCTGGACCTGTCCGGCCCCATCTATACCTACGATGTGATCATGAACTAATCCGTAACACCTGGTATCCGCTTGTCCACCGGACAGGCGGATACCACTTATTTTTTTATTCCCGGAATTTGAGCTCAACAATCTATGATATCGCGAAGGAGGCGGGCGTAAGTATCGCCACCGTTTCCAGGGTCTTCAACAACAGCAGTAGCGTTACCGCCAAAACCAGGGACAAAGTGCTGGCCGTCGCCGAGAAAATCGGGTATCACCCGAGGGCTCTCGCGCAAAGCCTTGCTCGTAAAAAGACGGGCATAATCACTGTGATCGTTCCGGTAATCTCCAACTACTTCTTTATGGAGGTATTGGCCGGTATGCAGGACAAGATTGCCGACTACGATTACGACCTGCAGATTTTTAATGTCAAAATGGCCGATGACCTGCTCGGCCAGGCGAACGATATCATGAAACGTGGCTGGGGTGAAGGCTATATTGTGATCTCCGTGCACCTCGCTGACAGCGAGTGGGAAAAATTGCGCCGCTATGGGGTTCCCGTGGTACTTATCGATGAGTATTTTCATGGATTCGATACCATCAGCGTGGATAGCATCGAAGGCGCATATACCGCTACAAACCACCTCATCGAAGAAGGATACCGCTCAATCGGTATGATTTGTGCCATGCAGGAGTCAAAACCCAGCTATGAGCGTGTTCTGGGCTACAGACGGGCCATGGAAGACGCCGGCCACCTCGTCAACCCCGATATGATCGTTACCGGTGATAATATGGAACGCGACGGATTCACCGAGGTGAACGGGTATGAGGCCATGTCGAAACTCCTTGAAATGAAACAGCCGCCGGAAGCCTGTTTCTGCGCTTCCGATATCCAGGCGCTGGGTGCCGTCAAAGCAATGCGCGATTATGGGAAGCATATGTCCATTATCGGATTCGATGACCTCCAGTTTTCCGAATACTTCGGACTTTCAACCATGAGGCAGCCCATGTACGACATGGGGGTCTTGTCGATTGACAAAATAATCAGCCGCATAGATAACAAAGAAACAGACATCACTCACACCGTTTTTTCACCCGATCTGGTCCTGCGCAACTCCTCGCCCAGATATGCCGGTATGGCACCCGAAAAGGTTAAGCCGGCTCAAAGCGGCTCACCTACGTAATGTAACGGCCATTGTATCCTGAACCGGCCGTTTGCAGCCATCCCCCCATTCACAGTATCCCGGCTGTATGCGGGTGCCGACAATTCCGGCAAGTCCGCTTTCAGCCCTGAAGGCCAGGTCATTTCGGCCATCGGGATAAGGCCTGCCTGAAGACCATCCTGAATTCACTCCAGACCTCTCATCACTTCTCCGACTATGATCCGCTTATCACAATTACCGCTTTTGAATGATCTTTCACTTCGGATACCTGCATCAGGTTTTTCACGTTGCAGCTTTTTCCCGAATCGGCCGGAAACTCATCAAAACAACCCCCGCGCCGGATCCGAAAAAAAGAAATCGCCATCAAATGGGTCAAAAGTCCTCGCATTCGCGGTTCTCACACTACTGATCCTGCTTTTCGCTGCGCAAAGCACGATTGCGCAGACAGTGCGCACAGAACCTGCGTTTCCTGTTCTTGATTCACCGGTAACCATCATTTTCGATGCTTCCGAAACCGACCTGGCCGGCTATGGAGGTGATGTGTACACCCATACCGGTGTCATACTTAATGAGGGGGGCGACTGGAGCTATGTCATCGGCGACTGGGGCAACGACAACAACCAGCCTCAGCTCGATAACACGGGTGGTGATATCTGGGAACTTCATATTGAAGATATCCGCGACTTCTACGGACTTCCACAGAGTACCGGGGAAATTCACCAGCTTGCCATGGTATTTCGCGGGGAAGGAGGGAGTCCGCAGACAGAGGACTTTTTCGTGGATATCTACGGCGAGGAACTGATCGTCAGGTTTGACCTGCCCCGGCTGCCCTCCATGGGCCCGCTGATCGTCAATCCATCGGAAGTGATTACCATTGAAGCTTCCGCGCACGTGACCGGAGTGGCTACCGTCACCCTGGAGCTCTTTATCAATGAAAACTCGGTCGCACAGGAATCCGGCCCTACTCTAAGCTACGACTTCACACCGCAGGATTCCGGCGAGACCCATGTCCGCATTGTGGCCGAGGATGATGGAGGAAATACAGCCGAAGCATCGTTTGAAGTCATCATCAATCCCGGTATCACGGAAATACCGGTTCCGGATGGAATGGAACATGGCATCAACTACCACGAAGGAGACGACAGCAAAGCCACCCTGGTGCTCTGGGCCCCCGAAAAGGAGTTTGTCTATGTGATCGGTGACTTCAACGACTGGCAGGCCGATACCGACTATTTCATGGCGCGTGAAACCGCCTCGGCCGACAGTGTTCTGTTCTGGCTCACTCTCGACGGACTCGAGCCCGGTTTGGAGTATGGCTTCCAGTACCTGATTGACGGCGACATCCGCATGGGTGATCCGTTTTCACACAAGGTCCTCTCCCCGTGGAAGGACCGGCATATCTCCAGTGCCGTCTATCCCGGCCTGAAGGAATATCCCCACGGCATGACCGAGCACATGGTCAGTATACTGGAAACAGGACGGCAGCCGTACCAGTGGCAGGCAACGGACTATCAGCGGCCCGACCCGTCCGAACTGGTGATATACGAGTTGCTGATACGCGATTTTCTGGATAACGGAACCTACGCCAACCTCGCCGATACACTCGACTACCTCCACCGGCTGGGGGTCAACGCCATCGAGCTGATGCCGGTGAGCAACTTCGACGGTAACGACAGCTGGGGCTACAATCCCAATTTCCACCTTGCCCTGGACAAAGCCTACGGTCCGGCCGACGAATTCCGCCGGCTGGTGGACGAGGCGCACAAACGGGATATGGCCGTTATTCTGGATGTGGTCTACAACCACGCGACGGGCCAGTCACCGCTCATCCGCCTGTACGGCGAAAACCGGAATACCAACCCACTCATCGGTCCCGGACACGCCTATAATGTATTCAACCACCTCAATCACGACCATCCTTTCATCAAGTACTGGATGGACCGGGCCAATCGCTACTGGCTGGAAGAGTTTAATGTGGACGGATTCCGGTTCGACCTGACCAAAGGGTTCGCCACTAATGTGCAGGAGGGCGGGATGCTGGACGGCTACAATCCCGAGCGTATCGCAAATCTGAAGCGCATGGCGGATGAGATGTGGAGCGTGGACCCGGATTCCTACATCATCCTCGAACATTTTGCCGCCAACGAAGAGGAAAAAGAGCTGGCCGCATACCGAACGGATGAGGGCTATAACGGCATGCTGCTCTGGGGCAATCACAACTACAACTACAGCGAAGCCTCCATGGGTTGGCACGACAGCAACAAGTCCAATTTTTCCGGGGTCTATTACCGGAACCGTGACTGGGAGCATCCAAACCTGATCGGCTACATGGAGAGCCACGACGAGCAGTGGCTGATGTTCAAGAATCTGAATTATGGAAACAGCGGCGATCGATACGATATCACCCGACTCACCAACGCTCTGAACCGGCAAAAACTGGCCGGCGCGTTTTTCCTGACTATCCCCGGACCCAAGATGCTCTGGCAGTTCGGTGAGCTTGGGTATGGCGGCGGACCGGACGAATGCCTCAAACCCGGCGACGGCACCAATGGGGATTGTGAACCCGGCGATCCCGGACGAACCGATCGCAAACCCGTGCGATGGGATTATTACGACGATCCGGATCGCTACGCGGTGTATCAGACCTGGCAGTGGCTGCTCAAAATGCGTCAGGAAAACCCGGTGTTCCACGATACCGATACCGAGGTCAATTTCTATGGCATGAACACATCCATCAAAACCATCACGCTGCAGCACGAAACGATGGACGCGGTGATAGCCGGTAATTTTGATGTCGAATTCATGGAAATCCGGCCGCGATTTACCGAAACCGGCACCTGGTATGAATACTTCTCCGGCGAGTCGATTGAGGTAACCGGCGATATGCTCGGTGATAACTGGTCTGTTGAAGTCCCGCCCGGCGTATTCCGCATCTATACGACAGAGCCGCTGGAGACACCGCCACAGGGTATAGCGCCGACATCAGCGGATCCGGAGGATGGGTACGCAGAGCGGCCGGAGCGTTTTGCCCTGAACCCGAATTACCCGAATCCGTTCAATCCGGCAACCACGATTTCGTATGAGCTGGCTCATGATGCTCATGTCGATCTCCATGTTTACGACATACTCGGACGCCGGGTCGCGACACTGGTGAATACCCCTCAGTCTGCAGGTGCTCATACGGTTACCTTTGACGCATCCGGCCTGAGCAGCGGTACCTATCTGATCCGGATGCAGGCCGGCCAGCATACCTTCACCCGAAAAATGATGTTGTTGAAATAATGAGAGGTGCGTGACACCCGGGCATATTCTCCGTTATTCTGGGATAAAGCTAGCGTAGAATTTGCCTGGAGTCACACGTTTCTCCATAAATTTGCCTGCCATATGCGAAATGTACTGCTGAGTGCCATATTTGTGACATTGACCCCGGTGGTGGTATTTGCACAAAGTCACCAGGACTGGACCTATAACCTGGGCATGTACGAAGTAAATATCCGCCAGTATACCGAAGAAGGAACATTTTCAGCGTTTGCGGAACATCTTGACCGTCTTGAGGAAATGGGTGTCGGTATTTTATGGCTGATGCCCATCCATCCGATCGGCCTGGAGAACAGGCTTGGGTCGCTGGGCAGCTACTACTCGGTCAGGGATTACAAAGATATCAATCCCGAATTCGGAACACTGGAAGATTTTGAAGATCTGGTCCGGGAGATACATGAACGAGGGATGTATGTGATGCTTGACTGGGTTCCCAATCACACATCGTGGGATAACTATTTGACAGAAGAACACCCGGAGTGGTACATCACCGAAGGGGGAGAGTTTATCCCTCCACCCGGCACAGGTTGGTCTGATGTGATACAACTGGACCACTCCAATCCCGATTTGCTGGACTACATGATCGATGCGATGCTTTTTTGGGTAGAAGAGTACAACGTCGACGGCTTCCGCTATGATGCCGTATCCCATGTGCTGGAAGATGATTTTCTGGATGATCTCAACCAGGCGTTGAAGGATGCCAGGCCCGATATTTTTTTGCTCGCCGAACATCATGAGCCAAAATGGCATGACCTGGGTTTTGATATGTCATTCGGATGGGGGCTTTACGGCTTCGGTCACGGTGTCTTAAGACGAATTGCCGACGGAGATGACGATGCCGGAGATCTGCACAATTACATGCAGGATGAAATCAATCGGTTTCCACCGGAAGCCTACCGGATGTATTTTACCTCCAATCATGACGAAAATTCGTGGGTAGGGACGACCGCCGAATTGTTCGGGGACGCTGCAGAAGTTTTTGCCGTGCTGACACATACGATATCTGGTATGCCGCTGATTTACAGCGGGCAGGAAGCGGGTCTGGACGAAAGGCTCGCCTTTTTCGAGAAAGACCAGATCAACTGGCAGGAGCATCCGAAAAAGGATATGTACACGTCTCTTCTGCAACTGAAGAGGGAAAACCAGGCTCTCTGGAACGGCGATTTGGGAGGTCAGCCGCAACGGGTCGGCACTTCCAACGATCAGGATGTATATGCATTCACGCGGTCTGTGGATGAGGATCAGGTGTTTGTGATGTATAACCTGTCGGACTCTGAACAAACGGTGACTTTGGAGTCCAATGACGGATACTCCGGACAGTATCGTGAAATTTTTACCGGAAGTGTATCCAACTATCATGGCCAGGAGACGGTCACATTGCCGGCCTGGGGATATCGGGTATATGAACGGCTCGGTGATCCGACCTCTTCCATGACTGATGAGCTTCCGGAACGCTATTCCTTGCACCAAAACTATCCAAACCCGTTCAATCCTGCGACCACAATAGCCTACGAGTTACCGGAAGCGGTTCATGTCGAAATTGCGGTTTTTGATATGCTCGGCAGGAGGGCAGCGACTCTGGTCAATAACCGGCAGGAACCGGGGGCACACACAGTTAACTTCGACGCATCCGGCCTCAGCAGCGGTACCTATTTGATCCGAATGCAGGCCGGCCAGCATACCTTCACCCGAAAAATGATGTTACTCAAATGAAAAATCGTTTGTCTTCGCAGTGTGATTTTACCGGAAAGGCAGATCACTCCCATTCGGAAACCAGTAGCACAGGTTATCCTGGCGGCCGTTGTTACAAATCCTGGAATGCCGGATGGTGCCCGTCCGGCCTGATCATGGCGTTGCTCTTTCTCGCGTTATTGCTTTTTGGATGCGGTTCGCCGGAGGATCCCTATGCCGTTCCGGACCATGTGCCGGATGAAGACCTGACATCGGTGCCGGAATGGACACAGGACGCGATCTGGTATCAGATTTTTGTCGAGCGATTCCGGGACGGCGATCCGGACAACCAGCCCGATTTGGTGAGTATTGATGGCTCGTGGCCGCACGACCAACCGGATAGCTGGGAGCCGACTCCGTGGGGCCATGACTGGTACACTCATGATGATTGGGTCGCCGATACGGATCTGGACATCTATGAGTGGATTCACATGCGCCGGTATGGCGGAGATTTGCAGGGCGTGCTGGATCAGCTCGACTATCTGGAAGACCTCGGAATCACGGCGATCTATTTCAACCCGCTGAACGACGCGCCATCCATGCATAAATATGACGCAAGAAATTTCCGGCATATCGATGTGAATTTCGGGCCCGACCCCGAGGGTGACCGCGAGCTGATGGCGCAGGAAGATCCGGCCGATCCCGATACGTGGGTCTGGACTGCCGCCGACAAAATGTTCCTGAAGGTGATCGAGGAGGCGCACCGGCGTGACATTCGCGTGATCATGGACTACTCCTGGAATCACACAGGTGTCACTTTCTGGGCCTGGCAGCACATTTTGGAGCATCAGGAAGATTCGCCGTATTCAGATTGGTATCAAATCGAACGGTTTGATGATCCGGAAACCGATGAGAACGAGTTTGAGTACTCCGGATGGGCGGGGGTACCTGAGTTGCCGCAATTCCGCCGGTACGATTCAGTGGATGATTTCGAGCATGGGGAGATGATTCCCGGCGACCTTCATCCCGACCTGAAGCGTCATATTTTTGCCGTCACCCGGCGCTGGATGGCTCCCGACGGCGATGTGGATCGCGGTGTGGACGGGTTCCGGCTGGATGTCGCCGAACTGATTCCCGTCGACTTCTGGCGGGATTATCGCAAATTTGTGCGGAGCATCAACCCGGATGCCGTATTGATAGGCGAATTGTGGTGGGCCGACTGGCCGGAAGAAATGATGGATCCCACCGACTGGCTTCAGGGCGATATCTTCGATGCAATCATGAACTACCGCTGGTACATGCCAACCCGGCAATGGCTTGGCAGAGCAGTGCCCGAGCTGACCAACCCCTCCGAATACATCCATCATCTTGACTCGGTATCGGCGGGAGTGCGGGAGGAGGTGCTGCGCGCGAATATGAATCTGACGGCCAGCCATGACAGCCCCCGTTTCTCCACTTCCATTTACAATCAGCGTCAGTATAAATACCGGGTCAATCCGCGGGAAACCCCCGATTACAAAATCCATCGGCCGGACGAGCGGACCTGGCGGGATGTGCGTCTTATTCTGGCCCAACAATTTACCTGGCCGGGTGCACCGCATGTCTGGATGGGTGACGAGTTTGGAATGTGGGGCGCCGACGATCCCGATAACCGCAAGCCGCTGATCTGGCCGGACCTGGAGTTCGAAGACGAAACCACGCATCCGTTCGACCGCGAACGGCCCCGAGATGAGGTCAGGGCCGATCTCGAGCTGTGGAACTACTACCGCCATCTGATCCATCTGCGGCGTGAGAACCCGGTTTTTTCATGGGGTGAGCTGAATGTGCTGATGGCTGATGACGAACGTAATGTCCTGATCTACGAGCGCAGTTTTGGCGACAGGGTGGCAGGCGCCGGTTCAGGCACTGATGGCGCTGGAAACCCGGATCCGACGGGCAGTCCCCGTGCGATTATCCTGTTCAATAACCATGAACAGGAGTCGGCGGAATTGACGATCCCGCTGGAAGATCCCCAGCACTGGAATGAAGTGCTCAATCTGCAGAATATCGCCCGACACCGTTCCGATGATGGTCTGAGAGTTACCATGCCACCCACATCTGCGGCCATTTTCATGAAATCCGGGGAGGAGTAGCGGGGGAAGCGAATGGAAGCTGTGCCCGGACCCTGGTCACGACTTCGGGTTCGGGTCAGAGTCATGTTTCGAACCAGAGTCAAGCTCAGGGCCAGACTCAAGCTCCGGCTCTGACTCATCCTCAATCGCAACCGGTTCTTCAAAAACGGGTTCCACGACTTTCTGTTCCTGGAGAACGATCATGACGAACCAGCACAGGGAGGCCCAGAAAAAGCCGACCGTCCATCCGAACAGTACATCGGTTGGGTAGTGAACTCCGAGCAGTACTCTGGTAATTCCGATGATCAGCGTCGCCAGAATTGGGATGCTGATGGTGTATAACCGGATGCGCGGGCTTGCTTCCAAACGCGAGAGCAGCGATCCGAGTGTCAGATAGACCACCGCGGAGAGCATGGAATGTCCGCTCGGAAAACTGGGACTGGTTTCCACCATCAGTGCCGGGACAATATCCGGTCGTTCCCTGAGGAAAAAGTCTTTCAGAACCAGGCTAATGAACAGGCCGCCGACGGTTGCTACTACTACCAGTGCCGCTGACCGGTAACTGCCTTTGAGAACCAGGTACCCGGTGACAAAAATAACGGTGAGGGTCAGTACCGTCGCTCCGCCGAGAGCGGTCAGGTCCCGTACGGCTTCATCAATCCAGTGCGGACCGCGGAGCAGTTCGGGATGATCAGGATTCCGGGCAATACTCAAAGCCCAGTTGTCAAACTGCATCGCACGTTCAACGAAGAACAGATCCCGGATTTCGATCCCGCCCCGTATAATCAACAAGAGTATAAAAAGGCCAAGCAGGATCAAGAACTCCTTTTTGAAAAGCTTGTTCAGCTTGGGGATATGTTGGCTGCTTTTATCCAGAATAGGCATGTCGAAACTCTGTTTGTACTTGAATTAGCGATAGCCTGTAAATAACATAAACTTGCACATTAGTTCAATGTGCTGGGGATTGGCAGCTGTACAGGTATCGAAATTGATCCATGTGCACGGTAATACGCGGCGATTGAGGCATCAGCCCCATTCCACGGCCTCATCGCCAAAAAAAGGGACGATATGTCAAAAAAGAGCCCATTTTACCGTAAAAAAAAGTATTTTCTAACCTTGATTTGCTGAGTAACCGAAAAGAAACTGCCGAAACGAGCGATTGTGTGAAGCCAGGCTGAATTTATTCTGCTCTCTTTTATAGGAAATGCTTTTAATCATCTACAACAACTCTGCGGGCAAGGGTACTGCCCGGAAAATCATCGAGGACCTTTGCGTGGCGCTGGATCGGATGGGTGCCGCCTATCGCACCGTTGAAAAAAGCCGGTTTTCAAGGGCCGAAGCCGTCGGGATATTTGAAGCGCAGAAAATCAGTCATGTAATCATTTGTGGTGGTGACGGCACCATCAACCGGAGTGTGAACGATCTGGATGCCTATTTGGAAGAGATCAAGATCGGGGTTATTCCCAGTGGATACGGGAACCTCATCGCCAAAGCGCTTCAGAGTACATCCTCTCTTGAGGATTTCCTGGCCGGTGAAGGCCGGGCGGGCAAAAAAGATGTCAAGGTGGGCAAAGCCAACGACCGTTTCTTTTTGAATGTGGTATCGGTGGGATCGACGGCAGATACGGTGGCGGTGGTTGAAAAGTTCAGGCATACCTTGCCGGGCTCCGTCATTTACCGGGTCTTCGGCGGTATCATCACCCACATGTTCTTCTTCCTGCTCATTCAGTTGAAAATTATCACCTACGGAAGGAAAATCGACTATCCCACATCACGTGCCTGGATGCGGACAGGCGGCAATGCATCCAAAAGCGCGTTTTCCATTTTTTCCAATATCAGGGATACCATTGGGCAGTACAAGTTCCTCTACCTGCCGGGAACCCGGTTCATCCCGTGGAGTATCAGCTGTGCACCCGTTACTTCCGATGAATACCAGGTCGAGCATAACGATCCTTTTTACTGGCAGATCGACGGAGAACCGCAGGAAAAAACCACCTCTCTCAAAATCTCCTTTGCTTGCCGCCATTTAAATATCCAAACGCTGACGCAAGACCGGGACTGATTCATGACCGAATTCATATTCATGATCTTTGAGTCCATATCCTGGCCTGCCGCATTGACAATCGGTTTTTTTCTGCTCCTCCTGCATGGCATCTTCCTGACACCACCCAGTGAGCTGTCACTTGCAGCCATCGGCCTGTATGCCACATTGCATGAGTGGCTGTTTTTTCCCGCTCTGCTTGTCACTACCGCCGGAAACATGGTCGGTTGCGTCATCCTCTTCAAAATAAGCCGGCGCTATTCGACCTGGATCACCAACTTTTTGCAGACCAGCCGGTTCCGGTATGTCAACTATCTTATCCAGAAAGCCCGCAGTGACTTCCATAAATACGACCAGCTGTTTGTGCTGTATGGCCGCTTTATTCCCAATATCCGGTCCGTGATATCCATACCGGCAGGTTTTTCGAATATGCCGCTGTCGACCTATATTCTCTATTCAGGCATCGGATGCCTGGTTTGGTCGCTGTTCTGGATATCGGTCGGTTATTTTGCCGGCCAGCCGCTGCTGCGAATCATAGAGACGCATCAGACACTTGCCCTGATTCTGCTCATCCTCACCATCCTGGTATTTGTCGCACACCGCTATCACATCCTCCGCACCAGGGATCTGGCATCCGGCGAAGGATGAATCGAGGAACCCTGCTCACTCAACGGTGCCGTCAATCTCAATCCGGTACAGGCTCACACTGAATGGAGCAAATGCGGGTTGCCCGGGTAAGCCGCCGGAAAATTCCAGCTCTTCAATTTCAACCTCCGGCTTCTGTCCCGGCAGAATTTGCGCATCGAGATTGTCCGGCGCCATCCGCCACAAGGTTCCGCTGTCCGCAAGGCGAACTCCCCGAACCTCCAGGTTAATAGACTCCTCCTGCTCGGTTGGGTTGATGACGGCGATGGTAAGGGCGCTGCCATCCTCCGTAAGCGCGGCGGCCACATCCAGCGGGAAGGTCGGACTGCCCGCATTGATGCGCGGATCCTGACCACCTGGCCCGTACACCGGTTCGGTTTGAGGACGGTTGCCGGATACGGTTACCGGTATGTGTCCATAGTGGTTGCTGTACAACTTGAACAGCAGTCCGGTCGGACTCAAAGCCGCTTCGGTTCGGTTCATGCTCAACAGGGAGTTGGCAAAGGTGAAGTTTGCCATCGTGAACAGATCCGAATGACGGAACAGCTCATGAAACACCCAGGCATTAGCCGGAACGACCCGATAACTGGTGGACGGCACCCCGGCATATGCCCACTCGGCGAGAGCAATCGGTATTCTCTTCTCCTGCAGCTCGGGAATCAGTTCAAGATAGTCGTGGTACGCATCCACCTTTGTCTTGACATGGTTTGCCGGTCGGCGCATCCATTCAACCAGGGGTTCGTCAGTGTTGCGGGCAACGCTTTCGCCGGTTTCAATATCGAACCGCCGGTCGGCATAGGCGTAAAAATGCTCACTGATCATATCCATGTTGTGGAGAGAGTGCTGAAACAGTCCGCCGGTCCAGTCGGCTGGGCCCAAATATTCCGTGAGGATCTGGCCGGTGCGCTGCTCCGATTCGCCGGAACAGGTCATGGCATCCGGCATGGCCCCGCTTCCGATCAGAATGATGGACGGGTCGGCCGCCAGCATGGCGTCGGCAAACTGATTGTGCTTGTGCACGAACTGATCCAGTGCCATGGCGCCCATCTGCCAGGATCCCCAGGCCTCATTGCCGACACCCCAGTATTTTATGCCATATGGTTCGGGATGGCCGTTATCCGCGCGCCATTTGCCCATGGGAGTGTCTGTGCTGCCATTGGCATATTCCACCAACTTCGCCGCGCTCCAGGCGTCCCCAAATCCGGCATTGACCGTGATATACGGTTCCACATCCAGCAGGCGGGTAAGTGTAATAAATTCGTCGGTACCCACGTCGTTGGGCTGAAGCGCACCCCAGTGAACGTCGATCACGGGTGGGCGCTTGTCGATATCGCCGACCGCTTTCTGCCATTCATGGGCGGAGACGAAGTTGCCGCCGGGAAAGCGATAGACCCCGGCATCAATAGATTGCAGCTTGGTGATCACCTCTCTGCGGTACCCCTCCATATTATCCGCCGGCATCATCGATAACGCTCCGATCCACACCGATCCTGTTCCGGTGGCCGTAATTTCGAGCGCGGCATCGTCGGTTGCGGCCCCCGCGACGAACTCAAACTCATGGGTGACATAGTCGCCCTGGGGAACATCCAGCGTAACGGTTTGGTAGCCATCTTCCGAGTCGTTCCAGACAAGCCGCAACGCCACCCGGGCATCATCATCCGCAGCCAGTATGATACGTCCGGTGTATTCGCGCCCTTCGGCAAGGATCAGCCCGGTTTGGCGTATGCCTCTGGGCTCCAGGCGGTCCAGCGTGATAACAGGACTCTGCTCGCCGGTAAATGCGCGTTCACGATCCATCCCGATCGCATCCGCCGATCCGATTTCCACCCAAAATGGATCCTGTGGCTGAGGGTCCCGGCCGAGAATCGGTATCTCTGAAATGGCAAAATAGAACTTCCGGTCGGCGATCATCTCGGCCCAAATGTCCTTGTTGATGATATCCCTGATGTGCTCAATGAATTGCCCGTAGAGATGTTGAGATATCGGAGCATGCGTTTCCGAAGCATTGATGACCACTTCAACCGGACGATCTTCGGTCATGCTGCCGGCAAATACCGCCGGATGAACAAATAATAATGGCACTAATACAAATAGTCGGATTCCATTTTGGAATCTGCCCCTGCAACCTGATAATAATTCTCTCATTCCATTACCCTCCAATTTTTTACCGTTATACCATGCAGGCAATTTGTGAAAACGGAATATGACTTGCAAACGGGTTCTTCGGTTCTTGTAACATATGGGGCAAGGGTATGTAAGCAATTCTGAAACAAAGCTGTGAGATGCAGCAACATTTACATGTACTTACATCAGCGGGATTCCCGCATTTTATTTAGCTTGAATGAATTGCAGGACCAAAACCCTCAACTCGCACACACCGGCCAGGCCCTTCCAGGCACACCGGAAACACGGCGCAAAAGCTCACAGTCCATGACCCATTTTGTTTTAAAACGGCTTGTTTTAGCTGTTACTCTGATGCTGACCGCAACCGTTGCATCCGGTTGCACCTCCACGCAAATGGATGCCGGGTCCTATGCAGCCACACAGTCCGCTGACATGCACCCGGATTCCGGATCCGCCGCTGCCGATCAGGCAGACAGGGGAACAACTGTCGAATCCCCTCCCGGATCCATAACCCCAGGTGTTGAGATATCCGGGGAGGATGTGACCGGCGCCAATATCCCCGACTGGGCGGTCGACGCCGTCTGGTATCAGATCTTTCCCGAGCGATTCCGAAACGCGGATCCGTCCAACGACCCGGTGCCCGAACGCATCGGCGATCCGCACTCCTGGGGTCTGGGCGCCCCGGATGGATGGGAAATCTCACCATGGACCGGCGACTGGTACCAGCGCGCCGACTGGGAGCAGCGCGTCGGACCCGATTTCTACGATTTCGTTTTTACCCGTCGCTACGGCGGCGATCTGCAGGGAGTGATCGACAAGCTCGATTACCTGAGCGATCTCGGCATCACCGTCATCTACCTCAACCCGGTCTTCGACGCCGTCTCCCTGCATAAATACGACGCCAGCCACTTCCACCACATCGATCGGCACTTCGGACCCGACCCCGAGGGCGACATCGAAATCATGGCACAGGAAGATCCGGCCGATCCCGATACCTGGCAATGGACTTCCGCCGACAAACTGTTTCTGGAACTGGTGGATGAGGCCCGCGCCCGTGGCATCCGTATTGTGCTCGACGGCGTATGGAACCATGTGGGCCGCGATTTCTGGGCGTTTCGGGATGTGCTTGAGCACGGAGCGGCATCCCGCTATGCCGATTGGTTTAAAATCACCGAATTCAGCGATGAATACGAGGACGGGTTCGACTACCAGGGATGGTGGGGATATAAAGGCCTGCCCGAGTTTACCGAAGACGATGACAATCTGCATCCGGAGGTCCGGGACCACATCCTCGCGGTTACCGAGCGCTGGATGGCGCCGGATGGCGACACCGCCCGCGGCATCGCCGGATGGCGGCTCGATATGGTTGAGGAGGTCGGACACGGATTCTGGCGCGAATGGCACAACCTGGTGTACGAGCTCAATCCCGAAGCGCTGACTGTCGCCGAAATCTGGGACGATCGCGCCCGCGATTATGTCGCCGACGACCTGTTTGGCGTAGTGATGAACTACCGGTGGGCCTTCGCCACCCACGCGTTTCTGGTCCGGCAATCCAAATCCCCCTCCGAATTCGCCGGCCGCCTGGCGGATCTGCTCGGCGATTTTCCCGAGCGCACCAACCTGGCCATGATGAACCTGCTGGATGGCCACGATACCGAGCGTCTTGCATCCATGATCGTCAATAACGAGTACGGCTACAAAGGTGGGATGGATGACGAAGAACAGAGCAAGATCCGGGATATCGACAATACATACGATGTCCGCGCTCCGGATGAACAGGAGCGCAGGATCCATGAACTCGTTGCGCTGTTTCAGTTCACCGGACCCGGTGCCCCGATGGTTTACTACGGGACTGAGGCCGGGATGTGGGGTGCCGACGACCCCGACGACCGCAAGCCGATGGTCTGGCCCGATCTCGATTTCGACGATGAAATCAACCATCCCTACTCCCGCCGGCGTCCGCGCGATGCCGTTGCCTTCGACCATGATCTGCATGCACGGTACCGATTGCTGGCACGAATCCGAACTGAAAGCGAGGCGCTCCGCTCCGGGGCCTTCACTCTGCTGCTTGCCGACGACGATTCCGGCCTCCTGGCCTTTGCGCGTCATACGGCCGATGACCTGGCGCTCGTCGTCCTGAATCGCAGCGATGAACCGCATCATCTGGAACTGGATCTGAAATCCTCTGGCCTGGCGACTGCTACTCTGCCGGATCATGAAGGCCGGCGGTTTGTGGACCGCATCACGACAACCGAATACCGGCTGCATGACAACCGCCTGGAATTGTCGCTTCCGCCGGAAAGCGGCGCCGTACTGATTCCGCTGACCAGGGAGGAGTGATATCGGGGGAGTGAAAATTGCTCTGCGGCTGTAATTCCCGGATGCCGTTTTTTAAGGGGACGGAGGAAATGTCACGGCAGTGGAGCCCGGCCGTTTCAAAGCTTCATGGCACAGGCCGGTGGTTTCCCGCAACCCTTGTTCGTATCTTTCCGGCATGCGCATTGACCCCAAATATTTCAACCAGTTTATGGTGGTGGTGGCGGTATTTTGTATCGCCGCTATTGCCCTGGCCAGCTACCGCTATGTCGACAGGCAGGAACAGCGTTTCATGGACAGGATGGAGCAAACACCGGCATCGGAGCTCCATTTCCTGACGATGGACGGTGACACGCTTCAACTCGACCCGGAGCGAACCACCGTTATCCTGTTCTGGGCTACCTGGTCGGGGCGCTCGCTGGAAAGCCTGTATGAACTGTATCAATGGCACGACTCCTATCCACAGTTCGAAGTAATCGCCGCATTTGTGAAGGACGCCCCGGAGTTCGCGCTGGCACATAACCGGGAAAGCAAAGAGCGGTTCATGCTGGTAAACGGGACACCTGCCTATCAGGACCTGCGGGTGCCCGGGGTGCCATCGGCCATCATCCTGGACAGTCAGGGCCGGGTCGTGGCGACCGAAGTCGGTTCCTCCAGTGTGCCGATATGGCAGAAACTTTCGACTCGCGACCAGCTGCACTCTTCCGAAACCGCCTTGTGACCGCCCGAATACCGTCCGAGAATCAGCTTATGCAATCACATAATAACCTCCGCAATATCATTTTGGATGGAGATGTGCATCCAGCGGATGAGGCTGTGCTGAGCCCGTTCTCCCGGCTTGCCGCCTACGGGGAGGGCTGCTTCGATACCGTGCGCCTGTACAGCGGCTACGCGCTGCGACCGAATGAACATTTGCATCGCCTGAAGTCGGGAATGACTCATCTTGGCCTTGCACTGCCACCCGCCCTGCAATCCGCCGAATCGTTCCGGAAACTGCTGCACCGCTTTCTGGAAGTCAACGATGCGCTTCGAATGGATGTGAGGCTTCGAATCCAGGTTTGGGCGGATGACCATACCACGGGATACCGGCCGGGTAACCGCACCTGCCGATACATAATCACCGGGAGTTCGGTTTCTGCACCCACGTCACCTTTTGTATCGCTTATCACCAGCAGGGTCCGCAGGATTCCCGCTGCCTCACTGCCTCCCGATGTGAAATGGTCCAATGGCATCAACTATATACTCGCCGCACGCGAGGCGGAACAAGCCGGCGCCGACGACGCCCTGATGCTAACACAGGACGGCCACCTCAGCGAAACCACCATCGCGAACATCTTCTGGAAACGGGGGGATACGGTGTTTACACCGGCCAGATGCTGCGACCTGCTGCCGGGTATTACACGCGGCCTGCTGATTTCCGCCATGAAACAGGCCGGCTGGAAAGTGTGCACCGGAAACTTCCTGCCGCATCACCTGAGGGAGGCCGATGTGGTTTGGGCCTGCAATTCGGTGAGGGAGTGGTACCCTGTGCGAGAACTGGACGGTGAACCGCTGGGATTTGATGAAACCGCCTGGGACTCCTGCCATGCATTGTTTGAAAAGCAAAAAACCGAAGAGCTGGTCCATGTGTGTTGATGTGAATCAGGATGGGGGGGCGGGTACCGGCCGGGAGGCTGCGGAGATGAACCGCCGGTTTCCGGACAAAACGGCCATGAACCAATGGATACGCGCCTATCTGCAAAGGAAGCGAAGGAAGGGGCCTGTGGTTTTTCTGGATTCCCAGCTCGAGGGGCATGCCGCCTCCGAAATCGGATACATCGCCTCCGATCCGCAAAGTGTCATCCGCGGCCGTACCGATGAGTCAACGAGCCGGAACCTCTGGGATGAGCTGGAGGCGTACCGGCAGGATCAGCGCGACTGGCTGTTCGGCTGGCTTGGGTATGATTTGAAAAACGATCTTGAAGAGCTCCGATCGTCCAACCCGGACCCCATCGGCCTGCCCGATCTGTTCTTTTTTGTACCGGCGGTTGTTATCGCGGTGAATCGGGCCCAGCTCACCGTGACGGTTCTCAAGGGCGGCCGGAGTGAGTTGTTCTGTGTCGATGATCCGGCCGTTCGCCAGGACGAAAACAGCCGCCAGAATGCGACCGGGTACCAGAACTCCGCCGTTTTCCAGGACCCGGCCGGCCGCCGCGATCCGGTCCCGCAGCACGAATCCCGCTTTCATGAAGCATCGCCAACCGGCAACACCGGTGGACCCTTTGTAACTGGGCCGCTGAAATCCGGCGACGGATGGGAAGCCTACCGGGATAAAGTGAGCCGCGTCATTGCATACATCGCCAGGGGGGACACCTACGAAGTCAACCTCACGCACCAGCTGCAATCTGACTTTCACGGCGATTCGCTCGACCTGTTCGACGCCATGAGGGAATCGGGTCCGGTGCCCTTTGGCGCCTGGATCCACTGCGATGAGGATACCGAAATATGCTGCGCCTCGCCGGAACGTTTCCTCCAGCTCAAAGACGGAGTGATCCGGTCTCAGCCGATCAAGGGAACCTCGCCACGTGGCGAAACCCGAAGCGACGATGAGCGGATCGTCTCCGAAATATTGCACAGGGAGAAAAACCGTGCCGAAAATGTAATGATTGTGGACCTGGTCAGGCACGACCTCGGACGTATCGCAAAAACGGGAACCGTACGTACCGACGCGCTGCTGGAAGTGCAGACCTTCGCGACCGTCCATCAGCTTGTATCCACCATATCCGCCGTCCCGAAAAAGGGTCTTTCTCCGGTGGATATGATCAGGGCCTGTTTTCCGATGGGTTCCATGACCGGCGCTCCGAAAATCCGTACCATGCAGATCATTGAAGAGCTCGAATCCTATCGCAGAGGGCTCTACTCCGGGGCGATCGGCTACATCACCCCCAAAGGCGAATTCGACTTCAATGTGGTTATCCGAACCGCCATCATTAAGAACGGCCGGCTGTTCTATTCCGTCGGCGGAGCCATTACCGCCGATTCGGATCCCGCCGAGGAGTGGGAAGAGTCATGGCTCAAGTCCAGAGCGTTGACCGATGCCGGTAAAAACACGCGGTGACCGATGCCGCTGCCAATCAAAACGCGCGGTGACCGCTACCGATGCCGCCCGGCGCACACAGTGACCGTTCATTAAAAAAAGATTGCCCCTGCTTGAACGAGCCGTGTAAAAGTGATATCTTAACGGTTCTAATTAGCAAATTTAAAATTTGAGCTACAGATGAAAAAAGGCATTCATCCCGAATACAAGGAAATTACAGTCGTAATGAGCGACGGGTCGGAAATCGTTACACGAAGCACGATGAAGACCAAAGAAGGCGTGTACAAGGCGGAAGTGGATTCCAAAAACCATCCGTTTTATATCGGCAGCCAGAAGATGATGTCCGCTGCCGGACGGGTAGATCAGTTCAAGCGTCGTTACGGCAAGAAGTAACCATTTGTCCTGATCGTTTAGCGGATCCCGGCTTGATCACCGGTTTTAGTGGCAGGTTCATATGCTTTCCAGCGTGTGGGTCTGCCATTTTTTTTGCCGGTCGGGAAGGCCTGCCATGTAATGCATCCGGATCGGCCCATCCTCCCGAAATTCCGCGACTGTGGCCGATACCGTTTGAATGGCGATACCGCCCCGGCTGATCTCAAACGCAAAGGCCCCCGGCCCCTGATCCCGGTGGGTATGCAGGTTTTGGATGCGCTTCAGATCATCGCTGTACCCCCCTTTCAGATACGCTTCAAACACCCGACTTCGCGCCTGTCGGACCCGCTCCTCCTCCTTTCCGGCGGAAACCCAGAGGCCCGCACCCCGGCCCTGTGCAGCATCCCTCAGCTCCTTCCCGTCGAAATGCCACAGATGAACTCCGTTCGGGGTGGCCATCACCAGCCGATACGGAGAAAACGACCGCTCATGCAACTTCTCAAGCCGTTGTGTGACCTCCATCGCCGACCGGCAGTCAATGACTTCCGGGATGATAATACCACGGCTTACCGGCGCAGAGGCTTCCCGGTTGCTCTGGTAGTCGTTCATCAGGGCAAATGCGCAGCCGGTTTCGGCCAAACCGATCCAGGTTCCCCCGGCTTTGCCGTCCACCGGCCAAAGCGCCCTGACCTTCCCGGAGCCATTTTTTTTGGGAGGAAGCGCGCCTTCCCTGGTTTTTTGCTCATCCCGGTTGGAAGCAAGCAGAAAAGAGCCGGGTCCGGTGGGAAGGTAGGTTATCGTACACATCTTAAAGGGAATTCGTTATCTTGTTGTCGGAAAACGGGTCGCCGCTAGCGGCACGCGATGGGCGTATATGTCGGTTCAGAGCTGCGGCGCCAGAGCCGATCACTCCACTGCGCGCGTACGGCTATCTGCCCGTGGCCGCGAAACCATCGCACCAAACATCAACTGCCGCCGGCGGATTTGGAACCATCGAAATAAACGACGGGGAATGACCATGCAAGTACAACTCGAAGCCTTTGAAGGGCTCAATCCCTTTCAGGAAAATGCCTTTCTGGTTCATGATAACAAAATTGCCCATCTGTTTGATCCCGGCTTTTCCAACAGTCAGGAGTGGGAGATACTGCTGCGAAAACTCAAGGATCAGAAGCTGAACGTTGAGGCGATTGTCCTCACTCATGCTCATGTCGATCACATCATGGGCCTGCAAAAGGCGCTTCAGTTGTTCAATGTGCCCGTTTACATGCATCGCGACAGTTTTGTGTTTATCGAAAAGTATCCCGAACAGGCCATGATGTTCGGGCTGGAGGCCGAGCCCATAACCGTCCGGCCCGAGTTCATTGACGCATCGCCCGCCCTGACCATTCAATCGCTGACCTATGACGTGCGCTTTACCCCCGGCCACTCACCCGGGCACCTCGCGTTTCACCGCAAGCAGGAGGGATGGGTGATCGTCGGCGATGCCCTGTTCGCCGGAAGCATCGGCCGCACCGACCTGTATGGCGGTGACTACGACCTGCTCGAGAAAAGTATTCGCGAAGAGCTCTATACACTGCCCGACGAGACGGTGGTCTGGCCCGGCCACGGAACCCACACCACCATCGGCTACGAAA
This sequence comes from Balneolales bacterium ANBcel1, assembly GCA_029688905.1. Lineage (NCBI taxonomy): Bacteria > Pseudomonadati > Balneolota > Balneolia > Balneolales > Balneolales bacterium ANBcel1. The sequence goes on along the minus strand of JARULB010000001.1, from coordinate 387,589 downwards.
AGGCGAACAACGCATTCATTCGCCAGGGATAGGCCGTGAGCGGCTGCTCGGCCGCTATTTTCCGCTCTCCATGAGACGCTCAATCTGGCTGATCTTGTCGTCGTACACGGAGGCTTTTGCCGGCTTTACCACGCGCAGCATTTTCAGCGTATTCACGGCTTCGCTGTAGCGGCCCTGTTTTTCATAGATCTTGGCCAGCGTTTCGGAGGCGATATCACCGACCTTCTCCGATTTTACCGACAGGTTCCGGTCATCTGTAATGTCCGGAGAAATGGTGATTTTCTTGTTCTCGGCAAAGGAGAGCTGCTCGATCAGCCGGTCCAGGTCCAGGGTGTGTCCGGATGGCGCATCTCCCGGCTCCCTTCCGTCATGCACGGGATCCGTCTCCTGAAACGGTTTCCAGGCGTCAAACCGCTGGGGATGCACCAGAAAATAGTGGAGATGCTCAAAAAGCGGACTGCCCGGCGCGCAGCATTTCGCCTTCAGGGCGTAATGGATCGCCTCTTTCTGCTGCTGATTGTTGTGATACAGCCACGACAGCAGAAAATAGCCTACCGCATCCATTCCCCGCTTTTTCAGGTGGGATTCCAGATTGGCGATTCCCTTCTCCGGGTCGCTTTCAAACTGTGTCAGGTAGGAGCTAAGGCTCCGGGGAATGTCGAATGGTAATCCTTGCATGGCCGGACATGGTTCTAAGTTGTGCCACCAATATAGAAACCTGGCTTCATTTAAAAAAGCGAAGTGTCTGGTGGATGGTCACCAATCGCCCATCGCGTCGTTGAACATGTTATCGGCGATTCGGGTAAGCGCCTCGAACGCGGCTTCGTTCTCCCCGTCGATGGCGTCACCGCTCGGGTCGAATTCGAAGGTGCCGGAAAAGTTCTTATCCCATTTGGGTTCGTCATCCCGGCTGTAGGTGTAGGAAGCACGGACGCCGATCTGAACCCGGTTGAGAGAAGCGCGCTGGTCACCGGCCACACTGAACGGACGGTTGGAGTAGGAGGTGATCCGCCCCTGGAGCACCACATCCGCATCCTCCTGTGAGCTTGTGAGCGTAAGGCGGGTTTCGTTGACAAACCGGTTGATGAGCGCGTCATTGAGCAGGTCGCTCAGGTCACCCAGGCCGCTGCCGGATTCATCCGGGAAGAAGGGGATGTAGATGGTCCGGACATCCGAGGGGATGCTCACTCCCGTAAAGCTGTATCGCAGGCAACCGCCAAGGCTGCCCGCCAGAAACAGCACCAGTAACAGCGCTGCAAAGGGCCCCGACTGCAGGCACGCTATCCGGTTTGCCCGCCGACGGGCATTCCCGCTGTTTCCCAGGTCCCGATCTTGCGCATTCACTACAGGCTTCCCGGCCGTAAAATACTGCTGCGCAGGCTGAAACTGTCCGGCGGGAAGTGAGGGCGCAGGCCGGCGATCTGCTCTGGAACTACAGGAGTTCATACTGGTCGATTTTTCGATAAAGTGTCCGTTCGCTCATGCCCAGCACCCTGGCCGCCTTGCGCCGGTTGCCGCCATATTTTTCCAGTGCCTGTGTAATCATGAACCGCTCAACCTCTTCGAGCGAAGGCAGTTCATCGGTATCAAACAGATCGAGAACCTTTTGCTGCTCTTCGGACAGATGCTGGCGGTTTCCGGCACTTGCTCCGGCACCGGGCCTGTGAGCGGCGTCGTGCCCGCGGGCGGATCCGGCACGGTCGGGAGAGCCGGAGGCGGGTTCTGCCTGACTCCCATGTGTATGCCCGGAATTCGGGTGGGCGCCCGTGCTCCGGCCGCCTTCAAACCCGTGTGCGGCGAAGCCTGATGGCGAATCACCGGCTTCCTCGGTCTGGTCATCGTCAAACTCCACATCGGAATAAGGCGCCATCCCCACCGTCATATCCGGGTCGTGAAGCCCTGTTTTGTCGGTATCGGGCGGGTTTTTGAAGTCATATCGGGAAGAGGGGGGAAGAGACTTCGGGAAATTTCCGTCCCGGAACGAGTTATAGAACAGGGTGCCCAACATCCGCTTCATGTCGCTCATGTCGTTTCTCATGTCGAGCATGGCGCGGTAAATCAACTGCAGCTCCCGGGTACGGGCGCTGTCCTGAGGTTCGTGATGGCCTTCATCGTGCCCGAACAGCATGGGCAGATTGTCGGCTGATCCCATTTTCTGCCGCCCTCCAAGATATTTGCGCAATACCTCTTCATCCACATACTGTGACTTTTCCAGGATTACGAGCTGCTCCGCCACGTTACGCAGTTCCCTGATATTGCCGGGCCAGCGGTAGGATAGCAGCAGCTTCCGGGCTTCGTCCGACATGCCCCGGAACACCGAATCGTACTTCCGGGCGAATTCGGTGACAAACTTGTGGAAGATGAGCAGGATGTCGCCGTTGCGCTCCCGAAGAGGGGGGATGTTGATGTTGATGGTGCTCAGCCGGTAGTATAAGTCCTCGCGGAAATCCCCCTTTTCAACGCTTTTCCACATATCCTTGTTGGAGGCGGCGATCACCCTGACATTCACGGAACGCAGCTTGCTGGATCCGACCCGGAAAAACTCTCCCGATTCGAGTATGCGCAGCAACTTGACCTGCACGTTCTTCGGGGTGTCGACCACTTCGTCCAGAAAGATCGTCCCGCCGTCGGCCTGCTCGAAGTAGCCCATGCGTGATTCATGAGCCCCGGTGTACGCACCTTTCTCATGACCGAACAGTTCGCTTTCAATGATACCTTCGGGGATAGCGCCGCAGTTGACAATGACCAGATTGCCGGAGCTGCGCGGACTCAAATCGTGGATTGCCCGGGCGGTTACATCCTTGCCGACCCCGGTCTCGCCGTTGACCAATACAGTGATCTCGGTCGGAGCCACCTGAAGCACCTTGTCGAGAGCATGTTTCAGTGCCTGCGACTCCCCAATGATACCGTATTTGTTTTGAAGCTGGGTTCTGTCCACCGGACGCTGGTATGATTTATGCGGTGACGGGTTCTTCTGCCGTTTCCGACAGGGATACTTTTCTCACTACACTCCCCTTTAACGTAGCGGATGTGGCATCGTGTATCTCCACCTCGGCATAGTCTCCGGGCTGCAGGGCCCCCTTGTCGAAAATGGTCATTTTGTTGGTATCGGTACGGCCGGAAAGCTGATCCTCCGACCGTTTGCTCCGGCCTTCCACCAGAACAACATGGCGTTTGCCGATTTCAAGGCGGTTCCGCCCGGAGGCGATTTCCTGCTGAAGCTGAATAATTTCGGACAGCCGCCGTTTTTTGACCTCTTCCGGCACGTCATCGGTAAACTTGCGGTGGGCCAGGGTCCGTTCCCGCTCCGAATAGGCAAACATGTAGGCCAGGTCGTACTGCACCTGTTTCATCAGGTCGAGGGTGTCCCGGTGCTGCTGCTCGGTCTCGCCGCAGAAGCCGGCGATGATGTCGGTCGAAAGCGAGACTCCGGGGATCATGGCGCGCATCTTGTCGATCAGCGCCAGGTACTCCTCACGGGTGTAGGTCCGGCGCATGCGCTCCAGCACCTCGCTGTTGCCGGATTGCACGGGTATGTGAATATAGTTGCATACATTGTGCCGCTCCCTGATCACATGGAGAAATTCGTCGGGAAAATCCTTGGGATGGGAGGTTGAGAACCGGATGCGCATCTCCGGGTCGATCAGGCTGCACTGGTACATCAGCTCCGCGAAGTTGCGGCCCTGGTGGTTGTAGGAATTGACATTTTGTCCGAGCAGGGTGACTTCCCGGTACCCCTGGTCACTGAGCATGCGGATTTCGTTGAGCACGCTTTCGACCGCCCGGCTCCGCTCGCGTCCGCGGGTAAACGGCACCACGCAGAACGAGCACATGTTATCGCACCCGCGCATCACCGACACGAAGGCCGAGACGCCGTTGCCCGTGGTGCGTACCGGCGTAATGTCTGCATACGTTTCCTCCTGCGAGAGGATAACGTTAACCGCCTTCCGGCCGTCTTCCACCTCCGAAAGCAGATGCGGAAGATCGCGGTAGGCGTCCGGGCCCACGACCAGGTCCACCAGTTTCTCCCGTTCCAGAAATTTCTCACGCAACCGCTCGGCCATACAGCCCAGAATGCCCACGACCATGTCGCCGTTGCGCTGTCGCTTCATTTTGCGGAAGTCGTTCAGGCGGTTCCAGACTTTCTGCTCGGCATTGTCCCGGATGGAGCAGGTGTTGATAAAGACGACGGACGCCTCCTCGGGGGTGTCGCACGGACTCATGCCCCGCTCTACCATAATGGAATTGACGATTTCGGAATCGGCAAAATTCATCTGGCATCCGTAGGTCTCGATATAAAATTTTTGCTGGGTCAAAACAGGCGCAGTTTGGTGATAAAAGAGGGCAAACGTATCAAGGTGACGATTATGGTGCAACCGGCCAGGTTTCCGGATGCCGGCGCCACTCATTCAGAAAATCGACATCACTGTGGCGGATTTTGCCCTTCTCCAGAGCCACATCCACAAGCGTTTCGTAGTCGGTCAGTGAATAGAACGGGATGTTCTGCTCCGAAATCAAATTGTTGGAGACATCAAAGCCGTAGGTGAATATGGTGGCCAGTCCGTTTACCCGGGCACCGATGAACTGAAGCGCCTCAAGTACCGATAGCGCGGAGGCTCCGGTGGAGATCAAATCCTCAATAACCACGGTCGATTCCCCCTTGCGGACCCCGCCCTCGATCTGGTTGCCCATGCCGTAGGCCTTGGCTTTGGCTCTTACATAGGCCATCGGCAGATTGAGTCGCTCCGCCACCCAGGCGGCATGGGGGATACCGGCGGTGGCGGTACCGGTAACGACATCAATGCCGGCGAATTTCTCTTTGATCAGCTCGGTAAAAGTGTCGGCGATTCGGCTGCGTATATCGGGGTAGAGGATGGTCAGGCGATTGTCGCAGTATATCGGAGAATTCCATCCCGACGACCAGACGAACGGGTTGTCAGGACGCAACAGTACCGCATTGATATCCAGAAGGGTACCCGCAAGTTCTCGGGCAAAAGTTTTATCGTAAATCATAGCTCATAAATTCGAATCTGCGATCCGCCCCGACCGAATTCGTCAGGGGCTGTATGAGCCTTGCCGGAGTGCCAGGACGGAAAAAATTATATAACCACAAATATAACAAATAACAGGCACATTTGTGCATACATGCCGGCGACGATATCATCCAGAAGAATACCCCAGCCGCCATCCGTATTCTGCAGCGCGCCGATGCCCAGCGGCTTCAGGATATCGAATATGCGGAACAGGATAAACCCGAACAGAAATACCAGCAGGTTGTATTCCCAACTGGTGTAGATGGGGATGAACAGGAATACCACCGCCTGGCCGGCGATTTCATCCGTAACGCATTCGGCCGGATCAGGACCGTACGCTTTTTCCATGCCGTTCGCGGCCAGCAGGGTGAGCCCGGAAAAAACGGCGGCAACCAGCAGAGGGCCAAGCAGCGGATGGATATAGACCGACGCGAAGTAGATCAGCGGCAGTGCCGCAATGCTTCCCCAGGTACCGGGAAACTTCGGCAGGTATCCGATATATCCTGCTGTTCCCGCAAGGATGGACCAGCTAAATTTTTGTGGTTGCACGACGGAAAAGTTTGCGGTTGATGTAGAGGTATTCCAAAGCGGTGTATACCGTGAAAACCATCACAAAGATGAACAACCATCCCAATAATCCCAAATTAAGAAAATATGTTGCCGTATCTCCGACAAATCCGCCGGCCTTGGCAAGCAGGGCGGTGAGCAGGGCGGTGTAGAGAAAGATCATCTGAACCATCGTTTTGGCTTTTGCCAGGCTTCGGGTCTCCATAACCACACCCCGGTAATCGGCCCAGACCCGCAGCGAGGTTATGGCGATATCCCGAACAACGATCACAGCGATTATCCACCAGGGAAACTGCGCCGGATCAATCAGCGGCAGGCAGATAAAGCCTGCAAAGGTGAGTATCTTGTCGGCAAGCGGATCCAGAAACATGCCCAGGCTGGAACTGACCTTGAGGCGGCGGGCCAGGTAGCCGTCCAGGTAGTCGGTGATCGCAGCGACAATGAACACCACCATGCCAAGGGCGGCCCAGAAGAAGGCATCTTGCAGATAGAGGTAAACAAAAAGCGGGGCCAGCAGGATCCGCAGCAGACTCAATATATTGGGGATTCGTTTCACATGTCAAAGATAAAAAAGTTGCGCCACTCTAAAAGCAGAATTGTGCTTCCGGATGCGGTGCCCGGCCTGGCGGCAGAAAACAGTCCGGTTCACACTTTTTCACTATCTTGGACCGTCAGGTATTCTCCTGTGTCGGCATTCCGGCCTGCGGGGTTCCGGCTCTGTAGTTCTACGCGCCGGCTCCACCCTGTCTTGCTCTCCTGCCGGCGGGCTGATATTTTAACCATGCCGAATCCTGCTGCTGTTAATAATCCGGTGTACTATGATAACTCATTCGGCCTGTGTGCTGACGATTGGCGATGAACTTCTGAACGGGGATGTGATCAACACGAATGCATCCCGGATCGCGCACGCCCTGCGGCGAATCGGCGTACCCTGCCGAACCATGCTTTCGGTGGCCGACCGGCAGGATGATATCCTCAATGCCCTGCGCTTTGGGTGGAACCGCCACGACCTGGTGATTGTCACCGGCGGACTCGGTCCCACTCGTGATGATGTCACCAAAAACGCCCTGCTCACCTTTTTTGACGACACGCTGGTCAGGGATGAACACGTGCTGACCCACGTGACCGATTATTTCAGACAAAAAGGCAGGACGATCAGCGACCAGAACCGCGGCCAGGCGGATGTGCCCTCCCGGGCGTCTGTGCTCTTCAATGACCTGGGCACCGCTCCGGGGTTTTTGTATGACGAGAGTGAAAAACTGCTGGCCGTGCTGCCCGGCGTCCCATACGAAATGGAGTACCTGCTAAGCAAACGCCTGATACCGGAGCTGGAGAAACGATGGCATGAGTCGGAGCGGCTTGTGCGTCAGTGCTATTTTCGCACGACGGGTATCGGAGAGAGCGAATTGGGCGAAAAGGTGCTCTACGGACTGGATTCTCGCATTCCGGCATCCGTGGATGTGGCCTTTCTTCCGCACCCTCAGGGCGTTGATATCCGGGTAACCGAGATAAACGGCAGTTCCGGTACGGTGTTCGACGAACTGACCGGATGGATCCGGAACGCAACCGGAGAGTACCTGTTTTCGGAGAATTACGGTGACTCCCTGGCGCACCATATCATCCGGCTGCTGTCGCAGGAAAAAAAGACCCTCGCCGTGGCGGAGAGCTGCACCGGAGGGTATCTGGCGGATGCGCTTACCGATGTTCCCGGCAGCAGCGCCTGTTTTCGGGGTGGGGTAGTGGCTTATGAAAACCGTATCAAGGTAGTCTATCTGGGAGTCAGGGAGCGGCTGCTTGACAAACATGGCGCCGTCAGTGCTCCTGTAGCGCTCGAGATGGCCGCAGGCGTAGGTGAACGGATGAATGCCGATTTCGGCATCGCCACCACCGGAGTGGCCGGGCCCGGCGGTGGTACCGCGCAGAAACCCGTCGGTACCGTCTGGGTAGGCTTCTGGGCCCGCTCCGGCACCCATTTTGCCTGCCGCTACCAGCTCACGCCGGAGCGGCTGGTCAACAAGGAGCGAAGTTTTGCCGTGGCCATGGACCTGCTGCGCCGCCATCTGTGCGGTATCCCCGATTTTGCCCATAACCCCGAAGTCGTGCGCCCATGATCAGGTTAGTGATCATAGCGGTTTTGTGGACATGGGATCTGACCCCGCCCGGCCATTCCTTTGTCGATCCGCCCGATTCAACCGGCCGCGTTTTCTCAGAATCCGCGATCACCGGTTTGCCGGCCGAGGATCTCGCCTTCGGCAGTACGGTTAATGACGCGATTCCCGCCGACACCATTCGCATGCCTGGCGCAATCCTCCCGGGCTCCGGTCAACCATCCGAGGTACCTGCCGACACCGCCCGAGTTCCCGGCGAAATCACCCCGGGTTCCGATCAACCATCTGAAGCGCCTGCCGACACCACCCGTATTCCTGGTGATATCGACTCAGACCCTGATCGCATTTCTGATGTACCTGCCGATACCATCCCCGATCCCACGGAACCCGTGGAGCTTGAGCCCGTAGAATTGCTCGAAGTTCGCACTCCCTCGCAATTTCGTGAGGAGACTACCGACAGCCTTTTGCGCTGGCAGTTGTGGTCGGATCTCGGGGAGTGGGTGAGCCGCAGGCCGGGAGTGATCTCTTCGCAGCTCGACGGACAGGGGCGCAACGACGGGTTTCTGTTTCGTGCCCACGAAAACCGGCATCAGCTTCTGTACAGTGACGGTGTTCGCGTGAACGAGCGGATATTCGGATCCGCCAACCACAAACGCCTGCCGCATTACGGCCGGATCGCGTCGGTGCACACGTTTTCGGCTCCGATCCGCCATCGCACCGATGTTACGACCGTACGATACCATGTGGCGCGTCCGCTTACCCTCATCAACTATGAGCAAACGGCATTCAACTACCGTAGTACCGAAGGCTATCTTACCCGAAACATCCGGCCCGGAACCAATCTCTCTATCGCCTACTGGGGCAAGAACGAAGATGAGGGATACCGTAATAACTTCATGGGCGGCCGGAACGCATCCGTCACCGCCTATCACTATCTGACCGAATCCTGGATTCTCGAGGGCGGCTACCGGTTCAGCGGTCTGCAGTTCGGTGAGCCGCACGGATACGATATTGCGGATATGGCCGGTTTCGCGTTCAATCGGTTCAATGTGTTTCCGATCGAGTCACAGGCCCGGTCATCCATGCGCAATTCGGTTTACCGGCTAACCGCCTACCACCGCGAGCAGCCCGACCTGCCGGCGACCACCCGCCTCACGGTATATCACGACCGCTACCGCCGGTTGCACTACGGAAGTGTCGACAGCTCATCCGTACGAACGTTCACCACCGGATTCTCCGGCAGGCATATCCGTGATGTTGGTCCGCTGGAGCTTCAGGCGGAGCTGGAGTCGGAGTGGTCGGCCATCGACCGGGACCGTCACCAGACCATGGACAAGGACTCCTGGGCATACAATCGGGCAAAGGGCGTTGTACGGCTGCCGCTGCCCAACCGCTCCGCCCTGCATTCCTGGCTGCAAACAGCCTGGCGAACCGACGGGTTCACCGATTATGAACTGGGAACGCGTGCGGAGTGGCGGCTTGCTCGCGGCCTGATGGTGTATGCATCCTATGCCAGGGGAGAGCAGATGCCGCAGCCCGGACAGCTTTACTGGCGGGGCGGACCCATGCGCGGCAATCCGGATCTGCGCAACGAGATCATCCAGCGTGCCGAAACGGGAGCGCAGATTAACAGCCGTTCCTGGCAGCTGGGTGCCGAAGCGTTTGCCTCGCGAATCGACAATCCGGTGCTTGCGGGCCTGGATTCGACCTTCACCCAGGCCGGTTCCTACACCTCCGCAGGCGCCGCCGGTTGGATCTCCTACGACGGTACCCGATTTGAGTTCTCGCTATCCGGCACATTTCACCAGTATCTGTCGGACGATTCCCGCACAGAGAACCGTCTGCTTGACCAAAGCGGGCAACGCGCATGGACCCGTTTCTCCTTCTACTATAAAAATTATATCTACAACAGCGCTGCCTTCATGAAAACCGGTTTCTATCTGCAAGTTTCGCCAATCGCCTACCGGTCGGCGCGCTACTACCCGGAGATCGACTACTGGGATCCCAACTCCCTGCACCCAAATCCGGGCGCCGGCAGAATCGAGTCGCAGGCCATTCCGGAATTTGCAAGGCTGGATCTTGAACTCACCGCTCGCGTGCGTTCGGCAATTTTTTTATTGCGGATGGAAAACGCTCTGGATAATTGGCTGCAGCAAGGCTATTTTGAGACGGCCTACCAGCCCATGCCGGCCCGTCGCCTGAGATTCGGCGTGCGATGGGTGCTGCGCAACTGAACCATGTTCCCGGCGGAAAGAAACGCAACGGAACAAACCGTCCCGAAACAGAATAATATATAGCCGGTTATGAGTGTCTCCTATGTGATAAAAGAGGGATTTTCAGGATTCCGCCGCACCCGGCTTGCCAGTACAACCTCTGTTATCGCCCTGGTTATCGCCACCCTGCTCATCGGGCTGCTGGTCCGTTTCGGCTACAACGGATTCCAGGTGGTTCAGACCATGAAGCAGTCGATCGATGTGGAGGTGTTTCTGCTTGATATCAACGAGCAGCGAACCAACCGCATCGCCTCCGAACTCGTAGAATATCCCCAGGTTATCGGTGTTGATTATATCAGCAAAGAGGACGCGGAAGAGATTTTCAGGCGCGAATTCGGTACCGAAGGAGACCTGCTGGCCGACCTCAATTTCTTGCCGGCCTCCTTCAAACTCTCCCTGGCGCCCGATGCCACATCCGGCGAAATCCTCAGCATGGTCGAGGAAATTGAAAGGTTTCAGGGGGTGGATGAGGTCGTCTTCAACCAGCAGCTTCTCGAAACCCTGGAAGAACGGCTGGAAATGCTTGCCCTGGCCGGAGCGGGAATCGGCCTGTTTATACTGTTCACCGCTGTAGTACTGGTTTTCAATACCATACGGCTAACCATCTATGCCAAGCGCGATATCATCCGGACCATGAAACTGGTAGGTGCTACCAACGGATTCATCCGCCGGCCCTTTCTGCTTGAGGGCCTGATACAGGGCGTTCTGGGAGCGGCCATAGCCATCGGACTGCACTGGCTGCTGTTTCAGCTGATTATACCCTACTACATCCCCCAATTCGGTGTGCTTGCCTGGCCACTTGACCGGTGGTACTACCTCACCGGAGGTATGCTGGCCCTCTCGCTGGTCATGGGACTTTGGGGCAGCAGGTGGGCGACCCGCAAATTCATCAGCAAGACCGCCATCGGCTGAGTCAGGACGCGGGGTGACAGTGCCGGTCAGCGGCACGGATTGGCAAACGGGTGCGTTTGAGCGTGGGGCAACAGGTTCTGCTCTCTGCTGCGTCTTGCGGTGTACGTGCAAACGGGAAGGAACAGGCAGCCCCGGGATGTGACGATTTGCCTTTTGCGGGGCTGCTTCCGCAGGATAAGTCGGGATGATGTGTGCGGCGAAACCTGTCAGTCGGTTTTCGAAGCCTTCTCTCTCGGTTTTTTTTCCGGTTCGTTGGTGCAATTCTCCGGATCGCTGCAGGTTCCGTAAAAATGAAGCGAATGGCCGTCAATCGAAAAGTCATGAATTTTTTCCAGCATGCTTTTTATTTCCTGAAGCCGGGGGTCGCAAAACTCAATCACCTTTCCGCAGTTCTTGCAGATCATGTGATCGTGTTGCCGAAAGGCGTACGCCCTTTCGTAGATCGACTGGTTTTTCCCGAACTGGTGGCGCTGAACCAGCCCGGATTCAAGAAGCAGATCCAGCGTATTGTACACGGTTGCTCGCGATACGCGATACCCGATATTCTTCATCCGGAAATACATGTCGTCGGCATCGAAGTGCCCGTCCGCCCGGTAAATCTCCTCCAGAACCATAAAGCGCTCCGGGGTCTGACGGTGCTTCTTCTCCATCAGATAGTTACGGAAAATTTCCTTGACTTCGCTGATTAACTCCTCGCCTGCCGGGGTTGCCATAATTGTGGGGATGCGGTTGAAAAAATTGGAATTATGATATAACGATAATCATTCCTTAAATTGTATAAGGTACATTTTGTTAAGAATAAATGCCTGTGAAACCGTAATTCATCATCAAAAAAAAGTAACCGCATGACAGAATCCATGGACAGCCTGACAGTCATCATCGAGATACCGAAAGGGAGCAGAAATAAATACGAATTCGACAAAGACACCGGCCAGATCAGGTTTGACAGAATGCTTTTTTCTGCAGTCCACTATCCGAGTGATTACGGTTTCATCCCCAATACTCTGGCACTGGACGGAGACGCGCTGGATGCGCTGGTGCTGGTCACGGAACCGACCTTCCCCGGCTGCCTCATTGAGGCCAAACCCATTGGGCTGTTCAAGATGTGGGATGAGAAGGGCCCGGATGAAAAAATTCTGTGTGTTCCGGTCAGAGACCCCCTTTGGAACCATATCACATCGCTGGATGAACTGGCCCCTCACATGCTTCACGAGATCGAGCATTTTTTCCAGGTTTACAAGGATCTTGAGGACAAGAAAACCGGCACCGACGGCTGGTACGGACTCGACAAGGCCAGGGAGATTATCCGCGATTGTCATGAGCGATACGAGGAAGAGGCGCGCACGGTCGAATCCGGCTCTTCAGAATAGATCTCCGGTATGGGTAACCGGGGGCGCGATAACCCGGATAAAGAGGCACTGCGTGGGCCGGTCAGGCGGGCACGGAGTGGCGGTCCACGATACGTTTCAGCGCATCCACAAGCTGATCCACTTCCGCAGCGGTGTTGGTTTTCCCGATACTGAAGCGCAGTGTGGATTTGGCCAGGGCCTCATTATAGCCAAGCGCCAGCATGACATGCGACGGTTTGACGGTTCCGGAAGTGCAAGCCGAGCCGTTCGAGCAGCAAATCCCCTCCATATCAAGGTTCAGCAGCAGCATTTCTCCGTCGAGAGGCTCCCCCCGGTTGTCGGTCACAGTGACGCTTACAATATGATGCATCCCGTTATCCGGATCACCGTTGAACCGGATGGTATCACCGAACGCGGCCCGGAGTCCGTCGACCATGCGCCGTTTTAACCTGGCGATGTGTCGGGTATTCTCCTCCATTTCCTCCAGGGCGAGCTCCAGGGCACGGCCCATGCCCGCGATTCCTGGGGCATTGAGTGTTCCTCCCCGCCGTGCGCGCTCCTGTGATCCGCCGTGCATCCAGGTTGACCAGGGGGTTCCCCCGCGGACGTACAGTGCACCTGCGCCGTTCGGGCCGTTGAATTTGTGAGCGCTCATCGTTAGCATGTCGACACCGAGCCGGTCGACGTTCACGGGAATCTTTCCGATCGACTGGACCGTGTCGCAGTGAAACGGTATGCCGTGCCGGCTGCAGACTGCCGCCAGGTCGGCAACCGGATTCACGGTGCCGGTCTCGTTATTGACATGCATCAGGCTCACCAGGGCGGTTTCCGGCGTAATCGCTTCTTCCAGCGCCTCGGGAGTCACCATCCCTGTTTCGTCCAGCCCGGCATAAGTGACTGTATACCCGATCGTAACCGCTTCTTCGACCGGGTGAAGCACTGCGTTGTGTTCGGTACGGGCAGTGACGATATGCTTTCCGTTCCGGTTCTTCAATGTGCCGAAAATGGCGGCGTTGTTCCCTTCCGTTCCACCACTGGTAAAAATGATTTCGGCAGGCTCCGCTCCAATGGCGCGCGCTATCCTGCCCCGGAAGGTTTCCACATAAACGTTGGGTTTTCTACCCATGTGATGAATCGAGGAGGGGTTGCCGTAATCGTCCTTCAAGAATGGAAGCATGGCGTCCAGAACCCTGGGATCCAGTGGTGTTGTTGCGGCATGGTCGAAGTAAACTGTGGGCATCTGCTTAATTTTGGTTTCCGAAAATCGTATCTTTGGCCACGAGATAAACGATTTTTAAAAAAGAAGGAGTGCGCAGTTTGAAGCGCATCCACATAAAATAACGCTTAATTCAAAAGGAATCATTACCAATGGCAAAACTATCACTGAAAGATCTGGATCTGAAAGGCAAAACGGTTGTGATGCGAGTAGACTTCAACGTTCCGTTGAAAGATGGTGTCATCGGGGACGACAACCGGATTCGTCAGGCCCTGCCGAGTATTACCCATGTTATTGAAGGCGGTGCCAGGCTGGTGCTCCTGAGCCATCTCGGGCGCCCGAAGGGCGAGCCCAAACCGGAATTCAGCCTCAAGCCGGTTGCGGAGCATCTGAAAACGCTGGTCCCGGGGGAGGTGTTTTTCGGGGAGGACTGTATCGGTGACAAGGCGAAAGCCGCAGTGGATCAGGCATCGGCCGGCGACATTGTACTGCTGGAAAACGTGCGCTTCCATCCGGAAGAGACCAAAAACGATCCTGAATTCTCCAAAAAGCTGGCCGCACACGGCGATGTGTTTGTGAATGATGCTTTCGGCAGCAGCCACCGTGCACACAGTTCCGTCGCGGGTATTACCGAGCATCTGCAGCCGGCCGCTTCCGGCTATCTGCTGATGAAGGAGATCGAGTACCTCCAGAACAGTGTTGAAAACCCGAAGCGTCCTTTTGTGGCAGTACTGGGCGGCGCCAAAGTATCCGACAAAATCGGTGTCATTGAAAACCTGATCACCAAAGTGGATACCATTATTATTGGCGGCGGTATGACCTATACCTTCTACAAGGCCAAAGGCCTGCCCATCGGCAATTCCCTGCTGGAAGAGGATAAAGTCGAACTTGCGGGATCCCTTTTGGAGAAGGCGAAAGCCAATAACGTGGAAATCCTGCTGCCGATTGATTCGGTCGTGGGCCGGGAATTCAAGGAGGATACCGAAACCAAAACCGTGGCCGAAGACGGTATCGAAGAGGGCTGGCTGGCTCTGGATATCGGGCCGAAATCTGCCGAACTGTTTGGCGATGAAATCAAGAAAGCCAAAACAGTGATCTGGAACGGTCCGATGGGCGTTTTTGAGATGGAGGCGTTTGCCAAGGGCACGTTCGCGGTGGCCGGGGCTATGAGTACGGCAACCGAAAACGGCGGCATCACCATCATCGGCGGGGGCGATTCGGCATCCGCGATTAAAAAAGCGGGGCTGGAGGAGAAGGTCTCGCACGTCTCGACCGGCGGCGGCGCCAGCCTGGAGTATCTGGAAGGAAAGGTGCTCCCGGGCATCAGCAGCCTGACCGACAAGTAAGGCGCTCCGATCTGGGAACAGCGGCCTGTCGCAACAAAGCGGCGGGCCGTTTTCTTTTTGAGGCGCCGTTCGCGGCTAGAGCTCTTTGATCCAGAACGTCATGCTCTTGCCGGTTTCTTTGGTGTGACCGACGTCTTTCCAGTGGAAGGTGGTCTTCATCTCCGGTATTTTGCGGAATCCGCGTTTTTCCCAGAAACGGTCAAGCGGCACGTAGTTTTCGGGGCGGAGCGGATGGTTTTCCGGCCTGTCAACCGCGCAGAAGGTCAAATACCGAAACTGTGGATTCTTGCGTGCGAAAGCCTCTCTTTCCAGAAAGAACCGGACTCCGAGTCCGCGGCCACGCCAGGAGGGTTCCAGCACGGATTCCCCGAAATAGAAGTACTCGTCCGGATTCAATCCCTTTTCCAGGAAGGGAGCTTTTACCTCATCGGTTTCGTCACTCAGCGGCAGGGCGGTGGAGGCTCCGACCGCATGGCCGTTATCGAGCACCAGCACCGTAATCGCGGCGGGATTGTCCATGTAAGTGGAGAGGTACTTCTGCTCGTAGGCCATATCCCCGTCATACAGATAGGGGAAAGCCCGGAATACCGAAATCCTCAGGTGCGCCAGGGTTTCCAGATGGGGACGAAGTTCCTCTCCGGTAACAATCCGGATTTCGGGTTCAGAGCTTTTGGAACGGGATCCATTTTCCATATAAAAATAATATGAATTTTAGTGAAAGAAAAAATGTTGTTCTGCATTAAACACTTTATATTTGGTGCACTTTGGCACCAGGCCTTTGAAACAGAAAAACATATGAAAACAACAGCTAACAGTTAAACAGATTAGAATGGCGAAAGAACAAACTCTTGCGATCCTGAAACCGGATTGTGTGAAGAAAAACCTGACCGGTGAAGTGATAAAACGTATTCAGGATGCCGGATTTACCATAAAGGCGATGAAGATGACACGGTTCACCAAAGAAACAGCAAGCATATTTTATGCCGTTCACGAAGGGCGTCCATTTTTTGACATGCTTGTCGAATTCATGACCAGCGGCCCATGCGTTCCTCTGCTGCTTGAGAAAGAGAACGCCGTTTCCGATTTCAGAGCTTTGATTGGCGCGACCAATCCGGAGGAAGCCGAGGAGGGTACCATCCGTAAGGCATTCGCAGAAAGTACGAAAGTAAACGTTGTTCATGGTTCGGATTCCGTGGAGAACGGGAAAAGGGAAGGAGCCTTTTTCTTTACCGAACAGGAAGTTGTATCCAACCAGCAATAGCGGCAGGTCGTCCGGTGTCTTCCCGCCGGCCCGCATTCCGCCGAAACCGGTGAACTCTCCGGCAAAGTAGCATTAATCCGGGTTCGTTTGAATTGCGTACTGAGGTGAAGCTAATTCCGAAACGGGAATCAAAGTGGCGAAAGGGCCGGCTTTTCCGGCAGTTTATGAGGTGTGAGGAAGTGCGAAGCAGGTTCCGTAACTGGCTGTTTCAGCGGCAACTGGCCGGCAGCTTCAGCAGTCTGATGAGGGGCATGGTGTTGTGTGACAAAAGACGGGATAATTGTCCCTGCAGTTAACCGGATTATTTTGTAATCTGGAATGTTCTGTAACTGTCCACCTCCAGGGAAAATGCGATCATATGGAACGAATTCCAGCTGATTTTGTGGCCAAAATGTCACACGACCTCAAAACTCCGGTCGGCAACGCCATGATGTATGCCGAACTGATGGCCGAAGATATCCGTACGCTTTTAGAGGAACATCCGGAACTCGGCGACCATCTTCTGCCTCTCGAGCACTACTGCAAAAACATCCATCTATCTTCATCCAAGCTGATCAACGCTATCCAGAGCTGGGGCTATTCGTTCCAGATCGAGGATAACGTGTTTCAGATCGATGAGACGGCTGTCAACCTGAAGGATATGCTGGAGGGTGCAATCAAAGCAAACCAGCTGTTTATCAAGGGCAAGTCGCTTCAGGTGAGTTTCGACTACGCATCTGCAACAGAAGTCTACCACACCGATCAGGAGCTGATCAAGCTGGTCTTTGATAATCTGCTGACCCTGTTCATCACCATGGGCCGTAATGGTGCGGCCATCCATGTGGATGTTACTGATGATGAAAATGGAATCCTTTTTCGGTTTCTGGCTCCGGACGCCGCCTTTCATCCGAAACTTGTAGATGTCTTTTCATCGGACATTCGCATCCGGGACCGCATGGCCCCGGAACAGGGAGTGCTGAAACCGGGTGGCTACAATCTGATATTCGTCAATCTGGCACTCCGGTATATCGGGGGCGCCACCGGTGTGGATGATGAGGAGACCCGGCCCCGATCATTCTGGTTTCGGCTGCCTCTGACGTAATATTTCATAGCAGAGCAGCGATGCGCTCACCGAGGCGTTGAGCGACTCAATGCCGGAGGCCATGGGAATGCGCACCAGCATGTCGCAGTGCTCACGTGTTTTCTTTCGAATGCCCTTGTCTTCGCTGCCGATCATGACCACCAGAGGCATGTCATACCGCTGCTCCCAAAGAGTCGCGGGAGCGTCCATGGCGGTTCCGCATACCCAGAAACCGGCATCCTTCAGCTTTTCAAGGGCCTGATTGGTATTGCCCACCCGTATCACGGGCAGGCGCAGAACCGCACCGGCAGAAGCCTTCATCACCGCGCCGGTCAGGGGCGCCTGGCGATGCTTCGGCACCATCACCCCGGCGGCACCTGCCGCGGCCGCACTTCGGATGATGGCTCCGAAATTATGCGGATCGTCGATTTCATCCAGCGCCAGCAGCACCGGGTTGGTGCCCGGCTCCACCGAAGCCAGCCAATCGTCCAGTTCCACATAACCCGCTTCGCTGATTGCGGCAACGACCCCCTGATCGTTCACGGCCCCCACCAGCTCAAAAAGCTTTTTGCCCGGAACACGCTGCACGGGAACCCTTCCTGCCGAAGCGAGCTGCTCCAGCTCGCGTGCCGTCCTCCCCTGCATCTGTTGCTTGATGTAGAGTTTGGTGACATGCTCCGGCCGGCTGTCAAGAAACTCCATCACTGCATTCCGGCCGTATATGTAGTTTTCGGTACTCATTCTGCTCCCGTCGATTGTGGTTGATTTCTTACCAAGACACCCGACAAGATAACCATCCTGCGGAAGAGCCCAAGGGACAATCAGGAACCGTTTGAGTAAATGAAGCATCCCCCCCCGCCAAGGAGGCCGGTCTCGTCCGGCAGTTGACTTTACGCTCCGCTTACAGGCACGGACGCCGGCTTGTTTCAGCCCGGGTAACACGCCGTATTGCCGTTGCACCCCGCCGTTTTCCGTTCCGGTTCGAAAAAGTGGAAATCCGATTTGAACCCTGCAGTGAATACCGCTATTTTTCTGCAACCTTTCACCTGATCCGTTCGCATCCAATGGAACCGAAATATATTTTTGTGACCGGGGGAGTTACGTCTTCTCTCGGCAAGGGGATAATTTGTTCATCCCTCGGACTCCTTCTCGCCACCCGGGGCCTCAAAGTCACCATCCAGAAACTCGATCCCTATATTAACGTCGATCCCGGAACCATGAACCCCTATGAACACGGGGAGGTGTACGTAACCGACGACGGAGCAGAAACAGACCTGGATCTCGGGCATTACGAGCGCTTTTTGGGAGTACCTACCTCCCAGGAAAATAATGTCACAACCGGGCGCATTTACTACGACGTCATCAACAAGGAACGCAAGGGCGAATACCTCGGGCAGACCGTGCAGGTCATTCCGCACATCACCGACGAAATCAAGTCGCGCGTCAAAGCCATCGGCGAATCCGGCAAATACGACATAATCATTGTGGAAATCGGCGGTACCGTCGGCGATATCGAAGGGCTGCCCTACATCGAGGCCATGCGGCAGCTGCGGTACGATGTCGGCAAGGAGAACACCACCTCCATCCACCTTACACTGGTTCCCTATCTCAAGGCGGCGGGAGAGCTCAAGACCAAGCCCACCCAGCATTCGGTCAAAACCATCTACGAACTCGGCATGCAGCCGGATATCCTGGTGTGCCGGGCCGAAGTGCCGCTCGACCACTCCATCCGCCGCAAAATCGCGCAGTTTTGCAATGTGGAGAATGAGGATGTCATCGCCTCCCTGGATGCCAAATCGATCTACGAGGTCCCCCTGTTGATGAAAGAGGAGGGGCTGGACCGCCGCGTCATCCGAAAGCTGAAGCTCGAGACGGGAGAACCGGACCTCGGCAGCTGGTGCCGTTTTGTAAAAGCGGTATCCAATCCTGAACGGGCTATTCGCGTCGCGCTGGTCGGCAAGTATGTGGACCATCAGGACGCCTATCTCTCCATAGTGGAGGCTTTTAAACATGCCGGCGCAGTGAATAACTGCGAAGTTGAAATCGTCTGGGTCTCATCTGATCACCTGAAGGAACGTGACCTGGAGTCACATTTTGACGGGGTCTCAGGCATTCTCGTTGCCCCCGGTTTCGGTGGAAGGGGCATCGATGGAAAGCTGGTCGCCATCCGGTACGCGCGGGAAAAGAACATCCCGTTTTTCGGAATCTGCCTGGGGATGCAGTGTGCACTTATTGAGTATTCCCGCAATGTATGCGGCTGGGAGGATGCCAACAGCACCGAATTTGATCAGGATACCACACACCCGGTTGTGGATTTGATGCTGGAGCAGAAAAGTATCGACGACAAGGGGGGCACCATGAGGCTGGGTGCGTACGACTGTGCCCTGGAAAAGGGATCCCGCTCACGTGAGGCATACGGGGAACCGTCCATCCGGGAACGCCATCGCCATCGATACGAGCTGAACAATGCGTATCTGAAGGAGTTCAAGAATCACGGACTCTCCGTTGCGGGTATCAACCCGGAGCGAAACCTTGTTGAAATCATCGAAATCCCCGGACATCCCTGGTTTGTGGGTGTGCAGTTTCATCCGGAACTGAAAAGCACCGTTGCCAGGCCGCACCGGCTGTTTGTCAGTTTTGTTGAAGCGGCACTCGAATACGCCGGCAACAATGGCGCGGTGGAAGCGGTCGGGACGGTAGACAAAGCTCAGTCGGAATAATGGCAGGCAGGGCCGCAGACGAGCATCGGCAGACAGATCATTCAGAGGATGTTCGAATTCGTGTGAACGGTCTGGTTGTATTGGATCGGGCGCTATTGATGGTGCAATTAATGTCACCGGTGGCCAACCGGCTTATCTGGATGCCGCCGGGCGGAGGCGTGAAGTTCGGGGAGACGTTGCAGGCCGCCGCAAAACGGGAAATCCTCGAAGAGACCAACCTGGTTGTGGATGTGGGGCCGCTCTGGTATCTCAATGAAATTCACTCGCCCGGAATCCATGCGGTGGAGTTCTATTTTCGGTGCAGCCTCCGCGGCGGATCGCTTGAGACCGGCAGGGATCCCGAATACGGCACAGATCAGCAGATAATCCGCGATGCCGCATTTATCCCCATCGATGAACTCGTCCGCCCCGACATCCATCCGGAATACCTGCGCAGTGGTTTTGCCGGAGACTTCGAAAATGAAAGCGCCGTACTTCCCCGGTTTATTTCGGTTTAATCCGGATCGGCCGGGCCATTCGGGTCTTGAAGTCCCGGTAATCATCATTCCATTCGAGGTGCTCCAAACGAAAGCTGTGCTTTAGTCCGATGAGCATCATTCCGGGAAAGTGTTTGGGGAAGGTGTCGAAACAAAGCTCCCTGAATCCAAGCTCTGCGGCATCCGCCATCATGGCAAACAGAAGCTTTTCGGCGACACCATTTCTCCGGAAAAGGGGGTGAGTCGCGCTTTTGGCTGAATAGAAACAGAGCTGGTCAAGGGCGTAGCCTATCTTGAAACCGGCAAACTGTCCCTGAATATGGGCGGTCAGGAAGATCAACGGGTCGTGATCCAGGCGGTTAATCAGCCGGTTTTCCCCGAAAACGAAGCGGTTCAGATTCCGCACTTCGTCCAGGTACTTCAGTCCACCCCGTTCAATTACAATATGGTCAGCGGGTTTTTCCAGCAACGATTTTGACGCTTTTGCTTACAGCGGTATCTTTTAATGAAAAGGACAGCCGGGCGGTTTCCCTCATGCCGGCCAGGTTTTCGGCGGGCAACCGGCTACCGGTGTCGGCGGGACGGTTTTTTCCTGTGCCGGAGGCGAGCTGATACAAGAAATTACCGAACCGACAGCTGAAGCCGGCGAAACTTCGTCCAATGTAACATATCCGGCATTTAATCGAAATTTTTAAACATCGGCTCATCCGTATGCAAATTCGAATTCAGCAACTCAATGTGATCGTCGGTGATATCGGCGGAAACACCGATGCCATCCTGAAGGCGCTGCGGGAGGCCGAAGCAGGCGGAGTTGATCTGCTTGTGTTGCCCGAGCTGGTGGTCTGCGGATACCCGCCTATGGATCTCGTTGAGCGCCGGGCGTTTCTGAAGGCGGTATTCGACTGCAATGAACGCATCATCCGGGCAACCGGCAAAACCGCACTCCTTTTCGGGACCATCCGCCCCAATACCACATCTTCCGGCCGCCCCGTTTTTAACGCCGCACTGCTGGCGCATCAGGGCAATCTGGTGGATGAAATCCATAAGACATTGCTCCCCACCTACGATGTATTCGATGAGTTCCGGTATTTTGAGCCCAACCGGTCGGTACATGTAACCGAATGGGCCGGAAGGAAGTGGGGGGTCACGATTTGTGAAGATATCTGGAACAACCAGAACGAGTACAACTATCACAGTTACGACAAAGAGCCGGCAGCCGAACTGAAAGCGGCCGGTGCCGAAATACTTGTCAATATCTCGGCGTCACCGTTTACCCGGAGCAAGCCAGAACTGCGGGACGCCATGCTGTCCCGCCATGCATCCCGTCTGGACATGCCTCTGATCTACTGCAATCAGGTCGGCGCCAACACCGAGCTGATATTCGACGGTGCCGGCTCGGTGATCGATTCCAGCGGAAACCGGATCGCCAAACTGGCAACACTGCAGGAGGACTACGCCGATGTGCGATGGGAGGAAAGGAATCCGGTCAGCGTTCCCGGCGCTGGAATCACGGTCAAGCCGGTGCCCGGCCCCGAAGAACGGCTTTTCCAGGCGCTGGTTCTGGGCCTGCGCGACTATGTCGGTAAAAGCGGCATGCCCGGTCGGGTCGTGCTCGGTTTAAGCGGTGGGATCGACTCCGCCCTGACGGCCGCCATCGCCGCGGAGGCTCTCGGTGCCGAAAATGTACTGGGTGTGACCATGCCCTCCCGGTATTCGTCCACAGGGAGCGTGAGCGACTCCGAACTGCTCGCTGAAAACCTGGGTATTACACTGCACGAACTCCCGATCCGTGACATTTACGACCAGTTTCTGAAGACTCTGGCCCCGGTGTTTGGAGATACCCCGTTCGGGGTGGCGGAAGAGAATCTGCAGAGCCGGTCACGAGGTGCCATCCTCATGGGAATATCCAATAAATTTGGACATATGCTACTCAATACCGGCAACAAGTCGGAGCTGGCCGTCGGTTATTGCACGCTCTACGGCGATATGGCCGGGGGGCTTTCGGTCCTTTCGGATGTCTACAAGACCGAAGTCTATGCCATTTCGCGCTGGCTCAACCGGAGTTTTTACGGGCGGGAAGTCATCCCCGGTTCCACCATCGAAAAACCGCCGAGTGCGGAACTCCGGCCCGACCAAAAGGACACCGATTCGCTGCCCGGATACGATGTGCTGGACGCCGTTCTCAAGGCCTATATCGAGCAGCAGTTGCCTGCGGAAGAGATTGTTGCTGCCGGACATCCTCCCGAAGTGGTCAGAGAAGTGATCCGGCTGGTAGACCGTAACGAATACAAGCGCAGACAGGCCGCCCCGGGGCTGCGTGTTAGCTCCAAGGCCTTCGGATCAGGCCGACGGCTGCCGATCGTCCAGCGATGGACCGAAATGAAACAGGATTAAGCCGTGCCAGCTTTTTATTTCTCGCACTTTTAACGTAATTTCCTGAGTTATTACACACGCGGAATAGTGTAATATATTGAGATCAACCCTCCCCATTTTTTAGAGTTTGCAGGTTGCAGTTATGAAGAAGTTTTTTCTGATGTCGGTTTGTGTCCTGTTCTTTATCCCGGCCGGGCTTCCGGCCCTTGACCGGGATCGCGGCGTAGGCTACCAGACCATTGAGCCTCGCACCCTGCATGTCAACCGGGCGCGTCTTCTGGAGCTGCCGGATATCGACCGGCTCGGCGGTTACGGCTATCGTGAGGAAACCGTCAAAACACCTGAAGAGCCGTCACGGACGCTGGACCGGGAGATGCTGCAGCGACTGGCGTATATCTATCGCGTACACCTGCTCTCACTCGAGGCGCAGGTCAGCGACGACCTGGTCAGCGCCGAGGAGTATATCACCGACGGACTGCTTGCGCTGCAGACCCTGATGGATGAGCATCCCGAAATTCAGAACAGCCGGCAGTTTGCCGAATTGTACCGGACGGTCATGACCGAGTACCAGGAGTTCTACGGTATCACCGACACCATCGTCAGTGAAAAGGGGGAAATCTTTCAGGTACATCGGGATATGATGCAGGCCGAGGAAGACGACTGGTTCAGCCATCAGCGCTTTTTGCTGCCCGAAGATCTGGAGACCAACCAGACACAGGTTCCGCTCATCCGAAACCAACAGGTCAACAACCACATCGCGTATCTGACCGTGCGCAGGCCGGAGATCATGGAACGGTGGCTCGAACGATCCGCCTACTATTTTCCGATGATGCGAGAAATTTTCCAGGATGAGGGAGTTCCCGAAGAGCTGATACACCTCTCCATGATCGAGAGCGGCCTGGTTCCCACGGCCAGTTCAAGCGCCCGCGCCGTGGGCCTCTGGCAGTTTATCTACGCCACGGGCTCGGTTTACGGCCTCGAGAGAAACTGGTGGATTGACGAGCGGCGTGACCCGGTGAAATCGACCCGTGCCGCGGCGCGCCATCTGCGCGATTTGCACGAGTACTGGAACGGCGACTGGCATCTGGCTCTGGCCAATTATAACGTGAGCACCCGGCGCATGCTCAGTTCGGTGCGCCTCGCGGGGGGAGAGCGGAATTACTGGGAGATCTACCCGTTTCTGCCGCGCGAAACACGCGGATATGTGCCGGGTTACATAGCCGCAACCCTCATCGCCATGAATCCCGAGGATTTTGGTTTTGATGCATCCCACGATGATGTTGTCCCCTACTCCTTTGATGTCGTGGATATCGAGGGTTCGGTAGAGTTAAGTGTACTGGCGGAAGCCGCCGGAATTACCACCCAGGAGCTGCGCAACCTCAATCCCGAGCTGCTGCGGTGGGCGACACCGCCCGGCGATAACCCTTATCCGCTTAAAATACCAGCCGGAACCACCGATGCGTTCATGGAGGCGTACCGTGAGATACCGGAAGAGAAGCGAATCAACAATCTGGTCATCCACACCGTAAAGCGGGGCGAGACCCTCGGGCTGATCGCCAACCGGTACGGAACCACCGTCCGGTCGCTCTATCAGGCCAATGAGGGGTTGTCCAGCATCATCCACCCCGGCCAGGATCTGGTGATTCCCGTACCGGATGGAGGCAATGTTGCCATTCGCGCCGAAGAACCGTCACGGGCGCAGACGGCACGGCAGCGTACCGCGTCCCAGGCTCCGAGTCCGAACCGGCCGGCCAATTCGGCTGCGGTTACCTACGTGGTCAAATCCGGCGATACCGTCGGACACATAGCGGAGTGGTTCGA
Source organism: Balneolales bacterium ANBcel1 (assembly GCA_029688905.1). Lineage (NCBI taxonomy): Bacteria > Pseudomonadati > Balneolota > Balneolia > Balneolales > Balneolales bacterium ANBcel1. The sequence continues at coordinate 363,074 of JARULB010000001.1, read as the reverse complement.
CACACAGGCGTGGCGGGTCCGTTCCTGGAATAATATCGGAAACCTGATTCGCCCCGGTCAGCGTCTGACGCTCTATGTGCCGGCAAACCTTCGCGACCAGTACGCGCAGCTGAACGATATGACCAGAGCGCAACGCGATAATTTCTCCGTAGGGTCAGCCACCACCCGCCTGGCAAGTGACGAAGGCGGTCATCGGGTGTATACCGTTCAGCGCAACGACAACCTCTCCAATATCGCGCGCTCGTTCAATACCACAGTGGGAGCGATTCAGAGCGCCAACAACCTGCAGACAACACGAATTTATCCGGGTCAGACGTTACGCATTCCCAACTGAGTTACCGCTTCACTTCGGAGTGATCGTCTCCCTAACCCATCGCATATGCGAAATTCACCTCGTTTTTTACTGGTTTTTGTGCTGATACTTGGCCTGACGAGTGCCGGCTTCATCCTGCGGTCTTCCGACTCCTATTTCCTCATCAAGAAAAACTTCACCATCTTCAGTGAGGTCTATGAAAGCGTGGCCAATATTTATGTGGATGAAGTGGACCCGGACCGTCTCATACGACGGGGAATCGATGCCATGCTCGAAGAGCTGGATCCCTATACGGTGCTAATTGATGAAAGTGAAAGCCGACGCATGGACATGGTCACCACAGGTCAATATGCCGGAGTGGGCCTCGAGGTCGGCGCCAGGGGCGGCCGGTTGGTGGTAATTGCCCCGACCGAAGGCTACTCGGCCGAGCGAAGGGGCGTCCGCGCCGGCGATGTGATCGTAAAAGCCGATGGAATTGATGTTGAGCGGATGAGTCCCGAAGATTTACAGAGTCTGCTGCGCGGCGACCCCGGCACCACCGTGATCCTGACCATCCGGCGCACAGGCATCGAGGAACTACTCGATTTTGAACTGACTCGCGAGATTATTGAGGTTCGCAATGTCTCCTACGCCGGCCTGCTCGATACCGAGCCGCGTATCGGCTACATCCATCTGAGCCGTTTCGCGCAAAACGCCGCCGAAGAGGTCAGGGATGCCATCCTGGAGCTGCAAGAAGAGGAGCCGCTGGAGGCTCTGGTACTTGATCTGCGAAATAACCCGGGCGGATTGCTGGAGGAGTCGGTGAGGATCATCGACAAATTTGTGCCCGCCGGCGAACGGGTAGTCTGGACCGAAGGGCGCCTTCCGCGGGCCAACCAGACCTATGAAACATCCGAAACTCCGGTGTTTCCCGACAGACCCCTGATCGTCCTTCAGAACAACGGCAGCGCCAGCGCTTCGGAGATCGTCAGCGGGGCGCTTCAGGACCTGGACCGCGCCGTAGTTGTCGGAGAGCGGAGCTTCGGCAAAGGCCTGGTGCAGATTGTTCGGGAGCTGTCCTACAACACCTCGCTTAAAATCACCACCTCAAAATATTATATGCCGAGCGGCCGGTCGATCCAGTCGTCCCCGTTTGTCACCGAAGAGGAGCTTGCCGGGATGGATGTAGTTCCGGATTCGCTGCGAACACCCTTTACCACGCGTTCGGGGCGTACCGTGTACGAGGGCATCGGAATCGAACCCGATGTGTCGATTTCCATGCCCCGCCAGAGCATGCTCGAGATCGCCCTGCTTCAAAACAGCCACTACTTCTTTTTCGCCAGCGAATATACCGCCGACCACGACTCGCTGCCTCCCGGCCTTGATCTTAACGAGGTGTATTCCGACTTTTTGACGTATCTCGACGAGCAGGATTTCAGCTATACCACCAGGGCCGAAAGACACCTGAAACATGTTCTGGAATCGCTTGAAGAAGCGCTCGGGGAGGATGTTTCCGGCCGCATCGCCGACATGGAGGAGCTGATCGCGCTGAAGAAGGAACATCAGCTCGAACAGGACGCCGAAACCATCCGCCGTGAACTCTACCTGGAACTGCTATCCCGTTTTGAGGGCCACAGCGGCCGTATCAGAGAGTCACTGAAAACCGACCCTGTCGCCCTCGGCGCCGTTGAGCTGCTGCAGGACTCCGTCGGGTACGCAACCATTCTGAAACCCTGATTTTGCCAAGAGCCGATCTGCATATCCATACCATCCGTTCCGACGGCAAGCTGACACCCGCGCAGATTGTTGCCCAGGCCGTAGAGCGTAAGCTGGACGTGATCGCCATCACCGATCACGATACCGACTCCGGTGTGAAAGAGGCCCGGCAGGCGGCCCGGGAGGAAGAGTTGTGCGTGGTTCGGGGAGCCGAGGTGAGTACGCTCTTTGAGGACAGCGAGTGCCATTTGCTCGCCTATGCCTTTGAGGATGAATCTGTTATGCAGCAGCTTTTTGCGGATCAGAAAAAACGCCGGATTTCCCGTGCCAGGCGAATCATTGAAAAGCTCAACCGGCTCGGATTTGATATCTCATTTGACGAAGTGCTGGGTGAGGCGGGCCGGGCATCCATCGGCAGGCCGCATATTGCCCGCGTCATGATCAGCAAGGGATATGCCGCGAACACCCAGGAAGCGTTCTTCCGTTATTTGGGAAATCAGGCCTCCGCATACCACAAAATTGATTATCCCGAAATTGTGGACGCCATCGAAATGGTACACCAAAGCGGCGGCCTGGCCGTATTGGCCCATCCTGGAAACCATTACAACTTTTTGCAGCTCAAGCAACTCAAGGAGTACGGAATGGATGGCATCGAATGCTATCATCCGTCCCATAACAGCGCCCACCAGCGGCGATATCTGGAGTATTGCAACACCACCGGACTTATGGCCACCGGCGGATCGGACTTTCACGGCTCCGTTGCAGACTATTACCACCTCGGGGTCGTATATTGCACGCTCGAACCGGACAGCCCCCTGCTTAACGGGCAGGAGGCCAGGCAATCCGAAACAACTCAAACTTATCCGGAAATTATATGCAAGTGAACAAGATAGAAGGATCGTTCAACGTTACCAATGCCAGAATCGGTATTGTGGTATCCCGATGGAACAGCTTCATCACCGAGCGATTGCTCGAAGGGGCTGTCGATACGCTCAAACGGCACGGGGTTGAAGAATCCCGTATTGATGCGGTATATTGCCCCGGTTCATTTGAAATACCGCTGGTCACGGCCAGGCTGGCGGAAAGCGGCAAGTACGATGCACTCATTTGTCTGGGTGTGGTCATTCGTGGTTCAACACCACATTTCGATTTTGTTGCGGGTTCGGCCACCCGGGGAATATCGGACGTCATGCTGCAATACAAAATACCCGTTGGGTTTGGAGTACTCACAACCGATTCAATTGAACAGGCCATAGAAAGGGCCGGAACAAAAGCCGGCAACAAAGGTGGTGAAGCGGCGATGACCGTCCTCGAAATGATTTCGCTTTACGGCAAAATCGACAGCCTGTAAGGGCATGTATGGTTTTGGGATGCTAAATGATGAACACTAAAAGCAGAAATTATTGAATACCGCAGGATTTTCAAATAACGACATATCGGCAGAAGATCGGGAAAAACAGACACTGCTTCAGGAACAGGGGCCCATCCCCCGGCATATTGCCGTGATTATGGATGGAAACGGCCGATGGGCCAAAAGCAGGGGCAGTATGCGTATTTTCGGCCATAAAGCAGGGGTCGAGTCGGTCAGAGACACAACGGAAGCGTGTGCCCAGGTCGGGGTTAAACATCTTACACTGTACGCGTTTTCCACCGAAAACTGGGACCGGCCCAAAAGCGAAGTGAGTGCCCTCATGAAACTGCTGGTTCAGTCGCTCCGGAACGAAACCCGCAAACTGGATGATAACGACATACGGCTCACCACCATCGGGGAAACCGACCGGCTGCCGCCGTCGTGCCGCCGTGAACTCGAAGACGCCATGGCCCTTACCGAGAACAACAGCCGCATGGAGCTCTGCCTCGCGTTGAGTTATTCCGGCCGTTGGGACATCCGACAGGCAATGGCGGCTATTTCAGAAAAAGTGAGGGATGGACTGCTTGATGCCGCCGATGTTTCCGACGAAATGATCAGCGACCATCTCGCGACGGCCCGAATGCCCGATCCGGAGCTCATCATCCGTACCAGCGGAGAGCTCAGGCTCAGCAACTTTTTACTCTGGCAATCGGCTTACTCCGAGCTCTATGTAACCGACACATTCTGGCCCGACTTCCGGCGTAACGAGCTGTACAAAGCCATTGCATCCTTTCAGAAACGCGAACGCCGGTTTGGTAAAGTTCTTCACGGGGCAGAGGTGCAGGAATCCACAGCAGCTTTTCGATAACCAACAGCGAACTTTTTTATACTAATTCAAATTTCCAGGGCGTTCCATAACCGTGTTTTATAGTTTGAAGAAAATATTAATTCCAGCGGCGGTCATTATTTCAGGGCTTCTTGCCGCAATGCCATCAACGGCACAAAATGTCACCGGTACAACTGCGGGCGAGGCCGAATTCCGCCCGACAAACCCTTTCGACGAGCAGCCGCGTCTCTACGAGATTCTCGAAATTACCGCTACGGGAAGCCAGTTTTACAGCGAAACATTTATCGTATCCACATCCAATCTCCGGGTCGGTTCCAACATCCGTATTCCGGGGGAGGATATACCGCAGGCTATTCGGAGGCTCCACAACACCGGACTCTTTTCCGATGTCAGGATCTTCAAGGAGGAGGTTGAGCCGGGTGCGATAAATATTGAGATTGTTGTGCAGGAACAGCCCCGCCTCGAGGATTTCAGCTTCGAGGGAGCCCGCCGTTCGCATCGGCGCGACCTGCGTGAAAAGCTGCCTCTGTCCACCGGTTTTGCCGTTACAGAATCCGCCAAAGCCCAGTCGGTCAATACCATCAAACGGTACTACGAAGAACAGGGATACCGCAATACCGCTGTTGATGTAATTGTGACCGATACCGATACGCTGCGCAACCGGGTGTCGCTGCTCTTCGATATCGACCGGGGCGAGCGTATTCAGATCCGGTCCATCACTTTTGAAGGAAACGATGCGTTTTCCGACCGCAGGCTCCGAAGAAATCTGGGTGATGTGAAACGGGACCGCTGGTGGCGGATTTTCACCAGGCAAACCTTCAGCAGGGACGAGTTCGATGAGGGCAAGGAAGAGATGCTCCAGTACTACCGCCGGAACGGCTTTATGGATGCCCGCATCATTGAGGATTCGGTCTATGTCTATTCCCGAAGAAGGGACAAGGAAGCGATCGGAATCTTCCTGAGGGTGGTTGAAGGTCCGCAGTACCATGTCAGAAATATCGATTGGGACGGCAATACCGTCTATACAGATCAACAGCTGACCGACGCGCTTGACATGAGCAGCGGGGATGTGTTCAACGAACAGCGGTTCGAAGAGAACCTGAGGATGAACCGCGACAACACCGATGTTACCAGCATGTACAACGATGTCGGCTATCTCTTTTTCCAGGTGCAGCCTGAATTCAACAGGGTGGAGGGCGACTCACTGGACATCTCCCTGTTCATTATTGAAGATGAAATCGCAACCATTCGCAGGGTTGAGTTTTCCGGTAACACCAAGACCCACGACAACGTCGTCCGCCGAAATCTCAGGAACATCCCCGGAGCGCGCTACAGCCGGTCGGCTATCATGCGCTCCATCCGCGAATTGTCCCAGCTTGGCTATTTCAACCCCGAATCGATCCAGCCCGATCTCGATGTCGATTATGAGGCCAAGGAAGTGGATATCATTTACATGCTGGATGAAACCCAGGGAACGGATAACTTCGAGTTTTCTGGCGGATATGGCGGGCGCCAGTTCGGGCTCATTCTCTCGGCACGGGTTAACTTCAACAATTTCTCCGCCAGAAACCTGTTTAATTCATCCGCCTGGCGGCCACTGCCCAGCGGCGACGGTCAAAGACTCTCGCTCGGCGTTCAGGTGACCGGAAGCGGCTATCAAAACTTCAGCTTCGGTTTTCAGGAGCCCTGGTTCCTCGGGCGGCCGAACTCGTTCGGAATCAACCTGTCCTACAGCCTGTTCAGCGGCCGCAGCAGCACCGGATTCACACAGAGCTCGGCCCGGCAGGAGATGTTCATGGGATCGGTCTCCTATGGACGCCGCCTCAGCTGGCCGGATGACTACTTCCGCCATATTACCCGTCTCCGATATCAGTATTTTGATGTCGACAGCTATGTGGCTCTGCTCGGCGGACAGGCCAACATCCTTTCACTGGAACAGATTATTGAGCGAAACTCCATCGATAACCCGCTTTCGCCCAGCGCAGGGTCCAGGCTCCGGCTCAGTTTCGAAGCAGCCCCGCCCATGCCCGGCTTTTCGCAGTATTTCAAGACCGGCCTCTCCTGGCAGTACCATATTCCCATCGTGGGCAAACTGGTCTCCTCTTACGGGGCCGAGTACGGCTATATGAGCTGGTTCAGCAGTTCCGACCGAAGCCAGTTCCAACGTTTTTATCTCGGTGGAACGGCACTGCAGCAGCAGCAGGTATTCACCCGGGACAACATCGACATGAGAGGATACCCGGGAGGGTTTGAAGGTTCCATCTCCCCGTACCGGGATGGACAGGAGATCGGCGGTACCGTCTATAACAAGTATTTTGCCGAAATGCGATACCCGCTCATAAGCAGCGAACAGATTCAATTCATCCCCTATACCTTTGTGGAGGCCGGAAATTCGTTTCTCGGTTATAAGGAGTTCGACCCGTTTAATGTCAAACGGGCCGCCGGATTCGGTGCGCGCATTTTCATGCCCATCCTTGGCCTGGTGGATCTGAGTTACGGTTACCGGTTCGACGGACTCGAAGCGCCCGGTGTGAATGCCGGCGAATGGCAATTCCTGTTTAATATCGGAGCACCGTTTTGATGACGAACAAACTCTGGTTATCAGTCTTGTTTGCGGGCATAATTCTGGCTGGGCTTGCCGTCCAGGCCACCGCGCAGCAGAGAATCGGTTATGTGGATACCGATTTCATGATGGAGCATATTCCCGAATACACCGGTATCCAGCAACGCCTGGAAACACTCGCTTCCAACTGGCGGGAGGAGATAAACGATCAGCAGGTGGAGATCGAACAGCTGCAGCAGGAGTTTGAAGCGCGGGAAATTCTGTTTACGCCGGATGTGAGACGACAACGGCAACAGGAAATCGACCAGAAAATTCGTGAAAGGGAACAGCTGATCGAGCGGCGGTTCGGTCCGGACGGCGACTACTTCCGGCAGCAGCAGGAACTGCTCGAACCCCTCCAACAACGCATCCTGGATGCGGTGGTCACCGTTGCCGAAAGGGACGGATATGATCACGTCTACGACCGGGCCGGTGACTACCTGTTTCTTTATTCCCGACAGCGCCATGACCTTAGCCGTGACGTGCTGAATGAAATGGGTATCTTTATCGAGGATAATTTCTAAGCATTCACACAATTATTGAGTACGCCCGCACGTATTTCCATATGATCTTTTGCAATCGCTGCACGAAAAGTCTTATCTTCCAAAAATTTTCAGATCAACTGATCTACAGTATTTCTATGAAGCCATTTCTATTGACCGTATTTGCGACGCTCCTGATAGCGGGATCGCTTGTCGCGCAACCAAGAATCGGATATATGAATCCCCAGGAGGTTCTGGACAACCTGCCGGAAAGAAACGCCATTGAGAGGCAGCTTAATCGATTCATCGACCAAAGGGAACAGGAGTTTGAAGAGCGGGCGATTGAATTTCAAAATATGCTGGCCCGTTTTCAGCAGGAAGCACCGGATCTGTCGGAAGCGGAAACCCGCCGGCGCCAGCAGGAGCTTCAGGTACTGGACCAGGAGCTTAGTGAATTTCAGCAGCGGATACAGCGTGAACTCGAACAGCGGCAGTCGGAACTGCTCAGCCCCGTTCTGCAGGAAATGAACCGGATTATTGAGCAGCTGGCAACGGAAAAGCAGCTCGATTATGTGATCAACGAAGCAACGAGCCAGGGTGAACTGCTTCTTTTGTATGTATCCCAGCAGGGCAAAGATGAACTTGACCTCACCCAGCAGGTCATTGCCAGAATGACAAACTGAGTTTCAATCGTTAACGGTGGCGTGCGAGGCCGGAAAGTCAGAATACCGGATTTGCCGGAAAGCCCGCAACGCCCCTCCAATTTGTGATCTTACTAAATCAACAGAATAAAAAAATGAAAAAAGCATTTATCGTATTCGGATTTGTTTTCCTGCTGGCATTCGGCGCACTTCCAGCGCAAAAGGTTCAGGCGCAAGACGATCTCAGGATCGGCTATGTAGATCCACAGACGATTATGAGAAGTATGCCCGAAATGGCAGCCATTGAGCGCAGGCTGCAGAACTTCGTGGAGCGCAAGCGTCAGGAGTTTGCCGAAAAAGAAGCCACCTTCCGCCGGGAAGTGGAAGAGTATCAGCAGAAAATGGCAGTCATTTCCGAGGAGGCGATGCGGCAGGAGGAAGAGCGCCTCGCCGAACTGAACCTCGAGCTTCAGGAGTTCCAGCAGAACTTCCAGCAGGAAATCCAGGAACGGCAAATGACCTTGCTTGAGCCTCTGTTGGACAAAATCCAGAATGCCATCGATGCGGTAGCCAGTGAGCGCAATCTGACCTTTGTGCTCAACACCATGACCAACGACGGTGATTTCATCATCCTGTATGCTTCCGAAGAAGCCCGGCAGAATTACGATATCACCGATGCCGTAATGCAGCAGCTGGACTTGATGTAATTACCGGTTTCTGTGCAGCCGGCTCTGCCTGTTTTTTCCGGATCCGCAAAACGATCCATGAACTCGTCTCACTGCCTGCTCCGGATTCCGGGACTCCGCATCTGTTTTCGGTGCAGGCTCGAAATACCATTACCGGCATTTTCAGATGCCATCTGCTCCTCCCAAAACTGATCTCTACGAATTCGAGTCCGGGCTCTGGCAAGAGGGGTTTCGCCATATCATGGGTCTGGACGAGGTCGGGCGCGGTTGCCTGGCCGGACCCGTTGTCGCCGCAGGAGTTATTCTCGACCCCTCAACAGCCCATCTGATTACCGGCATAGCCGACAGCAAACTGCTGAAAGCCGACAAAAGGGAGTTCGTCGCCGAACAGATCCGGAAACACGCCATCAGCTGCACGGTAGCGGTGTGCGGCCCGGAAGAGATCGACAGAATCAATATCCTGAAGGCTTCCCTGCTGGCCATGGCACAGTGTGCCGAGCGGTCGAACCCCCCACCCGATTTTCTGCTTATTGATGGCAACAAAGGGATCGACAGCCTGTTGATCCGTTCCCAAACCATCGTAAAGGGAGACGGCCGAAGCGCCAGTATCGGAGCCGCATCTATCGTCGCCAAAGTACATCGCGACAGACTCATGGCCGGGCTTCACGAAGAGTATCCGCAGTTTGGATGGGACCGCAATGTCGGATATCCCACGGCACATCACTACAAAGCGCTGCAGGAGTTCGGCTACACCCGCTATCACCGGCGTTCGTTTCGTCTTCGCACGGAAAAAGCCATCGTCACGAGTAAATACTGAACTCTCGTTTATACAGGTGGAAATTCAGACAGATGGCCAGCATGATGGTATAGGAGAGGAACGCGGAGCCTCCATAACTGACAAAAGGCAGAGGCAGACCAATCACCGGCAGCAGCCCCATGGCGCTCCCCAGGTTGATCACCAGGTGCACAAAAAAGATGGTGGTGACACCGACAATCACGAGCTGGGCAAACGGATGTTTGTGTTCGCCGGCGATGATCAGCAGCCTAAGCAGCAGGATTCCGAAAACAATCAGCAGCGAGCCGGCCCCGATGAACCCGAACTCCTCGGCGATTACCGGGAAGATAAAGTCGGTCCACTGCTCCGGAAGGAAACGGAGCTGTGTCTGGGTGCCTTCAAGAAATCCCTTGCCCCACAAACCCCCGGAGCCGATTGCTGTTTTCGCTTGAAGCACGTTCCACCCGGCCCCCTGAGGATCGAGAGCGGGGTTGATAAACGCCTCGATACGGGCCTGCTGGTGGGGCCTGAGCACATGGTACAGCGCCACCTGAACGCCGGTAACCGTCAACAGTCCGGTGATCACCGCAGAACTGGTAAGCCAGACTCTTTTTTGGATGAAGAAAATGGCGATGGTGAGAAGAATAGTGACAACCACCCCAAGCCTCCAGTCGATCACCGAGAAATAGGCGATGATGGCCGGCGAAATCAGGAACAGCGAAATTCCGTAAGGCAGCCCCGACCAGAACAGCATCACCGGGATAATTGAAAGCAGCACCAGGGCGGTTCCCGTATCGTTTTGCAGGATGATGATGACACTCGGTATCAGCATGAGTACTACCGCGATAAGGGCCGAGCCGATATGTTCTGTGGTGATATCCCTTCTGCTGGTCAGGTAGTTGGCCACAACCAGGATGGTCGCCAGTTTCAGCATCTCACTGATCTGAAACCGAACGCCTCCGATAACCAGCCAGCGTTTCGCTCCGCCGGCCTCGACTCCCCAGAAGATTGTGGCGACGGCCAGAATCAGGCACACGCCGTACAGGATATAGGAGATCTGCTGAAACGATCGCGGGGTCATGAACTGGATGGTGACCAGCGCGGCTACCGATATGCCGATCCAGACAATCTGATTGAAGAAATTATTCTGGATGTAGGAGGGCAGAAACTGCGAAACCGGACCGAGTGTGGCGCTGTAAATGGCAACCAGGCCTGCCGAAAACAGCAGAACCCAGCAGAGGATCAGCAACCAGTCTAATTCTCTGTACCAGCTCATCACAACACCTCTTCCTCGTCTTCGTCGTACGGTTCCGGCTCAAAATTGATCACATAATCGTATACCCAGTTTCGCAGAATCCGTCCATGGAAATACTGCTCCATCATCAGTCCGGCGATGGGTGCGGCCGAAACGGAGCCGAATCCGGCATTTTCAACGAGTACGGCTATGGCGATTTCCGGTTCATCATACGGGGCATAGGAGATGAACCACCCGTGGTTATTACCGTGAGGATTCTGCGCGGTTCCGGTCTTCCCGGCCACCTCCACACCGCGGATGTCCGCATAAAAGCGCCCGGAGCCTTCGCTTACGGCTCTTCGCATGCCCTCATGAACGATTGCGAGATGATCTTCGCGAATCCACGGGATACGTTCTCTTTCCGGTTGGGTGGCCAAAATCGTACCATCGGGTTTGACGATCCGGTCGACGACGTGCGGCCGGATCCGGTATCCTCCGTTAGCCAGTTCGGAGGTGAGTGTAGCCATATGCAGCGGGGATGTCGAAAAAGTACCCTGGCCGACACCGACGCTGATGAGGTCTCCGATACCCCAGTCGCGTGGCCCGCCGAAATGGCGGTTGTAGTAGGCGCTGTCGGGCAAGATCCCCGGCCGTTCATTGGGGAGGTCGATTCCGCTAATCTGGCCCAGTCCGAAGGAGGCCGCGTGCCGGTGCCACGCGTTGAGTCCGTGCTGCTCCATGGTCCGGGCCATCAGTGAGAAGAAATAGGTGTTGCAGGAGTTTTTGATGGCCTGCACCAAATTTTGGCGTCCGTGGGCACGGGTGCACTTGTATTCGCGTCCGCGGATGAAGCTGCCGCGGCAGGTGATTTCGGTTTCGGGAGTGATCATGCCGAAATCAAGGCCGATGAGTCCCATCAACGGTTTGACGGTGGAACCCGGAGGCTGCATGGTCGATATGGCCCGGTTGAACAGCGGGTTGGTGGTGTCGGATTGCAGCGAAATCCAGTAGTCCATGTCGATTCTTCCGGAAAGGCGGTCGACATCAAACAGGGGTGAGCTTACCATGGCCAGGATGGCCCCGGTATTGGGATCCATCGCCACCAGGCCGCCGATCTTGCCGGCCATGAGGGTTTCGGCGAGCAGCTGGAGGTCCTGATCGATGTGGGTGTAGATATCGGAGCCTTTGACGGGACTCCGTCCCATCTGCCCCTCTTCATAGGGGCCAAGCGTCTGTCCGAGCGCGTTGACCCGCATGTAGCGCGCTCCCAGTTCGCCTCTGAGGTCTTCCTCGTAAACAAATTCCAGGCCGCTTCTTCCGGCTTTATCTCCCATGTTGTAACGCCTGGAGCGATTATATTCCTCTCGGGTGACCTCACTCAGATACCCCAGAATATGCGAAGCTTTTGCTTCTGCAGGATAGTGCCGCTTGGACTCAACAAAATGGCCGATGCCAGGGAGCTGCCAGATGTTCTCCTGGATCTGTGAGAAGCTGTGGAAGCTGATATCCGTAAACAGGCGGGAGGGCCGGTGCCAGGAGTACCTGCGCGCGGCCTGAACCCTGCTTTCAACCATTTCGGGGGATACATCCAGAAATTCGGCCAGCATCGGTATGGTTTCGTTTTCAAAGCTGGCAGGGGTTACCGTGATGGTGTAAATCGGCTGATTGTCCACCAGCAGCCGGCCGGATCGGTCGAAGATGAGCCCCCTGGCCGGGTTGACGCTCTCCTGGCGGATGCTGTTGGCCAGACTTAACGGTCCGTAGGTTTCGAACTCGATGATCTGAAGCTGAAAAAGCCGCCCCCCCATGACAAGCAGGATCGTCAGGATGGTGACCTGCAGTATCCGGATCGATACGGCGGTTCGCTTTTGCTGCTTTGAACGAAGCATGGCAGGATGACTAATTTTCCCTGAGCAGATGGATGATACTTCCCACAGCGGTGGTAAGCAGGCTGCTGCCGATCAGGAGTTCAATAATGATGTGTTCTGTCGCGTAGGTCTGGGTAAAGAGTGCTGATAACAGAAAGAAAAGATTGTGCACAAAGGTTATCACGAACAACAGAAGAAAAACTTGTGTAAAAAAAAGTTTTGTCTCTTCAATGCGCGGCACAAACCGGTACACCAGCAGGGTCGTAAGCGTCTTCGATAGCAGATGAAGCCCCCAGAGATCGTGAAACAAATCGTTCATCAGTCCGATATATCCAGCGAAAATTAGGGACAGGGTTCGGTTCTGGGTGGCGATAACCCAAATCAGGACGACCAGCGTTATGTCCGGCCGGATTGCGCGATAGCTCAGGTGGTTGAAGACCAGGACCTGAAGCACAATGGCGGCAAGGCCGATGAGCCCGAATTTCAGCACATCCGATTTCATTGGAAAAGCCCCTCGAATTGCAGTAACAGTTCCTCCACTTCCGGCTCCGGTTCGTACCGTACCACAAAGGCCTCGGCAATCTGATGCAGCGAAACGAAAGGCCGCACAAATACCTGCTGCGTGTCAAGGCCGTCCTCTGACCGGGTTCGCGTCACTCTTCCGATGGGAATCCCGGAAGGGAAGCGATTGCTGAACCCGGAGGTTTCGACCACCGCGCCCGGCACAACGTCGATGGTCTGAGGCACGTAGTTCATGACCAGTTCTCCGGACTGATCGGCGCTCCATGAAACGATACCGTGCGCACGGTTACCCTGAATTCGGGCACTGGCCCGGAAAAGCGCATTGGAAAAAGGCATCACCAGCGCATGGCCCGGAGTGGTAATGATGACCTGCCCGACCAGCCCTTCGAAATTAATGAGCGCCATCCCCTCGGAAACGCCGTCGTTGCTGCCCTTGTTTACGGTCACCGAATTGTTGATGCCGGTCAGTGTCTTTGCAACGATCTTGGCAGGAAGCAGATCCAGCTCCAGGGTGTCCTGTAGGCCGATCATAGCGCGCAGTGCCCGGTTTTCTTCGCTAACGGAGCGAAGCCTGCTCAATTCATCCTGCAGGATGATATTCTGCTTTCCCAGCTCTTCGTTGGTCTGGAGGGCGGTACGGTAGACACGGAACTGGGCCAGAGGCTGTTCCATATAGCTGATGGCTACAACCGATACCTTTCGAACGGACTGGAGTCCGCCGTCATGGCGTAACACCATTAATACAAAAGCCAGGAAGATAAAAGCTACCGTGAGAATATGATCCTGGATGTCTTCGGTCTTTCGAAGCGAAAATTGCATTCACGTGTCATTCTATCAGGTTAGAATAGCCCGGTAGTAATCCAGATCCTCCAGAATCTTTCCGGTACCGCGAACGACTGCCGTCAGCGGGTCTTCGGCAATATGAACAGGCAGGTCGGTGGTTTCAATAATCAGCTTGTCCAGGTTTTTCAGCAGGCCCCCACCGCCGGTAAGGAAGATTCCGCGATCCAGAATATCGGCGGACAGTTCGGGCGGGGTCTGCTCAAGCGACTTGGTGACCGATTCCACGATGGTGTTAACCGATTCGGAGATGGCTTCGCGAATATCGTTGGAGGTGACCACCCGCGTACGGGGTACGCCGTTTACGAGGTCGCGGCCCTTTACGGTAAGCTCAAGCTCCTCATCCAGCGGGGTGGCGGAGCCGATATCACATTTCACCTGCTCGGCCGTACGCTCACCAATGAGCAGGTTGTGATTTCTGCGGAAGTAGTTGATGATGTCCTCGTTCAGCTCATCACCGCCCAATCGGACCGACTGCGAGTACACAATCCCGGAAAGGGCGATTACCGCGATCTCCGTAGTGCCGCCGCCGATATCCACAATCATGTTACCCACCGGTTCGTGCACATCCAGCCCGATGCCGATAGCCGCGGCCATGGGTTCATCCACAAGAAAGACCTCCTTGGCACCGGCATGCTCGGCGCTGTCGCGCACCGCACGTTTTTCCACCTCGGTGATGCCGCTCGGTACGCAAACGACCATCTTGCGCGTGGTGGAGTACCAGCTTACTTTCACCTTCTTGATCATCCCGCGGATCATGTGCTCCGCAACCTCGAAATCGGCGATAACGCCGTCGCGCAGCGGCCGTACTGTCCGGATTTTTTTATGCGTTTTTTCGTGCATCAGCCGGGCCTCATGTCCGATGGCTACGGGTTGCCCTTCCATATTGAGCGCTACGATGGAGGGTTCGTTTAAAACGATTCCCTTGTATTTCGAATGTATGAGCGTATTGGCCGTGCCAAGATCAATTGCGATGTCGGTGTAGAGCCAGTCGAACATTCCGGCCTTGTGGTTTTGGCGAGAGGCAGTTTTGATATCGGACACTTCGGACGTCTGCGGCATGGGCGAGGAATATTAGCGGGTGAAGAACATTCATTTTAACGTCCAAAGTTACGATAATGAGACGCATAATGCGAATTTCTTTGATTTATTTTTGAGGTCGGCTCCGGGCTTTGCCGGGGGATGTCGGCGGCTGTGAAAAGCGGGCAGTTCGTACCCGTTTCATGGCCACAGCAACGGATGCCGTTCCGGCGGCGGACCCGAGTGCGCCGGACAACACCGATCGATGGCACATGGTGCCGAAATGGCTGTGGTACCGCCCAACTATTTGACCTGTGGATGGAAGTATTCGGAGGTCGATATCACATGGTGCGGACACGGCTTTGGTACCGCGCCGGAGCCGTTTCAGTGACGGAAATGCCGGCTTCCGGTAAGGATCATCGCCATGCCGTATTCGTCCGCTTTCTGGATAACCTCTTCATCCCGCACACTGCCGCCTGGCTGGATGATGGCCGACGCTCCGGCTTTGCCGGCCTCCTCAACACCGTCGGCGAACGGGAAGAAGGCGTCGGAAGCCAGCACGGAGCCATCCACCGAATGACCGAATCGCTCCGCGTTCTGAACGGCAATCCGAGAAGACGTGACCCGGTTGGGCTGCCCGGTTCCGATGCCGATGGTCTGCCGGTTTTTGGCGAAGACGATGGCGTTTGATTTTACATGTTTCACGATGCGCCAGGCAAATTCCAGGGTTTGGAGCTGCTCTTCATCCGGCTTCTTTCGGGTTACCACGTCCCGCTTTTCCGACGCGAAGCCGAAATCGGACTGCTGGCGGAGGTAGCCCCCCGTAATGGAGCGGATCACCGCCGCGGATGTGTCGGCCCAGCGCTTGACGCGTATCAGCCTCCTATTGGCTTTTTTTGTGAGCAACGCCAGCGCATCATCATCAAAATCCGGAGCCAGGATGATCTCGGTGAAGATTTCGTCGACGGCCTGGGCCGCGTCGAGATCCAGGGACTTGTTGAAAAGCACGATGCCGCCGAACGGAGAGACGGTGTCGGTAGCGAAGGCCTTATCCCACGCTTCACGGCTGGTGGAAGCCAGCGCGACCCCGCAGGGCAGGTTGTGCTTGAAAATGGCGCACAGGGAATCGGAGGTGTCCTGAAAATCGGTGCCCAGCTGAAGCGCGGCGTCAATGTCCAGGTAGTTGTTGTAGCTCAGTTCCTTGCCGTGGAAACAGTCGATGTATTCCGACAGGGTGCCATAAACTCCGGCGGACTGATGCGGGTTTTCTCCGTAGCGAAGTGACTGGTGGAGGGGCTCGTGAAGCGACAAATCATCGGCATCGGAGTGTGCCTTGCCGGTGGATGCCGTTGCGGATGGGACTGAGGCGGAGGCCGTCGTTTCTGAAGATGGCGTGCCGGAGGGCGAAGTGCCGGGGTGCGAAGTGTCAGACGACAGGGAGTCGGAAGGGGATGTTGCAGCCGACAGATGAGCGGCAATGAAGGTGTCATATTCGGCGGTCATGCGGAACGCGTCGCGGGCAAGAGAAGCGCGAAGCGGTCCGTCGATCCGGCCGGAACCGGATTCGAGCCGCTGGACAAAACTTCCGTACTGGTCCGGGTTGGTCACAATACAGACATTTTCGAAGTTTTTGGCTGCGGCCCTGACCATCGCCGGCCCACCGATGTCGATGTTCTCGACGGCGTGCTCCAGATCACCGGGCTGCGCGGCGACCGCCTGCTGAAACGGATATAAATTCACAACCACAAGCTGGATCGGACGGATACCCAAAGCGGCGATCGTTTCGGCGTGTTCGCTGATGCCGGGCCGTGCCAGAATCCCGCCATGAATCATCGGATGCAGGGTTTTGACCCGCCCGTCCAGGCACTCGGGAAATCCGGTGATCTCCGACACATCCGTGACCGGCAGCCCCGCCTCCCGCATGGCGGCGGCCGTGCCTCCCGTCGATATGAGTTCAATGCCCAGTCCGTGGAGCTTGCGGGCGAACTCCACCACTCCGGTTTTATCGGAAACGGAGATCAGGGCGCGTTCAATCAGCAGTTTCGGCAGTTTTTCAATATCGGAATTCATATTCGTTTATGGGTATGTGATAAAAGTTCGTAAACAGGGCCCGTACTGGTAAACCTGGCATTCCGGCCGCCTGGATAACCTGAAACCGTGCTCGATGAGCCCGGGATTCCAGGAATACCGGCAGGCAGGGTTCCCGCAGCAAGCCGGATTTACTCATTTTCCACTTTTGTGAGGAGCCTTCCTATCACCTGCGGGTAGAGCGTGTGCTCCTGCTTCTGGACTTTGGCGGCCAGTGATTCGGGCGTATCGTCCGGGGCAACCGCAACCTTGCTCTGCGCAATGATCGGGCCGTCGTCGTAAATACCGGTCACGTAGTGGATGGTGCAGCCGGACTCCTTCTCCCCGTTCTCAATAACCGCCCGGTGCACCCGCATGCCGTACCATCCCTTGCCACCGTACTTCGGCAGCAGCGACGGGTGGATATTGATGATGCTCCCGGCGTACCGGTCAACGATCGCGTCCGGTATCTTCCTGAGATAGCCGGCCAGTACGATCAGGTCCGGCATCTCTTTTTCCAGCACATCCAGCAGAAATGCCGCGTACCGGCGGTGGCCTTCCGGCACCGGATCCGGCGATTCCGAGCTCCTGGAAAGTGAAAAAACCGTTTCCCCGGCGACGTCTTCGGCAAACAGGGCGGGGGAGGTAATGTGTGTCCGGATGTTCCGGGAGCGGGCATAGGTGACGGCCCCGCAGTCGGGTTTGTCGGATACCAGGGCGGTGATGGAGGCAGGAATGTCGTTATTCAAAGCGGCCTGGTGGATCGCCTTGAAATTGGAACCGGAACCGGATGCAAAAACGGTGATGCGCTTTGTTTTCAAAAATCAAACAGGCTGTCGGTGCTGGAGATTTCTACGGACCGCCCCAAAGATAGCGATATTTCCTGACCAACCGGAAAGGGAATTTTCCGGTCGATGTGCCCGTAGGGCATGCCGGATGCGTAGGGCACTCCGGTTTCGCCGACAGTACGTTTCAGGATTTGGTCGATGGAGGGATTCTCCGGGAAGGTTTCCTTTTCCGCTGGAGCGAAATCACCGAAGAGCACGGCGCGGCACTGATCAAACCAGCCGCCAAGTTTTGCCTGCAGGAGATTTCCTTCAATTTTGTGCCGCGACTCCCCGACATCTTCCAGAAGCAGAATGGATCCCTTCACGGAAGGAAACCATGGGGTGCCGGCCAGGTTCGAAGCCACCGACAGGGTGCCCGGCAGCAACGTACCGGTAATCTTTCGGATATGGGGGGAATTTGTATGGGATGCATCGTACCGCTCTTTCTCGCCGGCTTCGATTATCTGTGACGGGTTTTGTGCCCCTTTCCCGGCCGTATAAGCGGGATCCGCCGACTCACCTGGTCCATCGGCATAGCCCTGCAGTACGGCGGTTTCCACGCGGCAGCTTACCCGCCCGGTTTTCATGAATTTCCAGAACTGCTCTTCAAAAAAGGGGTCTATCGACAGTTTTCCGAAATCGGTGGCCGGCATCCCCGCAGAGACGGTCGGATACCCGCATTGCGCATAGATCCCCCATTGCAGTGCGGTGATATCGCTGAAACCGGCCAGCAGTTTTCGAGATGCCCGGATGGTATCGTAATCCAGCAGGGGGAGCATGGCGGCGCTTCCGAACCCGCCGCGGGCAAAAAAAACAGCGTCAATCGATGGATTGCGGATGAGCTCCATCAGCTCCGCTGCCCTCGTCTGCGCGTCTCCGGCAAGGTAATGCTCCCGTTTGTAGCAGCTTGCCGTCACATGAGTGCGGTAGCCCAGTTGCTCGAAATAGGTAACCCCGCGCTCCAGCCGGCTTTCATCCACCGGAGAGGAGGGGGCTATGATGCCGATGACACCGTTGTCGGGAAGGGGGCGCAGTTTCATGGATTAATTGGGGTCGGCTGTTCGGAATACATGGTAGTTGTCCAGGCTCCATCGCATCTGCTGGATGGTAATTACAGTAACAGCGGTCAGCGGCACCGCCACCAGCATTCCGAGGATACCGGCAATCTCCGCCCCGATCATCACCACGAACAGCACAACAATGGGGTGTAGATTGGCCGATCGTGAAAAAAGCAGGGGCTGCACCAGGATGTTGTCGATAATCTGGGTGACTAGTATCGCGCCGATCACATAGATCACCAGCGAAAAGTCACCTGTTTCCAGCACCGACACTATGATGGAGAGAATATACCCGATAATGGGACCAAAATAGGGAATGATGTTCGCCACACCGGCAGCGATACCGACAGAGAGGGCATTGTTGAGCCCCACGATGTTCAGGGTGATGGTGGCGGTGGTGGCGATGATCACGCTCTGCAGGCCCACACTCTTGAAATAGGTAACCAGCCGCTTTTCCACTTTCTCGATACCGGTGAGGGTGGTTTCGAAATACTTGTTGGGAACCATGCGAAGGATGCTGCGGCGCAGGGAACTGCCGTCCTTGAGGATGAAGAAGGTGGCGAACGGTATTACAAGAAACGCCCAGAAAATATTGGCGAAAATGCCAAGGATGTTGTTGATGGTGCGGGTGATGTCGTCGGTCTGGAAAAGAACTTCAGCGACATAGGGTACATTGTCGCGGAGAAACCCTTCCGGCAGGAATGGGGCCCTCTCGAGTATCTGATCCTCGATCTGGGCGGTTACCACAAGGATGGCGTCAAAATTGAGCTGCTGTCCGAGAATTATCACCTGGTTTGCCACGGCCGGGAGCACGGTACTGGAAAACCAAACCAGCAACAGGATCAGGGAGGACAGCACCATGCTGATGGCGAGCGTCCGGTTCATGCCCACCGCCTGCATCCGGTTTACAAACGGGTCGAGGATGTAGGAGATGACCAGGGCGATCAGCGCATACAGCACCAGCACAAAAAAACGGTACAGCAGCAGCAAAAGCAGCAGCAGTGCGGCTGCACCGATGATTAAACGGACCAGGGACTCGGTACTAACGTTCTTCATGCTCAAGTCTGTTCAGAAGATCATCCGACTGCTCAAAGACGACATGTGACGGAAATCCTCTTCGTATCAGAAAATCGGCAAGCTTTTTTTTGCGTTTTATCCCTTTCTCGGTTCTGAGCAGCCGGCTCCGGATACTCCGGGAAGCGGCATACAGATCATCCTGCAGGGACGGGTCATCGAAAAGGCCCTTCAGAGCCGATGCAATATACTGCTTTTTTATCCCTTTTTGGGACAAAGCCGCACGAATTTTCACCGGCCCCCATTTGCGGCTCCGTTTTTTTTCTTCGGCGAACTGACGCGCAAATGCCGCGTCATCGGTGTATCCCCTCTCTTCAGCCTTCTCGATGGCACGGGATATTTCTTCGGCGGAGTATCCTTTCGCCAGGGCTTTTTTCCGAAGCTCCCCGCTGCTGTGGTTTCGAATGGCGAGCCAGCGGTAAATCTGGTCGCGGAGTTTGTACTGCCGGTCATCACGGACCAGCTGCTCAAAAAGCGCAGCTGTTATGACGCTGTTTCGACGGACTCCCGCGGCGGCCACCACCTCCCGGTGAAATCCGCCGATGAACTCACCGTTCACAAAAAGGGAGACCCGTTCTCCGTTGTTTTTCTGAACGGATAATTCCGTGCACGGGCCAGGCAGATTCTCCGGTATGTCATCCATGGCTCACACCGCTTCCCGGCAGGTTATTCCCGGCCGGAACCGGTGGTCTCACCCGCTGCACCGCCGCCCGGGGTACCGGCGGCTTTTTTGCCTGCGGCCGTTTGCGATGAGGGGCTTTCCGACGAGGATCCGGCGGCAGACCCTGCCTTCTCCTTCCCGTTTTCGGGGTAATGGTCCGGCATCAGTTTGTTGCGGACAATACCCTCGATTTTGTTTGCAAGTTGCTCATCCTCCTGAAGAAACTGAATGGCCGAGTCGGTACCCTGCCCGATCGGATCACCATCATAGCGGTACCAGCTTCCCCGCTTCTGGACGATGTCGAATTGCACCGCAAGGTCAAGCAACTCGGCAATGCGGGAAATCCCTTTGCCGTACATGATGTTGAATTCGCAGGTTTTGAACGGTGGGGCCACCTTGTTTTTCACCACCTTCACCTTGGTTCGGTTGCCGGTCACTTCGTCGCCGCGCTTGATGGCGCCGATCCTCCGGATGTCGATCCGTACCGATGAGTAGAACTTGAGCGCCTTTCCGCCTGTAGTGGTTTCCGGGTTGCCGAACATCACCCCGATCTTTTCGCGGAGCTGGTTGATGAAGATGACAGAGGTGTGGGTGCGGTTGACGATGCCGGTCAGTTTTCTGAGAGCCTGCGACATCAGACGGGCCTGCAGGCCGACCTGCGAGTCCCCCATTTCGCCGTCCAGCTCGGCGCGCGGAACCAGTGCGGCCACCGAGTCGATAACGACCACATCCAGCGCGGCGGAGCGGATCAGCGTCTCGGCAATCTCCAGCGCCTGCTCTCCGTTGTCGGGCTGGGATATGAGCAGCTCATCGATCTTGATGCCGAGCGCTTTCCCGTACTTCGGATCAAACGCGTGCTCGGCATCGATGATGGCAGCGTGCCCGCCGGCCTTCTGCGCTTCGGCGATAACATGCAGCGCGAGGGTGGTCTTTCCGCTCGATTCGGGACCGTAGATTTCGGTGATTCTCCCGCGGGGCACCCCGCCAACGCCCAGGGCATGATCCACTACCATGGAACCGGTGGAAATGCAGGGGATATTGGCAATGGGCTGATCCCCCAGCCGCATGATCGTCCCTTTCCCGTACTGTTTCTCAATCTGGCCTACCGCCAGGTCAATTGCTTTTCTGCGTTCGTTATCAGCCATGTACTTGCTATTTAGGGGATATGTATAAAATATGTTTGAATATATGTCTTTTGCCGAGAATATCAAAAATCGAATTCGCGCCGCGCTGCAATAAAAAAGACCCGGACAGATATCGAAACTTACAATTCATCCTGTGGTAAATCCATCCGAAATGTTGTTTTTTATGACGCTGATTGATATCTGCCGTCGTCACCCTTCAAAGCCCGATCATGGGTTCGCCGACTTTTTTTGTTACCTTCAAACGAACATAAAAAAAGTCAAAAACTATCCGTAAATGGCGCACAGGCCGGTCAGCCGACCGGCAATTACGGCACCTGCTTTTCCCATGATTGATACCCACTCCCATATTTATCTCCCCCGGTTTCGTGACGACCTGGCCGAAGTCCTTGATCGGGCCGTCAGCGTTGGTATAACCGATATTATGATGCCGGCCATCGATATAGACTCCCTGGCGCAAATGGACGAGATGCATCATCCCGGTATCCGTTTTCACAAAATGGCGGGTATTCATCCTTGTGATGTCCGCGGCGATACCGCCGATGTACTGGAGCTCCTGCCCCGGCTTGCCGAATCCCCGGATATTATCGCTGTCGGTGAAACCGGACTTGACTACCACTGGTCGACGGATTTTGTAAATGAGCAGAAAGAGAGCCTTCGCTTCCACTGCAGACTGGCCAGGGAAACGGGCAAACCGGTCATCCTTCATAACCGGGAAAGCACCGACGATTTGCTGGATATTGTCGAGGACGAGCAGGACGGGAATCTGAACGGTGTCTGGCATTGCTTTAACGGCACTGAAAGCGAAGCCCGCCGCGCACTGGACCTCAACCTCTACCTCGGCATCGGCGGGGTGGTGACGTTTAAGAATGCCGGTGTTGACCGGGTGGTCGCCGGACTCCCAACCGACCGCCTGCTGCTGGAAACCGATGCGCCCTACCTGGCACCCGTACCGAAACGGGGCAAACGCAATGAACCCGCATATCTGGCGTATACGGCCGAAAAACTGGCGGAAATCTTCGGCTGGACCCCCGATGAGGCCGACCGAGTCACCACGGAAAACGCCCGCCGCCTGTTCGGGCTCCCCTGAAATGTTCTATTATGACGTGTCATTTGGGCTGGATCATGCACCCTTCCGGCCAGATGGCTGTCCGTCTGATTGAGTTCTCCGACTGACCGGCTTGCTGATGCCTCCGTTTAGCACCATGTCAACGGGTAGTGTGTTGCAGGACATGGCCGGATCATCAGACCGGGTCGCCTGCGCCACATCTCGGTTCATTTCACCGGGAAGGTGATGTATTCGTCGCAGATATGGGCCAGCGTATCCTGGAGATGGCTGGAGACGAGGATGGTCCCGCCGTTGTTTTTAAACTCCTCGAGCAGCTCGAGCGACGCTTTTTTGCTCTCCTCATCCAGTGCCCGGAACGGCTCGTCCAGCAGGATGATTTCCGGATCGCTGATCAGGCTGCAGGCAAGCATGGCTTTTTGCAGCATGCCGCTTGAGTAGGTTCCGATCAAATTCGCTCTCCGTTCGTCGAACTGAAGCCGTCCAAACAACCGGTCCATCCGCTGTGGCGACTCCTCGTCGGCCCATTTCCCCCGCGCCCGCAAGGTCCATTCCAGCAGTTCATTGGCACTGATATACTGAGGCAGGTCACCGGAGTCGGTCACCATCCCGATGTGTTTCAGAAAGCGGTGAGGCGAGTCGTAGATGGAGTTGCCCCGGAAGGTGATTTCTCCTTCGGTGGGGAAGGCGGTCACCGACAGAAGCCTCAGAAAGGTGGTTTTTCCCGAGCCGTTGGCTCCGATCAGGCCGGTAGCCACGCCTTTGCGGAAGGTGTGGTTCAGTCCGGCGATCACCATCGGCCCCGTTCCGTACCTTTTGGAAACATTTCTGACGTTCAGATAGTCACTCATGCGTATTTTCTTTGGAAAGCGTATTCGTTGCTGCGGGTTATCACCCAGGCCGAGGCGATGCATACGCCCAGGTCAAAAGCGGTCCAGAACCAGACATCGGTCCAGCCGACGGCACCGGACATCACCGCTGCCGCGGCGACGGTCAGAAACAGTGCCAGAGTCCATCGCACCTGCATAAAAAAGCGGACGATCACCCAGTCGCGCGGCGGCATCATCCACCAGTGGAACATGGGGGGCGATATGCGCCTGTCGGATGCCGGCCAGGCGAGCAGGTTTTTGGCCATCACCCAGAAAACCAGCCACAGGGCGTGCCAGCTTTCCGGCACCCCAAGCCAGATCAGCAGCCAGTAAGTAAACGTGAGCAGAGCGATAATCCTGCCCATGGGCCGCTTGCGGTCCAGTTGTATGAGCTGACTCCAAACCGCAGGCCGCCACCGTCCCGGAACCCAGTAGATCGCCTCGTAACGTGCCGGTTCCCGCGAATCGCGCAATCCGGTGGAGGGGTTGGTGAACAATTCGTCGTAAAAAGCGTCGCTCTGGTAGTAGAGCCGGTCGTATCGGCGCCCCGCCCGGTACAGCTGTGTACCGGCATATCCGGCAAAAGCCGCGTAGGGCAGGATGGCAAGGAGCGGGTGGGGGATGGCAGAGGCGATGACCACGATCATCATGCCGGCGAAGGTAACCAAAATGGTGCTGATGAATGTGGGATACATGCCGGCGCTAACGGGACTCCCCTTGCCGATTTTTTCCATCGAGTCGAAGGCGCGGCGGCCAATCTTGCCTTCGTGCCAGCGCTGTGAGAGTCCGCCGATCGTCACAAACCGGTACAGGGCGTAGAGCATGATGGCGCTCAGCGCCAACGCTCCGGTGCCGAGCAGCTGCAGCTTCCGGGCCGTGTCCGCGGCCGGACTGACCGCATCCCCGAAGGCGGTGAGCAGCAGCGCAGCCATGGCGAAGCCCCACAAGGGGCGCAGTTTCACGCAATGATGGAGGAAAAGCTTTCGCGGGGAGAGGTTGAGCTGCAGGATGAGCGTTTTGTCGGCATCCGGAAAAAGCAGGTGCGGGGTGATAAACGCCATCACACCGGCGAACGCCATCGCCAGGTAGCGGAACAGCACAATCCGCTCCTCCAGGGGCAGGTCGTGGCCCATCCAGCCGAGTGCAAGCAACAGCATGAATCCCGGCATTAGCGAGGTCACACGCCGGCCCGGACTCACATTCTTTTTCGGAAGGCTGCTGGATGGGATGTGTCTCATTTCGGGCGTTCAGCGTTTGGTCGGGGCGGTGCAAGCGTCCGGAGACCGAGGGCGGCAAGTGCCGGATACCGCAGCGTGACGGACTCCGGGATTTCGATATGGCGGAACTCGTTGCGCAACGGGGTGTTTTGGCGCAGTCGCAGGAAGGCGGGCCCCTTTTCGGCATCAGGGTTCCCGGCCAGCCCCCTGAGCCCGTGGTCGTAGCTGCGGGCGGGGTGGAGGGCGTTCAGAATTTCGGAGAGCGAGGCGTCGCCGCCGGGAAGGGAGGCCGGGTAGAGGGTGTCGGTCACCGGCCCGGGATCCGGCAGGCCCAACTCCTTGTGGAGGCTCCGGCAGATCATCTCGGAGGCTTTGGCCTTCGCTTCGATCGAATACCCCGCGATGTGGGGCGTCGCCAGAAAGGCCGCCTCCAAACTGGAGTCGTTGAAGCGGGGTTCGTTTTCCCAGACATCCAGGATGCAGGCCTGTATATGGCCGTCCGTCAATGCCCTGCGCAGGGCCTGCTCGTCCACTACGCCACCGCGTGACGCGTTGATGGCCAGTCGGCGGGGGTGTGCCCGGATCTTCTCTTCATCAAACCAGTAACGGGTTGGGTGCGCTCCGCCGGTCTCCAATGGCACATGAAAGCTGATGATGTCACATTCCAGTACATCCGCCACGGGTGCCGAAACAAAGGAGGGGTCACGTTCGGCGCGGGGCGGATCGTGGCGCAGACACCGGATGCCGATCGCCTCCAGCAGCTCCGATACGGCCGAACCGGTGAAACCGGCTCCAACGATGCCGGCGGTGAGGGTTTCGGGATCAACTCCGTTCGCATCACAGTAGAGCAGGGTTGCAACCGCAACATACTCGCCCACGCAGCGGGCGTTGGAGCCCTTGGCGTCGTCGGTAGCGATGCCCTGCCCGCGTAGCCAGGATTCATCCAGATGGTCGCGGCCGGCGGATGCGGTGCCGACAAAACGGAGCCGGTGGCCGGTGGGGATGGTATTCGCGTTCACCGGGTTGACCGTACGCACCAGCAGGGCGTCTGCCCGTCGAATCTGATCGTCCGTCCATCCGGCGATGGGGTCGTAGGTTTCCAGCTTCAGGGAAGGGTGGAGGTAACGCTCGAGTAGATAGTGGTTTTGATCGCCCAGTACCGTAATCACATCATCCATCTCAAAAACGGTCAGGTCGCCCGCGACGCGATCTCGGCGGTTCCAGGATCACTTTCAGCATGATGCCGTCACGGACTCTTTCGGGATCCCCAAGAATCCGTTTGACGTTTTTCCTGCCGCTCATCCCGAGGCGGGTGACGGTGGGCTCGTCGTCGAGCGTGGCGTAGATGGGATTCTCCTTGTCGGCCAGCTCCTGTTCGATCTCCTCTCCGGTATCGGACCAGCGGTGCTCTTTATGGCGGAACGGGTCGGACGAGGGACGGGAACCACGGCTGTCACCGGTACCTCTCCGGGATTGGCCGGAAGCGGAAGAAGTGGCACTGCCGTAAGAGCCGCCGGAAGCCGAATGTCCACCGGCTGAGGCAGAGGCACCGCGCGCGCCATGGCCGCTTTCGGAGTATACAGGGCCTTCCAGGGGATGACGGGACGAAGCGTCGCGTGTTCGCTGCGAGACCGTTCCGGCCGTCTCGCGGCCGTATGACGCTGACGCGGGCTCGCGCTGGCTTTCACGCTGCCTGTTCTGCTCGGACTCATCGCTGGACAGCACCTTTTCCAGGCCTTCAAAGAAATCCTCCCAGCTCTGTTCCCCGCGCGGCTGTTCCGCGGTATGCTGTGGGGATGCGCCGTATCCGTTCTCCTGTGAGCGCGATTCACCGGGCCGGTGCCGGCCGGCCGCCTCCTGCGGATAGCGGCTTTCGGTATCCTGATCTACACTCCAGGGATCCTCTGGCAGGTTTTCCCCTTCGTGGCCGGTGTCGTCACCCTTCTTCAGATTGTCCCATACCCGCCGGATCAGCGGGATAATCAGGATGAGCAAAAGCAGTAATTGAAACGGCGAGATCTCCATGCGGTAGTTGCCATTGTTAAGATTCTGCCCGATTATGTCACCACAATACAGCAGAGAGGCAAATTTCTGCGAAATGGTCGAAACATCTTCGGATTCCGGTATTTACCGGCAAACGGTACCGATCGTCACGCAAGATATCAAAATTTTGCCGACTCTTAAACATGGAAGTCCGAATTTCAAACAGTATCCGTCAATGAACAGCTATAATATCGCCTCGCTCATCCGGAAGAAGCGCGACAAACGTTCCCTTTCATCAGAGGAGATCAGGTACCTGATCCAGCAGTACAGCCGCGATGCCGTGCCCGACTACCAGATGAGCGCCTTTTTGATGGCCGCCTTTCTGAACGGGCTGGATGACGACGAGGCGGCGGCCCTCACCCGCGAAATGCTCCACTCCGGCACCGTAATGGATCTTTCGGATGTGCCGGGAATCAAAGTCGACAAACACTCCACCGGTGGTGTAGGCGACAAGACGTCGCTGATCCTCGCTCCGATCGTTGCCGCCTGCGGCGTGCCCGTACCGATGATATCGGGCCGCGGACTCGGACATTCGGGCGGTACTCTCGACAAGCTGGAATCCATCCCGGGGTTTAATGTCAACCTGGACCTAAAACGATATGTCGAGGTACTCAGGGAGCACAATGTGGTCCTCATCGGGCAGACCGAAGAGATCGCTCCGGCCGACAAGCGTATGTACGCCCTGCGGGATGTTACGGCCACCGTCGAGTCCATCCCCCTGATCGCCGGCAGCATCATGAGCAAGAAGCTGGCCGAGGGCATCGATGCCCTGGTGCTGGATGTGAAATTCGGTTCCGGCGCTTTCATGAAGACACGCGATCAGGCGCTGGAGCTTGCGCAGCGGCTGGTGTCGATCGGCGAGGAGTTCGGCAAGCGCACCATTGCCTGGCTCACCGCCATGGAGCAACCGCTGGGCCACAAAATCGGCAACTGGCTGGAGGTTGAGGAGAGCATCGAATGTCTGAACGGTGGCGGTCCCGCTGACCTGCTGGAGGTGTCGCACCTGCTCGCGGGCACCATGATCTGGCTGGGCGGCAAGGCCGGATCCATTGAGGAGGGAGTTGAAAAGAGCAGAAAATCGGTACAGGACGGTTCCGCCATGCAGAAGTTCCGGGATATTGTAACCGCCCAGGACGGATCCACCGAATACCTGGATCGGCCGGAGGGCTATCCGGCGGCAAAACATTCTTTTGAGGTTCAGGCCGCGTCCGCAGGCTATGTCACACAGATGGACGCCTACGCTATCGGCATGGCCGGAGTGGAGTTGGGGGCGGGACGCGCATCCAAGGAGGATACCATCGACCCGGTGGCGGGCATTATTCTGGACAAAAAGATCGGCGATCCCGTCAAACAGGGTGAAACAATCGCCAGGTGCCGCACGAATAAGGAAGAAACAACGGACAGGGTCCGGCAGATGCTGCAGGATGCCGTTACCGTTGGTTCGACAAGGCCGGAAACCCCCGCCCTGATCACCGACAAGGTAACACGCGATGGCGTAACTCCATGGAGCACAGCCTGACCCGGTCCGGTTCACCTGGAACCGTAAACCGGAGCAGTTATGTGGAGAAGATTTGTACGTGCCATCAGATCGATATTTGGCGGAGCAGTAAGCGCCATTGAGGATCCCAAGCGGATCCTTGAGATGAACATCCGGGAACTGAACGACCAGGTTCCCCGGATGAACGAGAACATCGCCACGGTGAAAGCCAACGTGATGCTGCTGCAAAAAGAAGTGCAGCGCTATGAGGATCAGGTCAGCGAGCTTTCCCTGCGCATTAAAACGGCCATCAAAGCCGAACGGGACGATATCGCCGAAAACTACGCCCTGCAGCTTCAGCGGGGCCGGGATGCGCTCACCGCTTCCAGAAATCAACTCGAAAACGCCCGGAAAGCGTACGACAAGGCCCTGCAGGTCAAGAAGACATTCATGACCGAGAAGGACCGCAAAATCCGCGAGGCGAAAGAGGCCATGAGAGAGAGCGAACGCTCGGCCTGGCAGGCCCGTGTGGCGGATACGCTCGAGCAGTTTGAAGTGAGCGGAGTGGATGCGACCCACGACGAGATGATCGCCCGGATACGCGAAGAGACCGCCAGGAACGAAGCCCGCATGGAGATGGCGCTCGACAGCGTCGACAGCGAATCCATCGAGTTGGAGTACGATGCCGAAAGGCTGAAGGCCGGTGAGATCGTCCGGCAGTTCAAAAAACAGATGGAAACCCCGCGTTCGCTTGAAGCCGGCAAGAAACAGGGAGAGGTGTTCATTAACAAATCGGAACCGGGAATTCTCTCCCACACCAAAACACATGTGAATAACAACGACCATGCCTGACCATCGTCCCGAATATCACTCCTTGAACCTGGCCAGAGAAGCGTTTCTTCATCCGCTTAACCTGGGGTATCTGCTGCTGGTGAGCCTGGGTGCCCTGATGGTGTCCGGAACCCCCTGGATGCCGACCCTGGTACTGACCATCGGCATTGGAGTGGAATTGCTCTATCTCGGGACGGTACCGCATCAGCCATGGTTTCGCAGGTACATCATCGAACGCCTCGACGCCAGGGATCAGGACGGTGCCGGCACAGAGAAACGCATGTTCGACGAACTCCAGGTGCACAGCCAGAAAAAGTTTCTGATCCTCAAGCGCCTGTGCGACAAAATCGATGCCAACTTCCGGTCGATGCCGGGCTCGGCCCGCCTGCTGGCGGAACCGCTGGTCTCGCGAATCGAATCGCTGATGTCGGAGTACCTGCGGCAACTTGTTTTCCATGAGCGGTTCAGCGAGCTTCTGCGGCAATCCTCCACCGGCGCGCTCATTCTTGAGATCCGCTCACTTGAGCTGGAGCTGAAAGCCGAATACTCGGGCCAGCTCAGGGAGGTACGGACACGGCGCCTGGAGATTCTTAAAAAACGCCTCGAGAAGCTGAAGTCCGCCGAGGAACGGGTAGATATCTGCACGACCCGGCAGGAGACCATCGAAGACGCGGTGCGGTACGTCTATGAAAAGACAATGACGATCTACCATCCCGACGATTTCGGCAGCCAGCTTGATGAAATGATGGCGGAGCTGGAAGATACCTCGGCCTACATCCGTCAGCTGGAGGAAGACGCGGCCATGCTTTCCCGATACGACCGCTACATGAACAGTTGACGACAACCAGCGCGCAGGCTGGAAGCATCAACCTGCTTGTCAGATACGGCCTGCGTCCGCTTCATGAACAGCTGCCGGCCGGCAGTGGCCGCCCCGAACCCGGTGAGGTCAAATGAATCCGGATCCGGGGCCCCACGGCGGCGCATACTTCTCCTATTGACTCAGCCGGAAGGAGATCGGCATCGCAATTTCCACTTTCACGGGAGTTCCGTCTTTTCTTCCGGGTGTGAAGGCGACCTGCTCAATGGCATCAAGCGCCGCTTCGTCCAGGCCACCGCCCGCGCTTCGCACAACCTGCGGTTGTGTGACCCGGCCCTCTTCATCGACGACAAACTGCACCACAACCTGCCCTTCGATACCGGCGGCGCGCGCATCATCAGGATAGGTCAGGTACTCGTACAATGAGATGATTCCGCCCTCCATTTCCGGCATGATCTCCACTTCGGTGTACACAGTTTCCTCATCCAGGGCGGCGGTTGAGGTGGCAGCACCCTCAGCGGATGACGAAACCGAAGAGGCCGGCTCCGCGCCTTGTCCGCTGCTCTGTATATCCGAGCACGAAATAACCACCGTGATGGCTAAAAGGGTGACAAACAAAAAGCCAAGACTCTTCCTGAATGATCGCTGGTGTTGTTCTTTTGTATTCATATTCTCAATCCTCTTCTTTAGGATGGATGGTTCAATGGACATACCCAGCAATGATGAATGGTGACGGCCGGTATGCATGGCCATCTCAAACAACAGCTCGGCGTATTCTTTTCTGGAAAATCCGTTTTCACTGAGCACATCCCGGTCACAGGATAGCTCACGGTACATTTTTACCCGCGAGAACAGCAGATGCAGCAGCGGGATGAACCAGAAAAGCGTGATGGTGAGCATCATCAGCATGTTCAGCAGGGAATCCCCCCGTCGGATGTGAATCAGCTCATGGCGCACGGCCATATTCAGTTTTTGCGGTGACTCCCTCAGCTTCTCCGGGATGATTATGACCGGACGAAATGTGCCGAAAGTGCAGGGTACCGGGGTTCGGCCACCAAGTATCAGGCGCGGCTTGAAGCGCATCGAGTCGAGTAGCGTACGGTTGGACAGGCTCAGGGGGACGGGGCCGGAAGGCTGAGGATGAGCGCCGTCCGGATATGATAGTGGTACAGGGCGTCCATGTTCGCGGCCAGGCGAAGCAGTCCGAGGACGGTCAGCACGGCTATCAGCCATACGGCAGCCGGTATCCACAGATAGCTGATGCTGGCGGTTCCGGCCGATTCCAGGAACGAGGTGATGAAAGGGATCAGTTGCGATGTCTCCATGACAATTGCGTTTGATGTGGCCTTGCGGCGGGTTGTCGCCGGGAAATGACAGTCCGCGCCCGGCAGTGTGTAATGAGTTGAGGGTACAGCAGATAGCAAGCCGTTGACGCATGGCTGCTATCGCCCGGGATTCGGCAGGCAAGCCGGCCCAACCGGTTCATCGCGTTTCCATTGAAGCGCGACTGTTACTGCTCGTC
The DNA here is from genome assembly GCA_029688905.1 of Balneolales bacterium ANBcel1. Taxonomy (NCBI): domain Bacteria; kingdom Pseudomonadati; phylum Balneolota; class Balneolia; order Balneolales; species Balneolales bacterium ANBcel1. The sequence goes on along the minus strand of JARULB010000001.1, from coordinate 331,527 downwards.
CAGCTGGTCGATCATTCTTCGGATTTCCTTAAGCTGTTCCGCAGTCAGTTTTTCCTTTTCCACCAGAGTCTGGATAAGATCGGCTCTGGAGCCTCTGAATACTTTTTCCACAAGATGATTCACCAGATTGTAGCGAACCGACTCCGGCTCTCGCGCTGCACTGTAAACATGGGTAACACCCTCTTTGCGGTACTTCAGATACCCCTTTTGAACCAGGTTTTTGAGTACGGTTATGATGGTGGTGTAGGCCAGGTCACGGGTCTGATGTATCCGTTTCCGGACATCGTTGCCGGTGGCTTCCCCCAGGTCCCATACGTGTTGCAGAACTTCCATTTCGGTTTCACCAAGCGGTGTCAGGGATCGTTTCATGATATTGCTCGACAGGTTAATCGGATGCTGGTTAGGTGGCAGTTTTTCTGATGTTCTATCATCATAGTACTAATATAATAGTATATAGCTCCGTGTCAAATTTTTTTTCACCGCGGGTAATATTCAGCCATTGATCGCGTAATCAGGCATGCTGTCGATAGATGTTGACCAAATGGCTGCTCCGGCTTATACTATATGCCATAACAAAAATTATCAGGTGCGCATGAACGATCGGCATGAAACGCTGAAAGTGGCATATGAGGAAGGAATCGCGACGGTGACCATCAACCGTCCGGACAAACTCAACGTGCTCGGCAACCGGATGCTGGATGAGCTTCAGGAGCTTTTCGGGCAACTTGAAGAAGATCCGGAGGTTACGGGCATTGTGGTGACCGGAAGCGGGGAGAAGGCGTTTGCAGCCGGCGCCGACATTGCCGAACTGCAGAAGCTGAAAGTGAAGAGCGGTGAACGGGCTTCAAGAAAAGGGCAGGTTGTCTTTTCCATCATCGAATCTACCGGCAAGCCGGTCATCGCCGCCATTGAGGGGTATGCGCTTGGGGGTGGATGTGAGCTTGCCCTGGCCTGCCATCTCAGGGTTGCCTCACGCGGGGCGCAGTTCGGCCTGCCCGAGCTCGGCCTGGGACTTATACCCGGTTACGGGGGCACACAGCGCCTGCCGAGGCTGATCGGCAAGGGCCGGGCACTGGAGATGATCCTGGACGGCCGGCCGATCGACGCGCAAACCGCGCTGGACTTCGGCCTGGTCAATCGCATCGTTGAAAACGGGCGCACCGTTGCGGCGTCGCGGCTCTGGCTTCAGCAGATCACAAAAAAGGCTCCAATCGCCATCAAAAAAGCGATAGAGTCGGTGCATGCCGCTTATCCCAATCGGGCGCAGGGGTTCCAGGAAGAGGCGCGGCTGTTCGGCTTGTTGTGCGGGACGGACGACTTCAGGGAGGGCACTTCCGCCTTCCTGGAGAAGCGAAAACCCGGGTTTAATAATAAATAAAATTGTATCTTTTGCTGCATCTCTGCAAACAAACGGTAAAATTCGCCTTGGATACACCTTCATCTTCGCAGGAACAGGAACCGCCACCTGAACCGGAGGCTGCTTTATGAACGAGTGGCTTCTGATTGCCCTGGTTATCCTGCTGAGCGCATTTTTTGCAGGCTCGGAGATCGGCTATGTTTCCGCCAACCGGCTGAAACTGGAGATCAGGGCACGAAAAACGTCTCTTCGCTCCCGGGTAATGGCTTTTTTCCTGAGAGATCGGGAGGCTTTCCTTTCCACCACCCTCATCGGCAATAATATTGTCAACGTGATCTACGCCACGCTGATGGCAATATTTCTCGTCCAGCCGGTTTCCGCCGCCTATGTCGCACTGTTCGACACGTTCCCCTCGGACTTTGCGGTGCTGTTCATCCAAACAGTCATCGCCTCCATAGTGATCATGTTTTTCGGCGAGATCGTGCCGAAAGTGATCTTCCGGATCAATTCCGAAGCACTCATCTTTAATCTGGCGATATTTCACCGTGTACTCCACGCCGTATTCCTTCCGTTCATCTATTTTGCAAACGGAGTTGCCGGCAAGCTGATCGCCCTGGCCATCCCGCAATCCGAAACATCGGAACAGGTGTATCGCCGCCAGGATATTGAGATGCTGCTGCGGGAACTTGGCGACAGCGATGAGTCGGATATCGACCGGGACGATTCGGAACTCCTGACCAATGTCCTGCAGCTTTCCAATAAGCGGGTCCGGGAGTCCATGATACCGCGCACCGAAATCGTGGCTTGCGAGAAGAATGCCGAACTCCAGGAGGTCCTGCAGAAATTCGTTTCATCCGGCTTTTCCAAACTGCCGGTATATGACGAAAGCATCGATAATGTGATCGGTGTGGTATTCGCGTACGACCTTTTCAAGAACCCGAAGCAGCTCAGCGATATTATCCGCCCGGTGAAGCACATCCCTTCCAGCCAGAAATCCAAGGACCTGCTTTCCGAGTTTCAAAAACTCAATATCTCCCTGGCCATTGTAATTGACGAATATGGAGGCACGGCCGGCCTCATCACCACCGAGGACCTGCTTGAAGAGGTGGTGGGTGATATTCAGGACGAGTACGATATGGAGGATACGCTGATAAAACGGGTGTCATCCAATACATTCATCATGAATGGGGATGTGCCGCTTGCGCTGCTTTCCGAGAAGTACCCGTCTGTGGCCTGGCCGGTGAAGAAACAGAACTACGAGACCATCGCCGGGTATATCATCAACGAGGTGGGACGCATCCCCAAGGTCAATGAGGAGATTGTGATCGGAAGCCACAAGTTCATCATCAGCAAGGCGACACAGTCGCGGATTGAAACCGTCAAGATGGTTATTCTGAACTGAGCGGGTGTGCCGGAGCAACCGTATTTATCGGCGTCGGCGTCATGTCGTATCTGCTATGACCGTGGTCCGCTTTCAGAACGCCTGATTTCGGTGCGGCCGTCGGACCATTGAATTTCGAAATCGCCGCCGGAGCGGAACCGGTCGGACCGCCGCATCCACTGCCCGTTCTGATAGATGCGCGTGTACCCTTTCTTGAGCGGCGCGTTGGGATCGGACGCGGCCAATCGGTGGGCCATACCGCTCCAGGCCGATTGCTTTTGCAGCAGGGTTTGCCGAACGGCGTGGGCCATGTTCTCCTGCATTCTGCGGATTTCGTCACGCGACCGGCCGAGGCGGTTGAGAAGTCCGGGTCTCAGCTGCTCGTGTCGCCAGGCCAGTAAATCCCGGTGTCGTTCGAGCCGCCGCCTGAGTCCGCGTCCCAGCTCTTCCTGCTGCCGGGCCAGTTGCTCCTTGCGGCTTTCGATGCGCCGGCGAACACCGTGCAGAGCGTAATTATCCAGAAACCGGGAGACTGCGTCCTTGTGCCTGTCGATACGCTGACGAACAATGCGCTCCAGCTGCATCCGGGTGTCATCGGTATACATCCGCAGGTCGTTTATGTCCGGCACAGCCATGACAATCGCCTGGGTGGGGGTCGCCGCCCGCGCATCCGCCACAAAGTCCGATATGCTGAAGTCGGTTTCGTGCCCCACTGCGCTGACCACCGGAATGGGGCAATCGGCGATGGCACGCGCCACCGGTTCCTCGTTAAAGGCCCAGAGGTCTTCGAGCGAGCCGCCGCCCCGGCCGACGATCAGCAGGTCCGCCTCTTGCCGTTCCGAGAACCACCGGATGCCCTGCACGATTTCCGGCACCGCCTGGCCGCCCTGCACCGACGCGTGGTAGAGCCATACCTCGCACATCGGATACCGTTTTTCCAGCGTGTCGCGCATATCCTGGAAGGCCGCGCCGGTGGCCGATGTGATGATACCTATGATCCGGGGGAACCGCGGCAGTTCCTTTTTTCGTGCGGGGTCGAACAGGCCTTCCGCCTCCAGTTTGCGCTTCAGCCGTTCAAAGGCCTGTTGAAGCGCTCCGGCTCCGGCGGGGCGTACTGAGCGAACAATCAGCTGGTAACGGCCGTGCGGCGGATAAACCTGTACCGGTCCGCTTACCACCACTTCATCGCCGTGCTGCGGCTCTTGATCCAGCATCTCCCGCTGCGACCGCCACATCACACAGGAGAGCTGGGCACCGGCATCCTTCAGTGTAAAATAGAGATGGCCGTTGCGGCTGGCCTGCGGACTGCTGATCTCGCCGCGCACTTCAACCGTGCTGAAATGATCTTCCAGGACAAATTTGATCTCTTCGGTGAGTGCCGTTACAGTTAAGACCGGCGGCGGTCGATCTGCGAGTATGGACATGATTCGGGATTCCTGCTGCGGCTGATGTGTATTTTCTGTTGAATGGCTTATATTTGGCTTCGAACCCTAATAATAAAAAGACGGCATGAGTAATAAAAAGGAGTTGCTGATCACGAATGTGCATCCGGTCGACGGCCGGAATGACGGCGGTACGCGTGTCGATATGCGTATTTCGAACGGTATGATAGCTGAAATCGGGACCGGCCTTGCGAGGGAGTCCGCCGGGGAGGTCTATGACGCCGACGGCGCGTACGTTTCCCCGGGGTGGATGGATATGCATGTCCACCTCCGCGAGCCGGGCTTCGAGCACAAAGAGACCATCGTCACCGGATGCGAGGCCGCTGCAGCCGGCGGTTTTACGGCAGTGGCGTGCATGCCGAACACCAATCCGCCCATCCATACGCGCGATGTGGTCTCGTACGTCAAAAAACAGGCGGCGGGACTTCCGGTGGATGTCTATCCGATTGGTACCGTCACCAAAGAACGGGCCGGCAAATCCCTGGCCGAAATGGCCGACATGAAACAGGGTGGGGCAGTGGCGTTCAGCGACGACGGGGACCCCGTCCAGGACAGCCGCCTGATGCGTACCGCCCTGGAGTATTCGGCAATGCTGGGCATGCCGGTGATCAATCATGAGGAGGATCTCCCGCTATCCCGTCCCGGACACATGCACGAGGGGCGGGTTTCCACACGCCTGGGGCTGGCCGGTTCGCCGTCCATCGCCGAAGAGGTGATGATCGCCCGCGATATCATGCTGGCGGAGCTGACAGGCGGTCATGTGCATGTGGCCCACATTAGCACCCGGAAGGGGGTGGAGCTGGTCAGGGAGGCCAGGAAGAAGGGGATTCGGGTGACTACCGAGGTGTGCCCGCATCATTTCGACCTGACGGACGAGGAGATTGAGCGCCGGGGGTTCGACACCAACTGGAAGATGCATCCGCCGCTGCGTACCGCCGATGATGTGCAGGCGATGATCGAGGGGCTGGCCGACGGCACCATCGATGCCATCTGCACCGATCACGCTCCCCATTCGGTCGATGAGAAAGAGGTCGAGTTTATTTACGCCCCGAACGGGATCATCGGACTCGAGACCGCATGGAGTATCATCTGCAAGCGTCTTGTTGGTCCCGGTGTGTTGACGCTTGGGCAGGCCGTCGAAAAGCTTGCGGTCAACCCCAGAAACATACTTAACCTGCCGGTTCCCAAACTCGAAGCGGGCACAGAGGCCAACCTCACCCTGTTTTCCACAATGCATGAATGGATTTGCAGCAGGGATGAAATCCGATCCCGGTCATCCAACACTCCCTATCTTGGCGAAACCCTGACCGGCCGCGCCCTGGCCATATACAACAACGGGCAGTTCGTGAAAACCGCCCGTTGATTGAGATCGTAATGTATAGGGTGGATTCACATCGATGTGTGAATCCGGATCGTCAATTGTTTACTTCCCGGAGGATGTCGGATATCTCCAGCTTTTCGGTATGGCCGTTGCGGCGGCTTTTCCGGTTAGAGTGTCCATTTCCGTTGGAATGTCCATTTCCGTTGGAATGTCCATTTCCGTTGCCGTTGGTATGGCTTTCAATTGACTCGTTTTCCTGCTCTTTTTCGAAGAAAAACTGTTCTTCACCGAATGCGGGTTCCAGGTCATCCAGCCAGACGGCGTCCTTGTTGTACTTGGCGAAAAACGGCCGGCCGGTCCACTCCGGATTGCGTCCCTGAAGGAATTGGAGGGTAAACACCTTTTCACCCGCCACGTCACTCACACCAAGCACATGAACCTTTCCGGGCCCGGCAGACATGCTGGGTCCGCGGACGGTTCGTGCTATACCGCTCACCTGATTGAACGCTTCGCGGAAGATGTTCCAAGCCTCTTCCAGCGGGATGTCAAAGTGATGACGCGCCCCGGTATCGCGAACTACGAACATATAGTAGGGAATCATGCCCTGTTTTACCTGTTCCCTCCACATTTCGGCCCAGCAGTCGGAGCTGTCGTTGATATGGCGAAGAAGGGGGGACTGGGTGCGGATCTGTGCTCCTGTGGAGCGTATCCTGCGGGCCGCTTCCTTGCTTATTTCGGTTTGCAGTTCAACCGGGTGGGAATAGTGACCCATCAGAGCGAGATGCAGCCCGGACTCGGTCACTTTCCGGAACAGCGATAGCATTTCGTCGGCATCCTTGTCGGTCACAAATTTGTAAGGCCAGTAGGCCAGACCTTTGGTGCCTATACGAATATTTCGGAGGTTCGGAAGATCCGCTTCCAGCAGAGGGTCAATATAGGATGCCAGAACACGAGGCTTCATGATCATCGGATCACCGCCGGTAAACAGCACGTCGGTAACTTCGGGATGCTCTTTCAGATACTCCACAAGAAGCTCCGCCTCTTTCATGGCAAACTTCAGCTCATCAATGCCGACAAACTGGGGCCAGCGAAAACAGAAAGTACAGTAGGCGTGACAGGTTTGCCCCTGGCTGGGAAAGAACAGGGCGGTTTCCTGGTACTTGTGCTGCATGCCCTGAAGGGACTCGCAGCCGAGCTGAGGCGTATTTTCGTCTTTTTGTCCGGCCGGATGGGGATTCAGCTCCATCCGAATCTCATTGGCCGTTTTGGCGATTTCATCATTGGATCCGCCCCTTTTCAGTACTTCCGCCATTTTATCGAAGTGATGCGGCTTGAGCATCGTCTTCTGGGGAAATGTCAGGTGGAACATGGGATCATCCGGGATATTGTCCCAATTGATCAGCTCTTCAATTACATAATTGTTCACCTTGAACGGAAGCACGTTTCCAACCACTTTAATATTAAAGCGGATCTCTTCCGGCAGGTTTTTTACCTGGGGGATTTTCTCAAAGTTTCTGAGATTATAAGATTTATACTTCGGGGCTTTCCCATCAACAAAAAAAGCTTCATTGGGTTGAAATTCGAAGTACGGCAATGTGACCTCCTTTTCCTGATTCGTAAAAAAATGGCTTTGTCCCGGGCCCTGAATGGGTTGCTTCCAGATGTTTAGCTATGACACGTTGGTCATCTGCAGGGCCAGCCGTATGTGCCTGGCATGACTTTCGGGATTATTCTTTTGTTACGCCGGCCGGGGGACTGTCAGTGAACGGCCGAGAAAGTCATTCTTTTGTTTTTCAGACAAACAATATACGCAAAAGTCTGAAAATCCCTAATCAGCCCTTCAGGCGACACCCTGTTGGGCTATGCGCAAGTTGTTGTTAATATACAACAAATGTTGGATTGTTGATATCTTTTTTGAACTTCTTGAAATCCGACATGCTCGTGCTATAAAAACTGAAATAGCATGACATTATTGTTGGTGAAAAGTATTTTCGCGCCGGGTGGAAAGGGCGAAACGGGCGGAAAGGGTGCGAGAGAAGGGAGGCAGGATAAAAAGACGGCGGCAGGCATTTGCGCCCGCCGCCGGTGCCGGTAGTGCTGACTATTTTTGTCCGTGAGAGGTATAGACGGTGCTGCTGGAAAGCTCTCCGCCGCTGTACTGGGTCTGCTCATAAGCGACCCGAATGCCATCGTTCAGGTTCCAGTTGGAGAGTACGGTTCGGTTTTCGATATCCCGGCCGTAATTGGGGTCGAATTGCATGTATTTCATCTCCACGGGGAGGTGGGTCTCCGGGTCAAGTGAAATCGTCATGTCATAGTCGCCGCCGAGGTACAAATCCACGGTGTCGCCGTCACCGGTCAACAGCGCTTCAATACTTTCGGCGTTACGTGCGATATTCAGCGGGTCCCGTTTAAGCTCGTTGAGAATGGATTCCACTGCGTTACCCGGCAGGGGATGCTCCTGTCCGCCCATACGTATAACTCCGCTGCCTTCCGAAATATCGATAACCTGGCTTCCCATAGGTGTGGAGATCTCCATGAGCAGCGTGGCGGGAAAGCTCATTTCGGCAGTAATCCCCATCGACATCTCTCCCTGGGGAGTTTGTACGGTTTGGGTTCCTTCCAGCAGAACGGTCCCGAGACCGGCATCATCCGCGATCAGGGCCGATGCCATTTTCCGGATCCATTCACTGCCTGCCTCGGCATCTCCTTCCACGAGTTCTCGTTCGGCACCGGCCCGGGGTATGGTGATGTCCACTTCGTGATAGGGGCCCAGTTCCGCAAGCTGGTCTTCGATCAGATCGCGATTGCCGACAATTAGCACTTTCATTTTACCGGGGCGAATATACTCGTTGGCAACGCGATAGATATCGTCAACCGTTACAGTGCGCACCTGTTCGATGTACTGTTCGAAGGTATCATCGGGCAGCCCGAGGTTGTAGTTGTTCATGCGCTCCGAGAGAATGCGTGAATTGCTGTCGTATCGGAAAATGATGCTGTTGAAAATGCGTTCTTTGGTTTCGTCCAGTTCCTGCTGTGTCACCCGTTCGTTCTGGAGGCGCTCAATCTGGTAGATGGTGGCTTCCAGGGCTTCCCGGGTGGTTTCGGACGAGGTGCTCAATCCGGCAAAAAACGCGCCGGGGTAGCGGACATTGCTGGTGTAGGAGCCGTAGACTCCGTACGCCAGTCCCTGCGCCGTGCGAACCTCCTGCATCAATCTGCCGGAGAACCCGCCGCTCAGAATCTGGTTCATTACCTGCAGGGCCGCGTAGTCGGGGTTGTCGCGGAAGCCGCCAATGTGTCCCATGCGGATCTGGCTCTGGTTCATATCGCTCTTGTGAGCGAAGTAGATGGCATCTTCAAACTCATAATCGACATCGGGCAGGTCGGTTGGAGCCGGCTCTCCCTCGTCAAATATTCCGAAAGCTTCTTCCAGCCGGCTGCGTACATCGGCCGGATTGAAGTCACCGACCAGGCCTACCAGCATGTTGCTGCCCTGATAGACGCGACTGTGGAAGGCGACAAGATCATCCCGGGTAATGCTTTCAAGCGTGGCGTACTCGGTTGTCCGGGCGTACACGGACTCCGGTCCGTAGATCAGTTTGCGGAACTCTCTCGCCGCAACCTGGGAGGCTTCCTCGTTTCGCCGTGAAATGGCGGTACGGCGCTGGGTCATGGCCAGATCGATCCGGCTTTCGGGGAATGTCGGATTTTTAAGAAGGTCGGTGAACACCGGCAGCAATTCATCGAAATCTTCCTTCAGAACATTCATGCGGGCAAAGCCGGTGGTAAGGCCGAAGCCGGTTTCCATACTGGCAGCCCTGTTTTCCAGAAGCTCGTCAAGCTGCTCTTCGGGGAATTGTACCGAACCTCCGGAGCGCAATACCTGGCCGGTTACCGAGGCCAGGCCAGCTTTTTCGGCGGGATCCATCCAGGAGCCGCCGTTGGCGATCACCCGTACGTCCACCAGGGGCAGTTCGTCATCATGGAGCAGAAAGAAGGTTATTCCGTTATAGGTAAACTGCTCAGGTTCCGGAATTTCATACTCTTTAAGCTCAGGGAAAACGATATGTTCATGCGGTTTTCGCTGGGCCGTTTCAGTGGCGCTGCATGCGGCCAGGAGCGCCGTCAGCAGGATATAAAAAATTGTTTTTCTCATCGTATGGGGTAATTTAAAAGTCCGGGTTAGCGGGAAGCGGTGGCCTCGTCCCTGGTTTGAATCATACCGACGGTTCGCGTCTGTTTCCGGAACCAGGTTTCAACAACACGCTGGAGGTCATCGACGGTTACCTCCATCATGGTATCCAGATCTTCGAAGAGCGTCCGCCAGCCGCCTCGGAAGGCGTGGCTCTGGGCAAAGCTGATCGCCATGCCCTGGTTGGAGGCGAGGCCCCGAATGGCTGAAGCCCGTGCGTTGGTCCGGACCCGGTCGATGTCCTGATCGGTAAGGTCGCCCTCGCGAATGCGGTCCAGCTCCTCGTAGATCACCTCTTCGATGTCGGCCAGGGAGACTCCCTGGTTGGGAACGGCGTAAATGATGTACAGGCCGGGGTATCGTTCACCCGGAAACCCGTTGAAACCTCCGACTTCAAGCGCCATCTGTTCGTCGATGACCAGGCGCTGGTGGAGGCGGGAAGTACGGCCCTGGAACAGGATGCCGCTCAAAATATCCATTGCTATGGCATCGGGGTGGTTCATATCCACACTGTGGTAGCCGATGAGCAGAATGGGCTGGCTGTCTTCCTCGATGACCAGGCGCCGTTCGCCACGCTGCTCGGGCTCGATGGTGAGCACTTTGGGCGGCGGCGGCCCTGCCGGCATCGGACCGAAGTACGTCTCGGCATATCCGCGGATGCGCTCCGGATCCACATCACCGGCTACAACTACGGTCATGTTGGAGGGTACGTAGTGTTCCTCGTAAAAATCCATGGCGTCGCGAATGGTGACCGCCTCAATATCGGAGGGCCATCCGATGGGATGATGCTTGTAGGGAAATGCCGAGAAAGCTGTGGAAATCAACTCCTCAATCAGCCGGCCGAACGGGGAATTGTCGATACGGTCGCGCCGCTCTTCCATGATTACATTCTTCTCGGTGTAAAACTCGCGCATGGCCGGATTCATGAACCGGTCGGCTTCCAGCGCAAACCAAAGCTCGGCCTTGTTTTCGGGAAGACTGTAAAAAAAGGCGGTCTCATCGGCGGAGACGTAGGCATTCAGTCCGGCAGCTCCTTCACGCTCAACAATTTCACTGAATTCGTTGTTGACGATATATTCTCCGGCTTTGTCCTGGAGTTCTTGAAAGCGGGCCCAGAGCTCGTCCAGCCTGTCCTGGTCGGGTCGGTAGCTTCTGGATTCGTACAGCCACTCCCGGTAGGCGTCATCCATCTTTTCCATCGCGACACGCTCTTTTTCCCAGTTGGTGGTGCCGATGGTGTTGGTGCCCTGGAAGGCCATGTGCTCGAATACGTGGGTGAGGCCGGTCTGGCCCATTTGCTCGTTGACCGAGCCGACGCCCACATGGGTCACAAACGTTGCAACGGGGGCGACATCCCGCTCGATGACGATGACATGCAGGCCGTTGTCCAGGGTGAACTCGGTAACGTTTTGCTCGATCGTCTCCAGATTTTGCGCCTGAAGCAGACCCGCAGGTACTGTGATGAGCAGCATCACCAGCGTCAGCAGAGCCCTTCGGGCGAAATAGCAGTTGATATCATTCATATTGTGATTGTTTTTGATGTTGAATGTCGATGGTGTTGTGTTGGAAATAACACTCGGGTTTCGGCTAAAAAAAGCCCGAAAAAAATCAGGTATACGGAAAGGGAACTCTCAAGATTCACTTGATAAGATATTATTTGTTCCCGCCCCCCCGATTAAACTGCCCAATTTCCAAATGAAATAAAATTGAAGTTTTTCTAATAAAGTGCCGTTTTGTGATATTTCTTTGGGTTGTGGTGGCAACGGATGTGCGGCGAGCGTGGTAAAATGGGGGTCGAACAGGAAAAAAAGGGGGATCGGGAAACAGGCCTGCCCGTTGTGGCACCGGTTGGGCGGAAAGTGGAAATAAGGGGTGAGGGGGACGTTGCCGGCGAATGTAAAAAAGATGAAACAAATACGGATTCATGAAGGAGGGTAACCTTTTCAGGGAGCTGCCGTATCGATCAACAGCAGGTGGCAATATCTGCAAAACCATCCACCGGATGCATCATCAGTCCATCAACAAAAAAATCCCCAGAAAGATGAAACGATTTGTCATTTTTATCATAATTATTGCTATCGCCGGATCTGCTGCAGCCTGGATGCTCCGGACCGGGAACGGCGGAAACACAGGTATTACGCAAAACCTGGTTACCGTGGAACGAGGAAACCTGGTGGAATACGCCCTGGCGGTCGGTCAGGTCGAACCCCGAAACGAAATTGAAGTAAAATCCAAAATCTCCGGGGTGGTCAGCAAGGTATATGCCGAGGCGGGCGACTATGTGAGGGAGGGGGATCCGCTGTTCGAGATCCGTCCCGATCCCACACCGCTCGAACTGGCCGAGGCCAAGCGTAACGTCGAACGCGCCGAAATCGCCCTGGAAAATCTGCAACGCGAAATGTTCCGCATGGAGCAGCTCCGCGAGCGCGACATGGTGTCGGATCATGATTACCAGGATCTGCAGCGGCGCAAGCGGGACTCTGAAATCAACCTGCAGCTCAACCGGGAACGGCTGGAGCTGTTTGAATCGGGCCGTATCATGATCGGCGAAACGCTCATCGAAAGTGTGGTGAAAGCGCCGACCGAAGGCTACATCCTCGAAAAGATGGTGGATATCGGCGACCCGATTGTTCCGCTGACATCCTATCAGGCCGGTACGCCTCTTATGACCCTGGCTCGCATGGATGACCTGTTGTTCAAGGGTACCGTCGACGAAATCGATGTGGGCAAGATTGAGGAAGGGATGCAGGCCAACATCCGCATCGGCGCACTGCCTAACGCGAAGGTCAGTGGCGAAGTGACCAGGATCTCGCTGAAGTCCACTACCCGCGATAACAGCATCGTGTTTCCCGTTGAAATCCGCATCCTCGAAGCCGGCGGTCACACCCTTCGGGCAGGCTATTCGGCCAACGCCAACATCATTGTGGAAAACCGGGAGAACGTGCTGATGATCCCGGAGAGGGTGGTTACCTACAGCGACACCCTTACTACCGTGGAAATCCCGGGATCGGGTGAAAACGGACGGGTTGAGATCCCCGTGAAAGTGGGCCTGAGCGATGCCATCAACGTGGAAGTGGTCGACGGACTCGGCGAAGGCGACAAGGTGCTCGAAAAACCGGTCCGCACCGTATCGGCCAACTGACCGGACCTGCCTCTAACAAGCTATCACCTATCCGGAATACCGACCATGAACTTCCTCAAGGATTTTTTCCAGACCATCAACACACAGCGGCTGCGGACCTTCCTCACGCTTTTCGGTATCGTGTGGGGAACCGCCACCCTCATTATTCTGCTGGCTTTCGGCATGGGGTTTCGCGACCAGCTCATGCTCAACATGCGCGGACTGGGGGATGAGATTGTCCTCGTGTTCGGGTCACAGACCACCGAACCCCACGAAGGGTACGGAATCGGCCGTCCCATCCGCTTCCGCGAATCGGATGTTGATGCATTGGCCCGAAACATCCCCGAAATATCCGAAATCGCCGCGGAACTGGTCACCTGGTCGGCGGTGATCAGCCGTGGCGAACGGCGCAACTCCCCGATGTTCGCCGGAGTTCCGGTCAACTATGCTGAAATGAGGAACATTTACCCCCAAAAAGGTGGCCGCTGGATCAACGACCGGGATGTTGAAAACCGGCGCCGGGTCATCTTTCTCGGCGATCAGCTCAAGCAGCTTCTGTTTGGCGATGAGGAGGCCGTAGGGCAGGAGGTACTGGTAGGCCAGACCCCGTTTCTCGTCATCGGTGTGATGCAGCCGAAGTCACAGGACTCTTCCTACGGCATGCGTGACCATGACCGGGCCTTCATCCCCATAACCACATATTCCACCTTTTTCGGCACCGATATTCTCAACAACTTCATCTACCAGATTGATAATCCGGAACACTCCGAGCATGTTCGGAACCGGATTCAGGCCGTCATCTCCGAACGGCACCGGTTCGCTCCCACCGATACCGACGCCATCATGATCTGGGATACCGGTGAGTTTTTCCTCTTCATGAGGTACTTCTTTCTGGGATTCAATTCGTTCATGGGTGCCATCGGGGCGGTGACCCTGGCGGTCGGCGGCATCGGCGTGGCAAACATCATGTTTGTGGTGGTACAGGAGCGTATGAAGGAGATCGGCATCCGGCGTGCGGCCGGCGCCAAACGTCGCACCATTCTGGCCCACTTCTTCGGTGAAACCTTCCTGCTGATCGGTATCGGAGCTGCAATAGGGTATCTGATCGGATGGGGGATCGTCTACGCCATGCGCTACATTCCCATCGGCGAATTTGTCGGCACCCCGCAGTTTACCCCGTCGGTAGGTATCATCGCCTTTGTGGTGCTCGCCGTTGTCGGCCTGGCCGCCGGATGGACACCGGCGTTCCGCGGATCACGGCTCAATATCGTCGAGTGCCTCAGATAGCTCATTCATAACCTTTGGAACAAAGCCATGTGGATCAACCTCATTAAAGAATTCCTCCAGGACATGCGCAAACAGAAACTGCGCTCAGGGCTCACCGTAATCGCCATCTGCTGGGGCACCATCGCCGTAATCACCCTTCTCGCATTTGGAGAGGGACTGACTACCCAGATGTTGCAGGGCATGCGCGGCGGCGGTAATCAGGTCATGATTTTCTATAGCGGTCAAACCACCCGCTCGTATGAGGGCCTGGATGTCGGACGCCGGATCCGCTTCAGCGATGGTGACGTGGATTTGTTGCGGCGCTCTATTCCTGAAATCAAGCTGATTTCCGCCCAGTACGGCCGAAGCGTGGGACTCCGTTCGGAGTTCAACAACACCAATACCTATATGGAAGGGGTGGATGCAAGCTTTGAGGAGATGCGGTCGATGTATCCGGTGGCGGGCGGCCGGTTCCTCAACGAACGGGATGTCGCCGAACGGCGCCGTGTCGTGTTTATCGGGCACGAAATCGCGGATCAGCTTTTCCCCAATGGCGACGCGGTGGGACAGCAGCTGCGGCTTGACCAGGCCTCTTTCACGGTGGTCGGCGTGATGGGCGAAAAAATGCAAATGTCCATGAGCAACGGTCCCGATGCCCGGCGCGCCATCATCCCCCATACCACCTTCCGCCAGATCTATAACCACCGGTATCTCGGTTCGGTATTGATCCGGCCGACAGACCCTGCGCACCAGGAAGTCATTATTTCGCGCGTGAGGGAGATCATGGGGAGAAAGTACCAGTTCCATCCCGATGATGAACAGGCTGTTCCGGTCTGGGACTTCATCGAGTCCGAACAGATTATCGATCAGGTCAGTATCGGCATCAAGATCTTTCTGTTTTCGGTGGGGGTGCTGACCCTGCTGATCGCCGGCGTTGGGGTTGCCAACATCATGTATGTAGTGGTCAAGGAACGGACCAGAGAGATTGGCATCAAGAAGGCGATCGGGGCGCGCAACGGACATATTGTCTCGCAGTTTATTTTTGAAGCGCTGTTTATATGTATTCTGGGCGGGGCGATCGGAGTTCTGGTGTCGGTGAGTCTGGTGATGGGTGTTCAGGGGCTTAATCTGGAAGGCGGTGTGGCCGATTTTCTGGGCCGTCCGTCCCTTTCTACGGATGCCATGATACTCACAACCGGTGTATTGACCATGATCGGCCTGCTGGCCGGGATCTTTCCCGCACGGCGCGCCGCCATGGTGAACCCGGTCGAATCATTGCGGTACGAGTGACAGGGGAGGGGATTATCCCTATATTGACGGGGTTGGTTACCATTCTGGTGCCATGTCATATCCGGCATTGTCCACAACCTCGCTACCACCCCTGCATGAACCTGATTGCCAAACCCCTGCTTTCTATTGAAACCGCCACGCCCGTTTGCTCGGTGGCCCTGCGCGTGCCCGACGGCAGGTTGTATGAAGAGCGGGCCGAAGGACGGGGAGGACATTCGGAATGGACGTTTGTGTTCATCGACCGGCTGCTTCGTGCTGCCGGGCTGCGGGTTGACGAGCTTGGAGCGGTTTTGGTAAGTGCCGGTCCCGGTTCCTATACGGGCCTGCGTGTCGGGAGCAGCGCGGTGAAAGGATTGTTGTTTGATACCGATGTTCCGTTGTTCGCCTGCAATACGCTGGCGGGCATTGCGCTTGGCGCAACGGGCTACGGCCGGGAGGCGGGAAAGGCAGGGAAGGCGGGCGGACCGGGTCCCATGCCGGGTACGAATGGTGATACCGGAATTGTGGATGCGGTTATTGATGCCAGGCGCACCCATCTGTATCA